>JBMZCV010000228.1:0-6531 GCA_049613665.1 Chitinophagales bacterium | reverse complement strand
TTTTATACTATATAATTTGGTTTTGAAAAAACAAATGTTATATATTTTCATAAAAGTAAAGCTAAAAATTTATTATAAATTATAAATAATTAGAAACAAGTCTATCGTAGTTTTAGAAATATGTCA
Organism: Chitinophagales bacterium; assembly: GCA_049613665.1. Taxonomy (GTDB): domain Bacteria; phylum Bacteroidota; class Bacteroidia; order Chitinophagales; family UBA2359; genus JBMZCV01. The sequence continues at coordinate 6,405 of JBMZCV010000228.1, read as the reverse complement.
TTTCTCACATCTTTAAAAATATAACAAACTTACTTTACATTGTAATATAAGTAATTGGCGTTTTAGCCTTTTTATTACATGCTATTTTATTCTAAAAAAACGACAACTCTCGCCGTTGCTGTGTGTTATCACCAGCAACTAAAAACTAAATAAGGAGTTTAAAACTCATTTTTTCGTAACAACTTGTTGGTGATAACACCATAGCCGTCAGGTTAATTGAAAAGCTTAATGTTATGAAATTCCAAAGGAGTAATATATTATAGCATAGGGTTTTAACCCTATGAAAAAAAGGTAATGCTAATACGAACTCTGAAAGAGTGATATAAATAACAAACCAATTTTCGATTTTATATCGCTCTTTCAGAGCTAATTTTCTGCAATCATTGGAGACATAGGGTTAAAGCCCCATGCTATGTTACATAATCCCGTTAGGATATTAGCGAAAACCTTTGTTTTGTTATTTCAATTAAAAAAAGCACTTAATGATGCTCATGCTTATTTCCGAAAGGCTTAATCACTACGCCAGCCGTAAAAATAAAACCATCGGTTGGAGCATATATTTCACGAAAAACAGGCATGTTATGATTTGCAACTGTTGATACTTCTTCCGAAAAGCGGCTTTGCTTTCTATCTGTGAAATTCTCAAAATTGATGAAAGGGCTTCCCCATTTAAAGTGTTTTTGCACCATCAAACCCATAGTTACAAAATCTGTTGTCTCACTTCCATTGCTTAATCGTTGCTTGCCTGTATAATAGGCTTCGTAACCAATACGCCATTTATCATTTTCATACATCAACACCATACCTGCATTGTGTTTTGCTGTCAAAAACTTTTGCGGCCTATCTGACAAATAATTTAATCCTACATCAATAAAAGCATAATTAATGAACCATCTGAAATCTTTGTAGCTAAACTTGATATTTGTTTCTGCTCCTGTACTGACAACATTTCTAGGAGCATTCATAAAAGCTCCAAAATTAGGGTCGTGTAAACAAGTGTTGTAGGCACAAAATTCATCTACTAATATCGTAGCATTATTAATGCTTGTTAAATAAAACAGTTGATTGATAGAAACGCCTATTTTTTCGGTAATCATGCCTTTGTAGTGCAAATCCAAATTGAGACCGACAGAGCGTTCTGCATCTAAATACTTTTTATTAATAGCTTGAATGCCTTGAAAATGTCTAGCAACTGCCGCTTCTGTGAACATATCAGGTATTTTGTAGCCTAAACCACCACCCAAACGGCTCGAAAAATGATGATTTGGTTTCCACAGCAAAGACACACGAGGCAATGGAAAAATGCCCCAATCTGGCGAATAATCTAGTCTAAAACCACTTTCTAGCACCAATTTTTCAGAAATATCAGTCGTATTATTGGCAAAAGCACCGAATGTAATATCATTTTGGTCTCTTGGCACAAATAAAACAGGGGCAATATTTAAATATCCATTTTTTTCTTTAAAATTGTTGCTATATATATTTGCTCCAAAAATCCAATCGGTATCCTCTTTATTTATGCTAAAATTGGCTTCCGAAAAAGTATTCCATTGTATGCCACTAAATGAAAGCAATGGCAATTGTTGGTTTCTATCGAAAAATGAAATGCTATTTTTAATTTGCAAGTTTTTATTTTCGCCAAAAGACTGCTCATAAAGGGCTTGCGTACTGATTCGTTTAGATGTATTTTCTTCTATGTATGAATGTTCATCCTTTACACCTTCTTTTATCGCTGTCACATCGCCACCGTTTCGCTCATCGTAAGTTGCATTTATACCTAGCCAAAAAGTCGCTTTTTTGGAAGGATAATAAAACAATTTTGGATTGAAAGCAAAAGATGTCGTTTGTGGCAAGTTGCTGAAATCATCATCATTGTTGTCATACACATTTTGATAATGGCCAGAGCCATACAAAGTATAGCCCAATTTTCCTGTTCTTTTGCCATAAAAAACATTTGCAGTACTGCCCAAAGCCTGTGTTTGCGTCAGCATAATATCCATCATCGGCTCGCCATCTTCGTCTGGCGTTTTCGATACCATATTGACCAAACCTGCTATCGCACCGCCGCCATACAAAGTTGAAGAGCTGCCTTTGATAATCTCGAACTGCTGCAAATCTAGCGGAGGAATTTGCATAATGCTCAAGCCGCCCGCAAAACCGCCATACAAAGGAAAGCCATCTTTGAGCAATTGTGTATAGCGACCGTCCAAGCCTTGAATGCGAATACTGCTATTGCCACTACTCAACGAACTTTGTTGAATTTGAATGCCTGTGCTTTCACGCAACACCAACGAAATATTTGCCGAATTCATAATTGCTTTTTCACTCAATTCCTCCGCACCAATTAGTTCTACTCTTGTCGGAATATTTTGTATCGTGCGAGTGCTTCGAGTAGCTTTTACGACTACTTCATTCATGTGTTCATCGTGTTCTTCTAAAGAAAAAACAAAGTTATTATTCGTTTCAGAAACTTCAACCTCTGTTTCTATTTCTTCGTAGCCAACAAAAGAAATATGTACTTCATGTGAGCCGAAAGGTACATTTTCGACAGTCGCAAAGCCATCTACATCAGTGACAGCACCTTTTTCGAGTGCTTCAAAATAAACGGTAGCACCAATTAAAGTTTCTTTATCGTGTTCTTCTAAAATTTGGAATTTTACTATTGTCGTTTGAGAAAAAAGAGCAGTTTGTAGCATCATGCAAAATATGATGCTTAAAAATTTAATATGACTATTATTCATTTTATGTTTTTGTTAAAATATTAAAAATAGGTTTTCGTGCCAAAAATGCCTTTTTTGTAAGCAAATTTGAACAAAATAGAATTTGAGCCTTTTGTGGAAAAAGACTCCTCCCTCAATTTTATTTTAACAAAAAGATGGCGGATGCCAAATGTTTTTTAGAAATGCAAAATCGTAATGAAATGAATAAGAAAAGCTATAAGTGTTTTGAAATGTTATTTTCGTTTTTTCTTCGGCTTCCGTTTCTTCTAAAACAATTGTTATGCCACAGCAAGCACAAGAGCAAAATGGCGAACAGTGGTCTTTTTCATCTTCTGAATGCTCGTGAGTCATTGACCAACTTGCATCTTCTTCCGCTTCGCAAGTATGGCCATCTGAGCATGGCAATACCGACAAAATAAGTATAAAAATGGATAAGATAAAGACTACTATTTTCAAAAATAATATTTTTTTGATTATCAACAAAGAAGAAATGACATATTTTTTAGTCAAAAGCGTCAAATAAAAAAGTGATGAGCTGTTGTTTTTTTAGAAATATGTCATTTCTAGCACTTCATTTCTAGCACTTCTTAAAATGTGCTTGTTTATAAGACAAAATAAGTAAGTGAAAGGTTGCAAAAAACTAATTCATTTTTTAAAAATTTACTATTTTTTGCGTATAAACATCTTCATTTGAACGTACATTTACCCAATAAATACCTTTTCCAAAAGCATCTAAATTCATATTCAATTGTCCAAAAACTTTTTCTTGATGCACCAATTTTCCTGCTACATCATACAAGCTAATTGTCGACTCATCTGAGTTTGGCAATATGATTTGAATTTGTCCATCGGTAGGGTTTGGATAAACCATAAAAGTAGCATAATTAAAGTCATAGCTTGCATTTTCGTTTATGCCTACTTGCACACCGCCAACACCAACTTCAAAACTTTCAGTCGTTGAGCAACAATAATTGGAAGTAGTGAGCGAAACCGTATAAACGCCAGCCGTCGCATAAGTGTGTGGTTCTGGATAGCGACCTTCAAAAGTATTGCCATCGCCAAAATCCCAAAGCCAATCTGTACCATACCTAGCTTCGTTTTGAAAGCTTACTGTCAAACCATCTGCTACTGTTGTTTCTGCCGAAAAGTCTGATATCGTCGCTAGTTGTGGACTGCCTCCTAAACTTTCTACGCTAAGGAAAACGCCAGAATCAAGAGCAGAATCTGAGTCATCAGCAATTGCTAGTTTAATATGATAAGTTTCGCCAGCCACAACGTGCATAACTGCTGTGAGAGGCGTTGTAAAACCGTCATATTGAACAACTGTTGCATCGGTATCTTGAGGAGCACTACTGCCATTGCCATTATTTACATAATATTGGCTATAATCATCTGCATTTATATTATTGATAGATACTTCAATATCAGTATTTGGAATGAGTGCAATATTTGTGTTTTCAGTGTAGCCAGGCCCCGAAACAAAAAAGGCAAATACATCATTGAATGAATCGACAAACTCAAGATATTCCTCTGACGCAAAAACATAGTGAAAGACTAAAGAATCGACAAAAGGCACAATATCAAACTCTAAAATGCAAGCGTCATTTGTACCCAAAACCCCTTCAATAGCATCTAAATCACTATCACCATTTGTTTGATTATGTCCTGTTTGTAATCCTTGATTATTTGGCCCTATAGCATTTTCAATAGTGCCAGTAGTCATTAAAATTCCTGCATTGAGACCGACATTACATTCACTTCCTTCAAAAAATCCCATAGAGCCATCTGCTCCTGTGAAAGTGATATTTTCAATCATTAATGCTTGCTGTTGGCTATCAAAAAAATCAAGCACCATTGTTTCGGCATCAAAGCTATCATCTACAAATAGTTGGGCATGTAGTGTTGTTGTATTCGAAAATAGCATGAACATGCAGCTTGCTATTGTAATTTGTAATAAATGTTTCATGTTTTAACTTATTTAAAGTTTATAAAATTAATAGTTCGGACATTTATACATTTTTTTATCAAAGGCTTAAACATACTTTTTTTTTAGGTTAAGGCAGCCAATATTTGCCCTTTTTGTAGCCTTTTGAACTGAAAAATAGTATGTTTCCCTTGTCAAAAAGCGTTTTTTATTCAACTGAAAATGGTTATAAAAAATGTCCGAATCATTGATAAAATGATTACTGTAATATATATGATTTGTTTGAAAAATGCAAATCTTTTATTTTTGCTAAAAATTTTAAATTTTAGGCATAAATAACTATCTTGCGAATCATTTTTTTACAGAAAAATCCTTAGAAAATGGCAAACAACAATAATTACAATGATTTCAATTCGAGTGTTACGATTTTGAGTCTAGGCACTACCGTAAAAGGCAATATTTATGCGAAAGGCGATGTGCGTGTAGATGGAAAAATAGATGGCCATATCGAATGCGATGGAAAGATTGTGGCAGGCGATACCAGTCAATTGCAAGTAGATGTGCAAACTAATGAAATGAATTTGAATGGCACATTTCAAGGCGAAATTAAAGCCGAAAAGCAGTTGAATATAGGGCCAAAAGGCAATATTACAGGCGTTTTTAGCACACCAATTTTGAGCGTAGAAGAAGGTGCTGTTTTGAATGGCAATATCAATATGCCAGAGCGAGAGCAGTAGCGAATTTAAAATATTTTTTTGCCATTCCTAAAAAAAATGAAACAAAAAAACACCTAATGAGAAATGACATATTTTAGATATATGTCATTTCTAAAGGATTGTTATGAAAACATCAGTAGCAGTTACTATTTAGTCACAATGGCAACTGTATTTTCGTTCCAAATCAATGGCAGTAATTACTTTTGTTGCATAGTCGCATTTCGCAAAAACAATACGCACTTCTTGGTTATCTTTTGTTATTCCTTCAACAGCATAAGAAGGGCAAGGTGCATCATAAGGTTTGCTTTTGCGATGATTAATTTTTCCTCGCTTCAAAATATCCTTAATTTCGCTTTCCGATATATATCTGCAATCCATTCTACATTCGGCATGACGAGTATAAATCAGCTTTTTTTGCCCTAATTCCGCCAAAACTCCTCCAGCAGTTTGCTCATCGCTTTCTTGTGTTTGTGGTGCTTTTTTCGGTTTCGGCTTTACTTTAGCGGTTTTATCTAAATCAATTGGAGCAGATGTCTTAGGAGGAATATCCTTTTTATCAAGTTTAGAGACTACTTCTTTCGTTTTTTGCTCCGAAACAGTATCTTTTGTTTGTGTTCCATTAATGCTACTTGGCGGTCGCTGCTCATTGGTTGTTTGATTAGGAGTATCAATAACTCCAAATTGTTGTAAAATTAACAATAAAATAGCAGCTAATATAGCTACAATACTTGATGCTTTTTTGGTACTAGAATTTGCCATTTGTTTTTTTTAGTGAAACATTAGAGAAAGTTATGCTTAAAAACTACTACACTGTAATTTAAATTTTCTAAGGTTTTTGATTGGCATTTTAGCCTTTTTATTGCATGTTATGTTATTCTAAAAAAACGACAACTCTCACCGTTGCTGTGTGTTATTCACCAGCAACTAAAAGGATAAATAGCGTATTTTTTCGTAACAACTTGTTGGTAATAACACTATAGCCGTCAGGACAATAAGTTGAGTTTTTTGTTTTTGCTAATATCCCAACGGGATTATATAACATAGC
>JBMZCV010000227.1:0-6587 GCA_049613665.1 Chitinophagales bacterium | reverse complement strand
TGAAAACTCATACCTGTTTTATAGTTTATTTGGCACTTTTTGGAGCGAAAAATAACATTCTCGTTATTCTTAAATTCGACAGCCCACCTTGAAGGTTTAAAACATTAAAACAAAAGTTAAAATATTTCTTATTCAGCCAAAACGCTCAATAATTTCAAATCGTCTGGGTTGCTACGTTCATACTGACGCAAACCATCTTTCCCAACAATGAGCAATAATGGTTTGCTCGGTACTGCAATGACATCATAGGCCTGAAAATTGCTTAAACTACTCACCAATGTTGGCGTACTTGCAGTTTCTACATCGAAAACTTTGAAACCATTTGTGCCATCGCAAACAAAAAGGTCTTTATCTAAAACCGACAAGCCATGAGGATTTGACATACTAACTTCGTTTACAACAGTTGGATTATTGATATTCGAGATATTGACTACATCTAATTGGTTGAGCCAGCCACCACAGTCACGGCCATTTCTAACAGTAACATACGCAAAATCTCCTTGTACTACCACAGGGTCGCAAGAACGAATATGCTCATAATTGCTCAAATAAGATGGTAAGCTTGGATTGCTATTGTCATAAATATACATGCCGTTATTTGCTCCCATAAATAGATAATTTTCGTGTGGAAATACCGTTTCAACACCATTGACGATACTAACGGTATTGCTCAAACTAGGAGTAGCAGCGTTGCTGATGTCCACAATTTGCAAGCTTTGATTGTGTAAAGCATAAATATAGTTGCCTTTTGTGACAATGCGAGCCATAGAACCAGAAATGCCTGAAGCCAAAGCACGGCTTACATCGCTACCCGAAATAGCTCCGCCAATAGATGGGTCGCTGCTGTCTTCTATCAACCAAATATCTGGATTGGCAGAGATGAACATGTCGCAATTGACGTTTTCTGTGACCATTTCGCCTTTTTGGGCCACCAAAAATTTGCCGTCTTGCTCATGTATGCTCGGAAATATATTTTCTAAGCGACTAACCAAAGTTGGATTTTCGATATTGCTGATGTCGATAGCCAATAAGTCAATATAACTATCGGCATACAAAATGTTTTGTTTCACAGCCAAGTCGATATTTCCTTGAATATTGATGAATGCTACTTTTTGCGGATTGCGAGGGTCTGAATTGTTGATAATGTGAATACCTTCACGAATTTCGTTTATCAGCAAATAATCATTGTAATAATAAATTTTGCCAATGTTGTTCATTGTTTTCGCTTCGCTAACTGTGATAGGCGTGCGAATTTCTTCCAAAGATTTGTAAACAGGAACAGGTTTGATGTAAGTGACTTCGTGTTTGCAACTGTCGCTGAAAGTGAGGCAGCCAGTAAATGACAGCACAACGACAAGCAAAAACGGCACTAATAGGTTGAATCGTTTTTTCATGGTTTCAACTAAATTTTTTCGGTTATAAAATGTGTAAACTTCATAAGAAGACTTATGTTTCTTTTCAAATATAACGATTGTTAATGAAAAAACGTTGCTTGTTTGTTTTGTGCAAACCTTTGTATGAAAGCTATATTTGTCGCTTCCAAAACAAAAAGCAGCCTTTCTACTTTATTCCTTTGCTAAAAAAATAAGGCGAAAAAGCTATTGTGTTCAATTTTATTATTTTATTCTGTAACTACGAAGGAATAAGTACCTGCATAGTTATATCCTTCAAGAGTAGTGATTTCATCAGAACTATTATTGATATAAAATTCATAATTGTTGTCTAATAAATGATTAATACTATAACTAATTTGTAAGCGTTCTTTGCAAGGACTATCTTCATTTAGCATGACATCTCTATTTAAAAAATTGCCATCATTAAATGTTGTTGAAAAATTACCTATGTTTTTAGGAATAATAGCCAGTTTTAAAGCATAGACTTCGTTATTTGTCCATTCAAATTCTAAATTGAAACTACTAAAAACAGGCAATATTTGTTTAGTAACATTTCCTTGTATAGCAACAACTTCAAAGCTTTCAATAGCATCATACACACCTGTTAAATCAAAACCACCTAACAATAATTCCAATTCAAAATCAAAATCTCCCACTTCTATAATAGTAGCCGAATTTCTATCAAATAAGTTTTGGGCATACTGCATTTCTAGCCATACAGTATCATTTATTTGAAAAGTATCTATGGCTGGATATAAAGTAATAGGAAAATCAAACTGATAAGTAGTACGGCATAAGTCTGAGTCAGAATCTGATAAACAACAGCTTGAGATAATTGTTATGAAAATAAATAAAAATATTTTTTGTATCATTTTTTTTTAGAAATTGTAGGAGTTGAATAAAATAAAAAACATCACATTCTAAAAAACGAATTTCCAAAACAAAAAGCAGCCTTTCTGCTTTATTTCTTTGCTAAAAAAATAAGGCGAAAAGAATTTTTGATAGGAAGTTTTTTTAATTTTTCTATTATCTCTCATTTTCCATTTTTTTGCATAAAAAAATAATAAAAAAGCTAATTTTTTTATAATTTTGCTATCAAACATTGTTTAAGTTATGTTACAAAAACTTTTTATCCAAAACTATGCCTTGATAGATAGGCTAGAAATGGATTTTTCTAAAAAACTCAATATCATCACAGGTGAGACAGGAGCAGGAAAATCTATTATTATCGGTGCTTTTTCGCTCATTCTCGGCCGTCGTGCCAATATTGCTGCACTCAAAAATCAGAAAGGCAAATGTATTGTCGAAGGCACTTTCGATGTGAAACACTATCAATTGCAGGCTTTTTTTGAAAAACACCAGCTAGATTATGACGACGAAACGATTATCAGGCGTGAAATTCGCACTTCTGGCAAATCTCGTGCTTTCATCAATGATACGCCTGTTTCGCTAACGATTTTAAAACAACTTGGCGAGTCATTAGTGAGTTTGCTTGCACAGCATCAAACCTTGCATTTGCACGATGCTCAATACCATTTGTTTATCATTGATACGCTGGCCGAACACGAAACTTTGCTGCAAAATTATCGTTTGCTTTTCAAATCTTATCAAAAAAATAAGAGAGAACTAAAGCAGCTTAAAGAAAATTTGGCACGTTTGCAAAAAGACTTAGATTATATGTCGTTTCAGCTAAATGAGCTGGAAACTGCCGAGTTGCAAGACGAAAATGAGCAAGAAGTTTTGGAACAAGAGCTTTCGCAACTCAACAATGTGGAAGCCATACAAACAAATTTGGCAGAGTGTTATCAGCTATTGGAAGAACACGATTTTTCGGTGCTGACGCAAATCAATAGTGTAAAAACAGCTTTGGCAAATATCAATACTTTTATGCCCGAAGTCTCGGAATTGTATGATAGAATCGAAAGTACAGCTATCGAATTGCAAGACATCAGCGATGAAATTCAGAGTTTGGAGCAAGATGTAGCAATGAATCCAGAGCGAACAGCCGAAATTGATGAGCGTTTGAATATGATTTATCGCCTGCAAAAAAAGCATCAAGTAGAAACACTTGCCGAATTGTTGGCTATTCAAAATGAGTTATTTGAAAAGGTATCTTCTATCGAAACTTCAGATGAAGATTTAAAGGCTTTGGAAGAAAAAATAGCAGAGCAGGAAACAGATTTATTGGCGAAAGCAGAGCAAATTTCTGGCAATAGAAAAACGCAAATCCCTGTTTTTGAGCAAAAAATAAATAACTTGCTCGATGCTGTTGGCATGAAAGCTGCGACTATAAAAACCAAAAATGAAAAAGCTAAATCCTTGACAATCAATGGTTTAGATGAAATTGAGATTTTGTTTGCGGCCAACAAAGGCACATCTCATGCTGTTTTGCGAAAAGTAGCTTCTGGTGGTGAGCTTTCTCGTTTGATGCTTTGTATTCAGTCGCTGATGGCCGATAATATGGCCTTACCAACGCTTATTTTCGACGAAATAGACACAGGTATTTCTGGCGAAGTCGCTTTGAAAGTAGGCAAAATGATTCAGCATTTGGCCGAAAATCATCAAGTTGTTTGCATTACGCATTTGCCACAAATAGCGAGCAAAGGCGATAGCCATTATTTTGTTTACAAAAAATTTGATGGCGAAAAAACCATTTCCAACATCCGACAACTCACCAAAAAACAACGAGTGGAAGAAATCGCCAAAATGTTGAGCGGTGACGACTTTAGCAAAAAGGCGATAGCGAATGCTGAAGAATTATTGTTGCAATAAAATAGTTTTTATTCACGAATACGCAACTAGCAGATTTTAATGCTTATCTTCTAAATACTGAAGAAATCAATGTTTACTTAGACAGCGATTTCAATTTAAAAGGCATAATGACTGTAAGTGATATTAATGCTTATTCGGTGCTAAAATATTTTTATAGAAAAAAATGCAAAAAGCGTAAATCAGAATGCTCTGGTTTACGCTTTTTCAGTATATTGAAAATATCATTTTTTTGTTGAAAAAATTAGTAATAATAAATAACCATTTACAATTTTTTACGTCATAAAAAAAAGTGCTGTTTTTTTTATTCTAAAAAAGAATAGATACTTGCACATTAAAAATTACCTTACTTTATCCTTATTTAATCTTATGTTTTTACTTTTCACATCTAAACGAAAAAAAATATCTATTGCTTTGAGAATGAGCTTTCTATTCTGTTGTTTGGCTTGTTTTTCGGTGTCTTACGCTCAAATGAATGTCGTAGGCTCGGCCAAAAAAATCGTCATCGACCAATATAGCCTAACAACTGCCGAATCTAATCGAAAAGGAGCGGTTTGGAACAAAGAACGTTTCGACCTTTCCAAAACCTTCGACCTTTCGTTTCAGCTCACTTTGAGTTGTGGCGAAAAAAACAAAGAAAACGGTGGCATTGCCTTTGTTTTTCAACAAAAAAACCTGACACAAATTGGCGGCAACAAATCTGGCTTAGGCTATTCAGGCATCAATTCGCCATCTTTGGCCATCGAATTTGACAATACGGCCACGAGCAAAGAAATGAAAAAAACTTCCAAGTTTGGACACATCGCCATTGTCAAAAATGCCGACCCAAACCACAATAGCAAAAATACGCTCGCAGGGCCAAAAGACATTACCGACATCAACCAAAAATGCACACATACAGCACGCATTGTATGGCTACCCAAAAGCGAAAAACTCAAAGTCTATCTCGATGGAGATTTGCATTTGAGCCTCGAAGAAGATATCGTCAAAACAATATTTAGGAAAAAGCCTTTTGTCTATTGGGGCTTTACGGCTTCTGGCGGCTCGCAAGTGCATCAAATCAAAGTCTTGAACCAGCCAGAACAGCAAGAATTAATTGCCGAAATCAACGCTAGAATGGTGCGTTGTGCAGGCGAATCCAATGGGCAAGCCGTTGTGAGAGCAAGCGGTGGCTCGGGAGCAGGTACTTATACTTATCGTTGGTCAGATGGCAGTACGCAGCCACTTTTGCGAGATGCGAAAGCAGGCAGATATAGCGTCACAATAACCGATGCTATGGCAAACAGTCTTGTCAAAAACTTTAAAATTGGCCAGCCAGATTCTATAAAAATTCCTCATGCCGAATTGACAGACAACACACAAGACGACTTTTTCAATTGGAAAGCTGAAGCCGTTGGAGGCACAGGAGAAATGACTTATACAAATGGATATGCTATTTTAGATGGCAAAAAACAGGTGCAAGTATGTAGTTATGAGCTAAAAATGCAAAATAAAAGCGGCATTGACTATTTATATGAAAAAGATTTAAATAAAATCATACAGAAAATTCAAACTGCTTCTGCCTCTTATCCTGTTGCTACGATTGGTTTTGTGATGGCCACTGATAGCAATGGTTGCAGCACCAAAAGATATTTGCCTTTTGCTACTACCTATTATCCAAACAATCCAGATGTTTCAGATTTAGCTGATTTGGTGCGAAAGCCTAAAAAAACGCCTGCACAACCAGAGCCAATAATTTTACCCAAAAATCCAAAGCCAAAACCTCTGAATCTAACACCTATTGTAAAAAATCCTGCCTTAGATACTTTAAAACTAACTTTCAACAGCCGAAATATGCCTGATGAACTTGGCGAAAGGCGAGTGCGTTCTGGCCGAAAAGTAAATCTTGATAGCAATATCATTACCATAAAAGTTTGGGACGAAGAATATGAAGATGGCGATATTATTTCGCTCTATTTAAATGGCAATTGGATATTGCAAAACTATTTGTTAAAGACCGAAAAGAAAGTTTTGCGAATAGAAGTTTTGCCTGATGCCGACAATTTTTTAGTCGTTTATGCTCATAGCGAAGGCAAACGGCCGCCAAATACAGCTGCTATGCTTATTTTTGATGGCAATGGCGAGAAAAAAGTAGTTTTAAAGTCAAGTTTACACGATTGCGATGCTATCAACTTGCAGTTTAAAGGAAAATAGTGTATCTTTTTAGTGTTGAAAGTGTTGTTTTTTTGATTTGTAACAAATTAAATATCAAAAGCTTGCATAGTTTTTGCTATGTCACAATAGCTTTATTTCCTCTAAAAAAGCAGGTTCTTTGACAATTTGGGTGGTGCAAAGATAACATAAGAAAGAAATTATATCTTTCGTGTAGCCCCTTTTGGCTAGTTGTTCATTTTTTTACTTGATAAAAAAAACGAACCAAAAAAA
>JBMZCV010000226.1:0-6696 GCA_049613665.1 Chitinophagales bacterium | reverse complement strand
AGACTTATTATTTTGTTATTTCTTACAAAAAATAGGGCGAATGTTTATAAAAAAATACCATGAAATTCGACACCCCACCTGACAGATTTCTAAAACCTGCCAGGTCTGAACAAAAGAGTAATATTTTTTTTTGAAAAATCTTACATAGTTTACTTTACAGCGTACTACTTAATTGTTCAAAAGTAATCAAGTATTTGAAAAGTGAATCTATCAGTAAAAAAAAAGTTCTAAGCAACTTCTAAAAGAGGTGGCAGACATTAAAAAAATGTCTGCCACCTTATTTTTTTGCTTATTCAAATAAGAAAAAATGCCCTTTTTTCGAAACTAAGTACCAGACACTACTTAATAAACGGTCTATTCGTGCTAACGCATTGATGTTCAGCGTGTTAGCTCCAACGAGATATATATTTATTTTTGTCTGACTACTTAACACATTCATTTTCAGTACATCAGCAAATCAAACAGGCTATATTAATTGCTGCTCGGCACTTATTGAAGTAGTGAATAAAACGATTATTTTTTGAGAAACACTTATACCGCATTAAAAAAAAATCTTTTCCTAGAAAAAAAAAGCATTTATAGGCTCATAAAAACATTGAATTTGTATCTTTGATTGAAACAAAAAGATACGAACTATGAAAAAACTTATTAATGTAAAATGTTATTACCTAATTTTTCTACTTTTGAGTCTTATTGCTTGTCAAGATCCTGCAAAACAAACAGATAAAAATAGCGAAAATAGTATTGAAACAAATATTGACGCTGAAAAACCTACAACAACTGTTGCAGTCGAACCTGTACAAAATTTGCCTCAGCAGTTTTATAAACGTTTGGAAGGCAATATTGCATCTGACCCTATTATCATGCACCTTATTCGTATAGATACTTTATTGAGTGGCAATTTTTTTTATAAAAAAGAAAAAAATATTTTTTCTAATGCAGAAAGTACGATTAATAGAAAAGCAGAAGTAAAAATAGCTGCTTATAATCAGAATACTGCCAATAATATTGTTTTGGCAGGCATGTTTGAAAGCAAATTTGTGAATACGGCTCGGCTAGAAGGTACTTGGAACAGCAAGAAAACAGGCGACAACTCGAAACTATTTTTAGAAGAAAAATATGCCGTAGGAAGTGTTCCGCTACATGTCATAAATTTTGAAAAAGAACTAGATTGCGATGAGCAAGAAGCTTGTGCTTCGATGAAACTCAACTTTCCAAGAATTAAAAAAGCGGGAAATGAAGAGCTTGCTAATACGATGAATGCCACGATTAACAAATATTTGTTGGAAATGCTAAACGATTTGGCTTCTAATCCAGATGAAACGGCAGCTAACTCAATAGAAGAAGCTACCGCTGCTTTTTTCAATTCTTTTACGGAATATGGTGAGCAATATGGGCAAATGTGGTCAAATGAAATTGATTGGGAAATTCATAATAATGAACATCATATTTTGAGTTTTGCTCTCAATAAATACTATTACATGGGCGGAGCTCACCCAAATTACATGAGCAAAAATTTTAATTTCGATTTAAATAATGGAAAAGTAATACAACTTACCGATATTTTTGAAGACAATTATAAAGTTGTGTTGGAAAAGTTGGCTGAAAAAGAATTGCGTATGCAGCAAGATATTCCTCCTAATGCTCCGCTTACAGATTTTCTTTTTGAAACAGAGCTAAAACTCAACGAAAATTTTTATCTCACGCTCGAAAGTATCACTTTTATATACGACCCTTACGAAATTGCTCCTTATGCTTTTGGCACTATTACTCTGCCTATTGCTTTTAAAGATATTAAACATATTATAAAAAAAGATGGCTTGTTAGGAAAAATGATGAAATAAAAGGCACCTTTTGACAAGTGAAACATACTATTTTTCAGTTCAAAAGAAAATGCCTTTGTTGAGTTGTTTCAACAAAGGCATTTTAATTTTTTTTCTACAAAAAAAGCTAGTGTGTAGCCGAAAATTGTTTTAGAAAACGTACATCGTTTTCAAACATCAATCGAATATCATTAATTTTGTACCGCAACATTGCCGAGCGTTCTATGCCCATACCAAAAGCAAAACCTGTATATTTTTCGCTATCAATACCGCAATTTTCCAAAACAGCAGGATCAACCATACCACAACCCAAAATTTCTACCCAGCCTGTATATTTACACACCGAACAGCCTTTGGCATTGCAAATAAAACAGGAAATATCCATTTCGGCAGATGGCTCTGTAAATGGAAAATAAGATGGACGCAAACGAATTTTTGTATTTTTGCCAAACATTTCTTGTGCAAAATAAAGCAATGTTTGTTTCAAATCGGCAAAAGAAACCCCTTCGTCTATATATAAACCTTCGATTTGATGAAACTGACAGTGAGCTCGTGCCGAAATGGTTTCGTTGCGATATACACGCCCTGGAACGATAATGCGAATGGGTGGTTCTTGCGTTTTCATAATGCGAGATTGTGCCGACGAAGTGTGAGTTCGTAGCAGCATATCTGGCAAATTTTCTCGTTTTTCGACATAGAAAGTATCTTGCATATCACGAGCAGGATGATTTTCGGGCGTATTCAAAGCCGTAAAGTTGTGCCAATCGTCTTCTACTTCAGGGCCATCAACGGTTACGAAGCCTATACGTTCAAAAATTTCGCACATTTGAGCTTTCACAATAGCGATAGGATGGCGACTTCCGATATTTTGCAACTCGGCAGGACGCATCAAGTCTGGCACGGTTATTTTTTCTTCCTCAGTCTCTAAGCTTTCTTTTAGTTCCGAAAACTTTTGCTCTGCCGTTTGTTTCACTTTGTTTGCCAACTGCCCAAAAGCTTTTTTCTCTGCTTTAGGAATATCTCTAAAACCTTTCATCAACTCTTTTAGTGTGCCTTTTGAGCCTAAGTGTTTTATTCTAAACTGTTCGAGTGTTTCTTTGTTATCGGTCGTAAAACTTTCTATTTCTTGCAACAATTCGTTGGCATAGTCGAACAAATTTGTTTCCATACTCATGTCTTGCTTATCTTTTTTAATGTTGGAGTTCAAATTAGAGATTGTTTAAGTTTTGAAGCACTAAATTTTATTTTTTAAAAAAAAGTATCTATTGTTATTACAGCTTTTTTCGCTTAAAAATATTTTTGCTATTAAGCTCAAAAACAACTTTGTTTAAAAATAAATAGCCTGACTTTTTATCTCAAAAGTTTATCTAAATAGTTACAAAAAAATTTAAACAGTCGCTTTAGCAAAAGTAAGCAATTGTACTCAAATTTGCTAATTTTGGATTAGAAAGCAGCTTTTAGTTGTCAAAATATCAATAAAAAAAGAATCATATCCATAACATTACAACGATATATTAAAAAAAATGATTAGCTTGCCCTCTAAAACTTTCACATTTAGTAAGGTTCAAAAAAATAAGTGCTTTATGGTTGAGTTGGTCTCAAAACATCAAGTTATTTTTTTTACTATCATTTAAATAATCAACTTCTTATGTTAAAAAAAATATCCACCTTAATATTGGCTTTTTGCTTATCTACTACTTTTTGCGTAGCTCAAAACTACGAGCGTGCTATTGGTGTTCGTTTGGGTTTTCCTGCTGGTTTGACTTACAAACAATTTACAAACCAAAATACAGCTTACGAAATTATGGCTGGCGTTTATTTGCCTAGAGGCATCAACCGAACCAATGGAGGCTTTGATGTAACCGTTATTTTGATGAAAGAAACTCAGGTTATGGTTGATGAACTACACGTTTTTTATGGCGGTGGCGGTCATGTTGGTAGTATCGAAAGTGATGTAAATGTTGGCTTAGATGTGATAATTGGCCTTGAATTTGCTTTGGCTCAGTCTCCTATTGCTTTTTCGTTTGATGCAAAGCCAGGACTCGACTTGGCTTCTTTGGCAAAAGGCCGAGAAAACTTCTTGTTGTCGGGTGGTGGTTTTACTTTGCGATATACTTTTCAATAGTTTTGTGTAAATTTGCACACTTTTTGATGTAATCTGATTATTGCGGCTTGACTTATTCAAGCAATAAGTAGTCGGATAGATTTATGCTACAAATTGTGGAAGCTAATATGCTGAAATTTAAGGCGTTGGCAAAAATCACCTAATTATTAAATAGTGCTTGGCACTTACATCTTCTAAAAATTAAACTTATTTGAGTATGAAGTATTTTAAAAGCTACCTTTCTGTTGTTGTCTTACTGTTCTTGTCGTTGAGTAGCCTCTCGCTCTCGGCACAAGATTTTATAGGCTTCAATACTACCCCCTACGCTGGTGTCAATTCCATTGATTTGCAACCTGCAAGTATCGCAGGCACAGTTTACAAATTCGACATTACGGCAGTAGGTGCAAGCATTTTTGCACACAACAATTTTGCACAATTTGACCCAAAAGCTTTTTATTCTTGGTCGTTAGACCCCGAAAAATCAAGCATCATGGATGGTGCAAATGGTCTCACAAATATTTATACCAACACTCGTGTACAGTTGCCTTCTGTGATGTACGATATTGATTTCAACTCAGCAGTAGCACTTACGATACAACATCGTAGTTCTTTTCAGCTCAAAGGCTTATCGCCAGAAGTTAGCCAATTGTATTATTCCGATTTTCAGAATGAAGACTATCTTGGACAACAATATACAAGCGGCGTAGATATGCGTATGCTGAGTTGGATGGAAGTTGGCTTGACTTATGGACGTGTTTTATTGATTGGAGAAAACCAACGTCTAAAATTTGGTGCAAGAGTAAAATATTTGGGTGGTTTGAGTTCAGCTTATCTATCGTCTGATTTGGTAACTTATGAAGTGCAAGATAGCACGCTAAACATTACGAAAGGTAACTTTGAATATGCTCATAGTGCCAACTTAGACCCTTACAAGTTTAATTTGGAATCTAGCTCAATCGGTTTTGATTTGGGCTTTAAGTATTCTTATGGAAACCGTATTGTTTTTGGCGTTTCTGTTTTAGATATAGGCAAATTGCGTTTTGCAAAAACAGACGAATCAGGCGATTTTGCTTTGACTAATAGCAGCTTAGAGTTAGAAGAAGCAAATTATGGCAATTTTGAGGCAGCTAATGCTAGCAATTGGGAATTAGGAATATCAAATTATAATGGTTTAAATGGTTTTGATAGTATGCTAGAAACAGAAGCCGAATTTAGCAATACGCAGCCAGACTATGATGTTGCTTTACCAACAGCATTGAGTTTGCAATTTACAGCCTATTTGTGGGAAAGTGGTGTTTTTGAAGGTGGTGGCTATCAAAATATATACATCAATGTAGCGACTTATCATGCCTTGAATACCAACCCAGATACGAAACGCATTACTGCTTTCAATACTTATACTATCACACCTGGTGTTTATACACTTTCGGTAGCAGCAGGTATGCCTGTCACGATTATGAACGATTTGGAAAGCACTCGTATTGGTATGTTTATGCGTTTAGGCCCATTTATTTTTGGCTCAAAAAATATTGTCAGCCATTTATTTGCTGATTCTGTCAATGAGCTAGACTTATATGCAGCCTTAAAAGTGCCAATTTTGAAGTCAAAACCTAGTTTAGTAAAAGGTTGTCCTAAGTTTAGAAAGAAAAATAGATATTAAATAATTGGTCAGATGTTTTTCGGTATTCAAAAACAATATAATACACTGATTATCAATATAAATAGATATTAGTGATTATTTCTGCAAAAAATAAAAGAGGTAACAGATACTTTTAAAGTGACTGTTACCTCTTTTAAGTAGTCGTTCAGCAGTTTTTGAGCATTTTAGAACAAGAAAACGCTTTCATTGTCAATGCGTTAGCCACTAAACAAATGCTTTACTTAATAGTACTTGATACTTCGCAACAACTATTTATTTTATCAACGAATAGCCATCTGTCGAAAACGAAAAACCTTTATTGGCATGTTCGCCTATCATAATAGCTTGAATCAAAGGCCTTACATTCTTACTTTTTGCATTAAGTGCTACAATAAAATTGGCACCAGAACCACCTGTATCATCATTTTTTTCGATTACATAGTTCACCGTACCCATTGGAGCAATGCCTATTGGCTTTGTGATATAGCTTCTGACTAAACTGCCTGCACTATCAAAATAATCAATTTTAGAAACAAACAAGGAATCTTTAAAGCTAGTATTTCGGATACTTAATGTCGCCGCTAATAGGCTTTTTTGGTTAGCTACATCTATATAAATATCTGAATAAATCGGCACATATACGATGTCTTTATAAACCATTTCATTTTTATTGATATTGTGGTCAAGTTCCAATGATTTTAGTTCATCATTGCCTGCTTTGTTCACATTAGGGTTAGGGTTTCCGCAAGAAATAATGATACAGAAAAGAATGGTAAGCAAAAATGATATTTTTTTCATGGATATTTTATTTAAGTGTTGTTCAGAAGTTTGTTGATACTTAAAAAACACCTTACTTAGAAGATATTTTTTTGATTATAGCTAGTTTTTCATTTTTACGTCTTTTCTCATTCTGCATTTTAATAAAAACCATATAAGATAAAAAAAGTTGCGATATTTTCTTAATAAGTACCAAGTGCTTATTAAATAAACTACAGCTATTTCCGATTTGACGTTTTAATGATGATTAACAATTTGCAATAAAATATTGCATTTTAATATTATTTTGTATTTAATATATAAAAATATCGTCAGAAAATCAAAAAGATTGACCTTTTAAAAATTAGTCTTTT
>JBMZCV010000225.1:0-6816 GCA_049613665.1 Chitinophagales bacterium | reverse complement strand
ACCGCTTTGTTGGCAAGTATAAATATGGCAGATGTCATTGATTCGAAAGCAGCAACAACTTTTCCAATTGCGACCACTAACCTAAATGGCGAGTTTGAAGCTGCCGATATTGAGGTTAGTATTACGGCTTTGAAAACACCAGAAAAAGTTTTTAGACATCGTTTGTGGGAGCAACCAGATAAGTTTGTGATAGAAAAATCTGATTTTGATAAACGCTTCGCAAATGACGAATATGATGCCGAAAATAATTTAGAAAATTGGGAAAAAGGCAAGCAGGTTTTTAGCAAAAAAATAAAAACAACTAAAAAAAGCGAGCTTGAAATAGCTAATTTAAACACTTGGAAAGCAGGAAAATATCTCGTTGAACTAAAAACGAAAGATAAATTTGGCGAAGCAGTAACATGGCAAAAGTACATCACGATTTATGAGCAAGATGCTGATAAAGTGCCGACAAACGAATTGTTTTGGCATCAACTTTCTACCGAAAAAGCAGATGTAGGCGAATATGTCGATATTTTTTATGGTTCTGCTGCCGAAAATGCTCAAGTTTTAGTGGAAATCGTACACCACAAAACCATTTTGAAAAGAGAATGGCTAGATGC
Source organism: Chitinophagales bacterium (assembly GCA_049613665.1). Classification (GTDB taxonomy): domain Bacteria; phylum Bacteroidota; class Bacteroidia; order Chitinophagales; family UBA2359; genus JBMZCV01. Next base: position 6,214 of record JBMZCV010000225.1, on the reverse strand, counting down.
GTCTCAGGCTCAAAAAAAGTTGCGTTTCAAAATAGAAGAACAACACAGAGGAAATATAGGCATTTCGTGGACGATGATAAAATACAATCGCTTTTTTAGCCAAAGCAAAATGGTTACTATTCCATGGACAAACAAAGAACTAAACATAGAATTGAGTACGTTTCGCAATAAACTTTTGCCAGGCCAAGATGAAGAATGGCAACTGAAAATAAGTGGCTCGAAAGGCGAAAAAGTAGCTGCCGAAATGTTGGCTGCTATGTATGATGCTTCGCTAGATGCTTTTCGGCCTCACGATTGGAATTTTGGAATTTATAGAAATTATGCTTATTCGTCAAATTCTTTTGGCCAAAGTTCTGTAAATGGTTTTGGCACAAATAGTTCTTACTTAGCTGCCAACTCTTGGAACAAATATCACGATTCTGTGTATCAATATTATGATGAATTAAATTTGTTTGGCTTTTCCTTAACAAGCTATGGGCACAATAGCTATGATGCCATGCAATATTCGAAAAGAGGTTCAGGCAGAGGAAGAGCAATGACGAAATCAGTACCGCAGTCAATGGGAATTGAAAGAAGCCTGGCAAAAGAAGCCGCTCCTGCCTCGGCAATAATGATGGATACAGTAGGAAAAGAAATGGAGGAGTCTGACGACGCAGGAATGTCGCTTCCGCCAAATGACCAACAATTTAAAGAAGGCGGTTTTGATGATGTACAAATCAGAAAAAACTTGCAAGAAACGGCCTTTTTTATGCCTGATTTACGCACCAATGCCGATGGCGAAATTATCATCTCGTTTACCGCTCCAGAAGCTTTGACAAAATGGCGTTTTATGGCTTTGGCACACACCAAAGATTTAAAATACAAGCAAATAGAAGAGTCGGTAGTAACGCAAAAAGATTTGATGGTAATGCCTAATGCACCACGTTTTTTGCGTGAAAATGACGATATTACGATTAGTACAAAAGTGAGTAATTTGAGCGAAAAAAGCCTAAGTGGAACAGCCGTTTTGCAAATTTTTGATGCGACAACGATGAAAGCAGTTGATGCCGATTTTGGAAATCACAAAGCAGAACAAAATTTTTCGGTAGCTGGCCAAAAAAGTAGTGCGTTGAATTGGAAACTGCATATTCCAGGTAATGTGTCTGCCGTTGTGTATCGAATCATTGCGAAAGCTGGCAAGTTTTCTGATGGCGAAGAAAATATGTTGCCTGTTTTAACAAATCGTATGCTTGTGACAGAAACCATGCCTTTGCCTGTGCGTGGAAAAGGTGAACACAAATTTACTTTTAAAAACCTAGATAAAGCAGAGGCTTCCAATACCTTGAAACATCAAAGCATGACGCTAGAATTTAGTTCGCACCCTGTTTGGTATGCTATTCAAGCTTTGCCTTACATGATGGAATATCCGCATGAATGTAGCGAGCAAATTTTTAGCCGTTATTATGCCAATAGCATTGCAGCACATGCGGCTAATTCTAGTCCGAAAATCAAAAAAGTATTTGATACTTGGACAGCAGAAGCCAAAATTTTGAAACAAAACAAGGATAAAGCAGCCGTAAAAAGTGCATTACTTTCCAACTTGGAGAAAAATCAAGAATTGAAAAGCTTGTTGCTAGAAGAAACGCCGTGGGTAAGAGCAGCGAAAAACGAATCGGAGCGAAAACAGCGTTTAGGTTTGCTTTTTGATTTGCAAAAAATGACCAATGAACTAGCCGTAGCAGAGAAAAAATTATTGGAACGGCAAATGGATAATGGTGCATGGCCGTGGTTTTCGGGCATGAGACCAAATCGTTATATTACGCAACATCTCGTCACAGGAATTGGGCATTTGCAGCAGCTAGGCATCAAATCGGACAACTACAATATGCAATCGGCAATGGAAAAAGCGGTGCGATATTTGGATAGCAAAATTCATGAAGATTATAAAAATCTGAAAAAATATAACACTGATTTAAGCAAAAATAATCTATCGAATATTGCGATTCACTACTTATATGCTCGTAGCTTTTTTCCAGATGTAAATTTCAATAATACGCATAAAAAAGCCTTTAATTATTATCTTGGACAAGCACAAGAATATTGGGTTTCGCAAAGCAAATATTCGCAAGGTATGATAGCTTTAGCTATTCACAGGCTAGAAAAAGCAGATAGAAAAACGCCAGCCGACATTTTAGAATCATTGAGGCAAAATGCGACTTACAATGATGAAATGGGCATGTATTTCAAAGATATTCGCAGTGGTTGGTTTTGGTATGAAGCACCTATCGAAACGCAAGCTTTGATTATTGAGGCTTTCAGCGAAATAGAAAACGACAAAGAAGTAGTTGATGAACTGAAAATTTGGCTACTGAAACAAAAGCAAACGCAAGATTGGAAAACGACAAAAGCAACTGCTGAAGCTTGCTATGCTTTACTCTTGCAGGGAACAGATTTGTTGCAAAGTGATGAAGTGGCGAAAGTACAACTTGGAAATCATGTCGTGCATCCTAGCACTATGCCAGATTTGAAAACCGAAGCAGGAACAGGCTACTATAAAACGGCTTGGCAAGCTGGCGATATTGAAACGGAAATGAAAAATATCGTTGTCACGAAAACTGACGATGGCGTAGCTTGGGGAGCGGTATATTGGCAGTATTTTGAGCAACTCGACAAAATTACACATGCCGAAACGCCTTTAGCCATCAAAAAAGAAGTGTTTTTGAAGAAAAATACGAAAAGTGGCGAAGAATTATCGGCACTTTCAGATGGTGCGAAAATCAATATTGGCGATTTGGTAAGAGTGCGTGTAGAAATTCGTGTCGATAGATTGATGGAATATGTGCATTTGAAAGATATGAGAGCGGCAGGTTTTGAGCCTACAAACGTGCTTTCTCGCTACAAATATCAAGGCGGAATCGGCTACTACGAAAGCACGAAAGATGCAGCAACCAACTTTTTTATCGGCTACTTGCCAAAAGGAACTTACGTTTTTGAATACGATTTAAGAGCTAGTCACGCTGGCGATTTCTCGAATGGAATCACGACTATGCAGTGTATGTATGCACCTGAATTTACGACGCATTCGGAGGGGATTCGTGTGGTGATTGAATAGAAAAGACATTTAAACTTAACAAGCAAAGGCAATACATATTTGAATAATATGTATTGCCTTTTTTTATGATTTTTTTTACTATTTTTACACAAAAAAGCATACCTATTTAATAACCCAAATTGGAGTTGTAATCCCCAAAGAAATGTGACTTATTAATCAAAAAAAAGAAAGTAACAAAAGCTTGTTTTTGCAAAGCCTGCTTTTTGTCTTTGCGAGCCTGTGAAGCAATCTACAACATACCGAAGAAGACAAAATACCGTTTAACTTCATGCCTACCGCTTGCCATACTGGACTGCTTCGTGTCTCGTAGTGACAAAATTGTCATAAAAAAACAACACAAAGGTCAATTTTTTATATGGTAGTTTTTTCGTTAAAAAGCGTTTATTCAAAAAGCTAGAATAGTAAGCCAACTTACCAAAGTGCTTTTTTTACTAAAATAAAACACTAAAAATTCTTATAAAACCAAAATAAAAATGGATATTTAGCTAATTCTAAGTGCCAAGCACTATTTAATAATAGTACAATTTGTGTTAACACATTGATATTCAGCGTGTTAGTTTTCACAATTTGCAGAATAAACTTATCCAACTATTTAAGTAACAAACCAAACTTTAATTAGTAAGAATAGATTTTCTAACATACTGAATGAGCAGCGTGTTAGCTTTTGCAACTTACCATTTATTTTTATTAAGTAGCCGTTTAGAAGTTTTTGAGCATTTCAGAACAAGCTAACACCTTGATTATCAATGCGTTAGCAACTTAAACGAATGCTTTATTAAATAGTGTTTTTTACTTAAACACCTTTTTTTGTTATTAATTCATGTACATATAAATTATTATGAAGAGAAATTATACCTTTTTTATTGTAGCAGTATGCTTTTTTCTAGCTGCACCATTATTTGCTCAACAAAGCGAAGAAACACAATTTGAAAAATGCGATGTTGATAGATTATATCAAAAAGCATTAGAAGACCCAGAAGTGGTAAAAAAACGTGCAGAAATAGAAGAATATACTCAAAAATGGATTGAAAAAAATGGTTTGCAAGCCAAAACAGACGACATTTTAACCATTCCTGTTGTGGTGCATATTGTTTCTTATACAGGAAATCCAGCTTCTAATATTAGTGATGAAAAAATATTCTCACAAATTGATGAAATGAATAGAATGTATCGCCGTACCAACGACAATGCAGAAAATACTCGTGATATATTTTTAGATGTAGTAGCCGATTGTGAAATGGAGTTTTGTTTGGCACAACGTACGCCAGAAGGCTTTCCTACAAATGGTATTACTAGAACGGCAAGTGATGTACAAAACTGGGAAGACGACGGTATGAAGTTTGCTTCTTCTGGTGGTACTGATGCTTGGCCTACTTCACGATACCTCAATATTTGGGTGTGCAACTCGCTTCGTGGTGGAGGCGTGTTAGGATATGCCTATATTCCAGGTACGATTACGCCTAGTGTCGATGGTTTGGCGATTGCATACAACTGTTTTGGTACAATTCCGCCTTCTTTGGGTCAATATAACAATGGGCGTACTGCCGCTCATGAAATTGGTCACTGGCTAAACTTATATCACCCTTGGGGGCCTGGAAATGATGAAACAACTTGCACAGCAGATGATGGTGTTTCAGACACACCTCGTACTTTTGAGCCGAATTTTAGTTGTAGTTTCAGCAGCAATCAATGTAGCAACGAAACGCCAGATTTACCAGATATGGTAGAAAATTATATGGATTATGCTGGCGATGCTTGCCTAAACTCATTTACTTTAGGTCAAAAAGCACGCATGAGAGCTGTTATTACAGGAAATGGCTATCGTTCTGGCATTACGGCAGCTTCGAACTTGGCTTGCGTACCACCAGAGCAAGGAGCAAACAATGTCATTTTAGATGATGTTTTTTATCCAACAGGCTTTGGTTTGTGTACTTCCTTTGAACCAACTATTCAAATCACTAACTTTGGAACTACGCCTATCGTTTTTCTCGAAATACATTATTCGACAGATGGCGGAGATACCGAAATCTATTATTACACGCCAGATGTACCTTTAGCTTCTTTGGCTACCACCGAAATTACATTGCCTTTGGTGGGTGTAAGTGGGCCTGGCATTTTTCACTCTTTTGATATTAGCCTTGTTAGTCCAAATGGCTTGCCAGATGCTTTTCCTGAAAACAACACTTGGGAAACTATTAATTTTTCTACCTCTGGCATTGGCGATGGATTATCTTTTCAAGAAAGTTTTGAAACAGGTAATTTTAGTGACGATGATTGGGAAATTTTAGACAATGATAATACAGGTTTTGAATTTACAAATACTGCTGGTGTTGGTAGCAATAATTCTATTTTTATAGACAATTTCAACTATGATGCAACAGGCGAAACAGATGCTATTATTACACAAAAGCTAGACTTGGTGTCTTCTAATCCAACAATGACTTTTTATGCAGCTTATGCTCTAAAAAATGAAGGTAGCTTTTCTGATGAAGTTCAAATTTCTATTTCTACCGATTGTGGCGATACTTTCATACCTATTGCATTTGTTAAAGGAGCTGAACTGACAAGTGCAGACCCAACAACTGCTGCTTTTGTTCCTACGGATGATAGCCATTGGAAAATGCACACCGTAAACTTATCTAACTATTCAAATGTGCGAAGTGCTATTTTGAAAATTGAGCAAATTAGAGGCGAAGGCAATAATTTATATCTCGACAATATCAATATACAGAAATGGGCAGTTGGTATTGATGAAGCAGAGAAAACAACCAATATGTTTAATTTATATCCAAATCCTGCTCATAATCAAGTTGTTGTAAGCTGGAATGCAGAAAGTTTGAAACAAAACAATACTTTGACGATTATGGATAATATTGGACGTGTTGTATTGCAACAAAATGTTAGCAAAGAGCAAGCAAATACTGTTGTTATGACCGAAAAACTATCAGCAGGTATTTATTTTGTGCATTTGAGCAATGGCGAAAATACAGCTACTGAAAAATTGATGTTGGTAAAATAAATGTTATTTCTAAACTATTTCTGAAACTTCGCACCTTCAAGGTTTTTAAAAAATCTTGAAGGTGGGTTGTCGAATTTAAGCATAACAAGAATATTGTTTTTCGC
>JBMZCV010000224.1:0-6926 GCA_049613665.1 Chitinophagales bacterium | reverse complement strand
AGTTGCTGGTGATAACACACAGCAACGGCGAGAGTTGTCGTTTTTTTGGAATAAAGTAACATGCAATAAAAAGGCTAAAATGCCAAAAACTTATATTATAGTGTTTTAGCAACTGCAAAGTTAGAAAATTAAGTAGTTGGATAAAAATTTTTTAGCGTTTATCTATTTTAAAAACAGCTTTTTTAGAATAACAACAATTCGGACATCTATACATTTTTTTATCAAAAGTTTAAACATACTATTTTTTTAGGCTAAGGCGACCAATATTTGCTATTTTTATGACCTTTTTTGTGGAAAAATAGTATGTTTCTCTTGCCAAAAGATGTCTTTTTATTAAACCGAGTACTGTTGAAAAAAATGTCTGAACTATTGAGAATAATGCTTGAGAATGCTAAAATGTTTTAAAAAGGAACAAAAAAAACATCTTAAAAGCTAGTATAAGCTTTTAAGATGTTCGCATTTTTTTTATGAAAAACAATAATTTTGAGTGTCAATCACTATTCAGCAAAGTACTTTGTTAGTTTTTAACACATTGAAAATCATTTTTAGTTTTTTTTTGTTAAACCGAGAATAGCTTAAAAAATAGCTAAACAACTCCTTATTTATTCAATATCGAATTGGTCGTTATAATCAAATATTTCTTCTTCTTCTGGAATAGCACTTGGGTCAGTTGGTTCGCCTGGATTATTAGGGTCAGTTGTTGCATTTTCTGCTTCGTCAGTTGGCACAGGCCCATATTTTTCGCAATCTAGCTCAATGCTCATATTAGGTGGTCTCACAAAATAATCCTCTTTGCTAACATCTAAACTTTCATCTGCATATACTCGTTTCATAAAAGCTGCCCAAATTGGCAATGACATATTAGAGCCGCTACCGAGTCTAGTAGTTTTGAATCGAATGGCTTTTTCGTCGCCACCAACCCAGCCGCCTGAGACTAATTTTGGTGTAATGCCGATAAACCAACCATCAGAGTTATCATCTGTTGTGCCTGTTTTTCCTGCTATCTCGTTGTAAAAACCATATCTAGTACGCAATCTAATGGCAGTTCCTTTGTTTGCCACTCCTTTTAGCAAGCTAATCATGGCATAGGCAGCGTGTTCGTTGATGGCTTCTCGTTTGAAAGTAGGAAAACGTCGTATTTCATTTCCGTTTTTGTCTTCCAACCTCACAATAGCAATAGGGCGGTTATAAAAACCTTTGTTTGCAAAAGTTCCGTACGCTCCAATCATTTCATAAACAGAAATATCGGGCGTTCCTAGACAAATAGATGGATATGGATCCATATGGCTTTCGATACCCATAGCTTTCGCCAAGTCGATAACTTGTTGTGGCGACAATTGTTTCATCAAATAAGCCGTAATTCTGTTGATAGAATGAGCCAAGCCTGTTTCTAGTGTTATTTTTTGGCCATCATAAAGCTTACCTGCATTTTCTGGTGTCCAATTGTCGAAATCTTCAAAAGTAACAGGTGAATTTGGCACAAGATGACAAGGCGACCAACCATTGTCCATAGCAAGTGCATAAACAAAAGGCTTGAATGTAGAACCTACTTGCTGTTTTGAGCTAGGTCGTACATTATCATATTTGAAATGTTTGTGATTGATATCGCCTACCCACGCTTTGATGTGTCCGTTGCTAGGGTCGATAGACATAAAACCTGCGTGCAAAATATTTTTGTAATATCCCAAAGAATCTAGTGGTGTCAAAGTAGTATCTATTTCGCCTTTCCATGAGAAAAGTGACATTTTGGTAGGTGTTTCAAAAGCTTTTTTAATTTTTTCTTCGTTTGAGCCACTTGATTTCATCATATTGTAGCGTCCAGATTGTTTTACGGCACGATATATCAGCTCATTTGTACCATACCATATATTGCCTTTTTTCAGTTTGGCACGAGGCAAGTTATCCCACGGGTTTTTCTTACCCCAATGTTTGTAAAACTGTCCTTGCAAGTTGGCCATGTATTCTTCTACCGCTTCTTCGGCATGTTGCTGCATACGAGAGTCTAGTGTAGTATAGATTTTTAGCCCATCTTTGAAAATATTGTAATTTGTGCCGTCCAATTTTTTGTTATCTTCATCTGTTGCCCATTCTTTCAAATAAGATTTGACATAATCACGAAAATAAGTTGCCAAACCCTCATCATGTGTTGTGCGATTAAATCGCAATTCGATAGGCAACTCTTGCAAAGAATCACGTTTTGCAGCAGTTATTTTGTCGTATTTCGCCATTTGCTCTAAAACGACATTTCGTCTTTTCTTAGAGTTATTTGGGTTTCTTTTTGGATTATACAATGTATTTGCTTTTAGCATTCCGACCAAAACGGCTGCTTCTTGCACTTTTAATGAATCTGGCGAGCTATCGAAAAACACATAAGAAGCTGCTTTTACTCCATGTGCATTATAGCCAAATGGAACAGTATTGAGATACATCGTCAAGATTTCTTCTTTTGTGTAGCTGCGTTCCAAACGTACTGCAATAACCCACTCCTTAAATTTTTGCTTGATACGTTCTGTAATATCAGGCGACCGACGGTCAAATAAATTTAAGGCCAACTGCTGACTAATCGTACTTGCTCCTCCTCTATTTTCGCCTGTCAGACCATAAAAAACGGCACGAGTTAAACTTCTTAAATCAATGCCCGAATGGTTGTAAAAACGCACATCTTCTGTAGCAATAAGTGCATCGACAAGATGTGGAGGCAGTTCTTCAAAGCTAGAGTTGGAGCGGTCTTCAATAAAAAATTTGCCCAACAATACATTATCTGCCGAATATATTTCGGAAGCTAAAGCACTCGTTGGACTTTCCAATTCGACAAAGCTAGGTAGCTCACCAAAACCACCATTGGAGATATGGCGAAATAGTATAAATACACTAACAATACCTAAAAAATATATTAGCCACATAGCAAAAATATATCTTTTGTAGTTTGGTGTTGTTTGTTTTGCTGTTTTTTTCGTCTTGCTCGTATTCTGAGTGACACTCATTTGTGTATATAATTATGATGCGTTTTCAAAAAAAAGGGAATAATTGGGTTGTTTTTTTAGAAATGAAAACTTTGCGAATAATCACTGTTATTTCAATCGTTTTTACGATATTTCGATATTATAAAAAAAATCTGTTCTTTTTAAAATTTATTTATAATTTTCTAAGAAAAATTCATAGTAAACATCTGCTTTTTTGTCTTTAAAATATTGCGAAAAGTTTGATTTTGAGATAATAAAAGTTTTAAAAGGTACATCTAAACCTTTGAAAACATCAAGTTCTTGCTCTTTCAATGTTTTGAAATAAATCTTTGCTTTTTCGGCATTTGAAAAATCTTTTACCAATACGATTTGATTTTTTGGGTCAAGCAACATTGGATTTACTTTGAGCTTTTGGGTTTTAAAATTGCCCATATTAAAATCTGACAAACCATTTGTAGCAGTATTTATTTTTTTGGAAAAAGAATCGAAAGCTACCACAAAATAATGTCGACTGTTGGGTTTGTATTGATATTTTGCACTTGATTTGCCGCTAGGTTTATTTGACTTTTTGCCTCCTTTTCGCAGATAACTCAAAATTTCTTCTGCCTTATCTTTTACCTCATCTTCTGGGTGCTTTTTCATCACATCTTGCAAAGCTTTCATATAAGTAGTCTTGTCGCCTGTATGCCCCATAACCATTGCATTTAGCAAATCAAACTTTGGTTGCAAAGGGTTTTCTGGAAACAAATCATTGACTTGCTTTTGTCGCTTATCTACTTCTCCAAAGTTTTCAGATTTGAAGTAAGCATATGTTTTTTCGTAATACTCTTCTAATTCTCGTTCTTTTTGTGCCAGCACTTTCAAATAATCGGCATCTTGCAAGAGTTTTGCATACTTGCTTTCAGGATAATCATTTAAAATAACTTTCTTAGATTGGTTAGACTTTTTGTTTTCGCTTTCATTTTTGTACAACAAATACAAGTTGTAGTGTGCAGCAGCCGAATGTTCTGTTACTGGAAAACGCTCCAATAACTCATCGAAAGAAACAATAGCTTTGTCGCCAGCTTTCAAACGCACATGATAAATACGTCCAATAGCATACAAAGAAGCCGTAACAAGGCTATCAGATTGTGTTTTTGCAGTTTTTGTGAGCGGCAAATCTTTCATCAAATCATCTACTGTTAATCTACCTTTTCCTGCCAAGGCAACCAATGTATTTCGGCTAATGCTAGTTGTATCAGTATCAGCCAAATTGCCCAAGCCAGAAGATTTGTTGCTCAAACGCCAATTGTCCGTATTGCTACGTTGTCCCCATTTGCCAAGAAAATCATTTTTCCCCATTGCTTTTGCTACATCATTATAAAAATAAAATGTACCGCCTTCTTTTTTATCTTTATTTTTCTTATCCTGCTCTTCCAAGAAAGCCTGCTGTTCGTCGGCTTCTGCTTGAGCTTCTTTTTCGAGCTGCTCAATGATGTCTTCCAAATAAGCCAAGCGAGCAGCATCAGACATATCAGCAATGCGTCTTAGGCTGTCTTGCAATTCTACAATTTGAATATGCTTTACCAAATCGGTCAAAACAATTCTTCTATCGCTAATTTCTTCATACCTTTTGTGGTCTTTCGACAACACAACAAGGGTGCTATCATAATATGAACTAGCTGTCACATAATTTTCACGCTCATAACTAAGGTCTGCCAATCGCAGAAAAGCTCGTGCTTTTTGTGCTGGATTTACCGTGCTATTTTTTGCTGCATCGGCAAAATATTCTGTTGCTTTTGCTTCATCGCCATTTTCAAGCTCAATTTCAGCCATCGTAAAATAAATCTGGTCTTGAAACTCGTCATTTTTGCTATCTCGCAACATCTTTTTCAAGTAGGTAATTGCTCTATCAGCATTAAACTCGCCACTTTGCATTTTCGTTTTCGCAATGTTTAGCTTTGCGTTAAATTCCATGTCATAAGTTGGGCGTTTTTTCAATACCTTTTCAAAATTGGCCAACGCACCTGCAAAGTTGTTGTCTCTTTGTTCTAGCTGTGCCAAAATATAATATAAACGTGCTTTATCTTTCTTTTTTCGAGTGGTTTTTATGGCTGCTTGCAAAGCAACTTTTGCTTTATCCCAATCTTCACGTTGCAAATAATAATGTGCCTCCAATGCGTTGAGTTGGCCGCTTACTCGCTTAGGAAAACTTTTGTCTCCTTGTGCCTTTCGCAACAATGCTTCGGCATCGCCAAACTGCTCTTGACTGATATAAGAACGAGCCAGCCAAACCGTAGCTTCATGATTGACAGGCTGATGCGACAAACCACCTTTTTTATAAGTTTTTTCTTTTATTTCAGCCACTTCTTGTTCTTCCTCTTCTTTTGCGGCTGCTTGCTCCTCCGCTTCTTTTTCAAGTCGCTCATTTTCTAGCCTTTCTTGCTCCTCAATTTCAGCAGCTTTCGAAGATTTGTTATCATCTTCGGTTGTTGTTTCGCTAGTATTATCTGTTTTTTTATCTTTAGTAGTTGTTTTTTTGCTAGAAGAGCTACTTTTTGAGCTAGATGTTTTTTTAGGCGTTTTGCCTTTTTTTCGTTGGCGTTTTGCTTTTTCTTTCGCTTTTATACGCTTTTTCTTTTCTCTAGCCTTGCGTTTTTTCTCTTTCGCACGCTCTTTTTCTCTAACTTTTTTTTCTCTTTCTTTCGCTTTTTTATCGGCAGCACGTTCTTTGTCTCTTACCTTTTTTTCTTTCGCTTTTTCTTTTTTCTCAGCTTCTCTCGCTTTTTCACGTTCAGCACGTTCTTTATCTCGTTCTTTTTCGGCTTGCAAACGCTCTTTATTTTTTTCTTTTTCTCGCTCTTTTCGTTCTTTAGCTATCTGTGATTTGTCTTTTGTAGCCGAAATTCGCAAACGATTCTTAAACTTGCCGTTGATATATTGAAAAGCTTGGTCAGCCGAAGTATTGTCGCCTTGCAAATAATAAGCCTTTCCCATGAGCAAATAACAATCATCTATCCATTTGCTATTTGGCTTCAACTTGATGGCATCTTGCGTTTTCGTAATCACTTCGTTCAGATTTCCACCAATAGATGTGCCGTCGCCTTTGTCGTAGGCATACACAGGCAACAACTCATCGTAGTCGTCTTTGTGAGAAGTTTCCAATTGTTTGATACCTTCGGTATATCGCATTTTAGCATTAAAATAACGATTGTATCGAGTTGTCAAATCTTGATAAGCATTTTTTGCTCCAGAAGAGGAATTGCTCTTTTTCTTTTTGCTCGAAGAAGATTTCTTTTTTTGAGCAAAAACGGAATCTGTATTGAAAGTTATCAAACAGATAGCGAGGCAAACGAAAATATAAAATAGTCGGTTCAAAGCTATGAATTTTATGTTTGGCGAAACAAATTGTATCGAAAAAAGAATGAAGTATTTTTATGGTCTCTTTTATATTTGAGACTTAATTTTTTTGGAACATCAGAATAAAGACAAAAATAATGCCTTACTTTGATGCTGTTATGGCCTTAATTTATAACTGAATAATGCACAAAATTATTTTAATTTTTTGAAAAAATGCTATTTCAAGGCTTTAAATTATTTTTTTGTGCATTATTGTGATAAAAAATATGATAGCTATTTTTTTTTACGAAAAGAAAAGTAATCTGTTTTCCGAAAATATTTATCATAACTATTTGATTATCAGTATGAAACAAATAGAATTAAAAATTTTATTTGAAAAAGAGTAAACAGAAGTAGAAGTTTTTTTTATATACTTGTTAAACATTCAAGTTTTATTGATTTAGATTAAAAAAAGCCTAAAATAGTAACAATGCTATAAAGTTTACTTAAAAACTTCATATTTCCAATCATCAACCGTTTTTAGTTCGCTGCTAAAATTGATGCCGATTAATATCTTTTCTCTGCTATCGCCATAATATTTTTCAGCATAGCCTTTTTCTTTGATTTGTTGCAAAGCCGTTTCGC
>JBMZCV010000223.1:0-6953 GCA_049613665.1 Chitinophagales bacterium | reverse complement strand
CCATTCAGATGTCGTCGATGCACCGTATTTTTCAAGGCACAAATCGTAGAAACACGCTCTCGGCTGCCCATCCATTTCAGGATATTCATTTCCCAACTCAAATGCACATCGGCACCAATTCGACAATAATTGAACATTCCTAAAGATGGCCCCAAAGGTACGCCACAACCCAAAATCAGTTTATCGCCCACCAACTCACGCAAAAGGGCAATGCCTTCGCACATAATCTGGCCTCTCGTTTTGTCTTTTGTCGGCCGAAAAGCTATGGCATACAAAAAATCGAGCTTCACCATATCGAAATTCCAATCTTTCAAAACCGTATCGAAAAATTCTTTCAAATAGGTACGCACTTCTTCGTTATAAATATCTAAAGGATACATCCAACTTTTCCAAATAGCATTAAAGGAAGCTTTTATCGGCTTGCCTTTTTCATCTTTTTGCAACCAATCGAAATGATTTTTATATATAAACGACTGTTTCTGACAGATAAACGGAGCTAACCAAAGGCCAGCTTGATAGCCATTTTCATGTATTTTATCGGTGATATATCGCAATCCATTCGGAAATTTCTTGTTCACTTTCGTCCAATCGCCAACAGATTCTTGCCAGCCATCATCAATTTGAAAAATATCTATCGGCACTTTTCGGCTTGCAAAAGCATTCAAATTGTCCAGAATTATTTTTTCGTCAATGTTTGCATAATAATTATACCAACTTGTCCAACCAACTTCTGCACCTTGTTTTGAAATATCTATTTGAGCATTTTTTTCGTAAAAAGCTTCAAAATAACGATTTGTTGCAGCTTCTTCATTTGTTTCAGCAACAAAAAAATCAGCTATTTCATATTCTTTTTCCAAAAGCAAACCTTCGCAGTCTTTGGCCAAAAAGAGCAAATTTTTACTCGTTTCGTAGCGAATAAGTGTATAGCCGCTTTTTTCGTTGAGCGAACCAAAAAATAAAACCTCTTTTTCTGCCGCTTTTTTTCTGATATAGCTATATGTCCACGAATGCAAATCGCCTTTTTTGCCCGACAAATTCACAAATTCATAATCGCCAAAAGCCTTAAAAATACCTTTGAGAGCCTTGCGTGGCCGCTCAATTTTATGGTCAATTTCAAATTCATCGGTTTCTGTCCAAGACTGAAAGCCATTGCATAAAATGCGGTTTTCGGCCGAAAAATGAAACTCACTTTGCAACCAAAATTTGTTTAAAGAGATATTTTTTTCTGTATCTGGCCGCAAAATGATTTTAAAAACATTAAAGTCTTCATCAAGCTCATTTATTTCAATTTCAATTTGCAAGCTATCGAAAGTATGCGTTTTTTGCTCAAGCGAAAAAAAATGTTCTTGTATTTTTTCACCGCATTTGTAGCTGATAAATCCTAAAAATGTCATGTAAGCTAAGTTTACTTTTTACGCCCTTGTTGGTGTTATCACCAACAAGTTGTTACGACAAAATGAGTCAAAAATATGGAGATATACCTTTTAGTTGTTGGTGATAACACCAAACAACGGCTAGAGTTTTTTTGAGGAAATAATTTTTTTCATCTTTATTTTAAACAACATCTATCAAGCCAAACTGTCGAAAATGATGTTGCGTATGTTTGCGATGAAACTGTTCCCATTGTGCCAAATTTAGCATTCCAAAAACAGGGTGAGCAATCGTTTTTTCGGCATCATTTCCGAAAGTAGCATAAAAAGCATTGATTTGTTCTATCAATTTTTCTTGGGCTTCTGCCAAATCCTTATATTTCAAAGGCACAGTACTGTCAGTAGGCAAATCGGCAGGTTTAAAATTTCGTTGAAATGTTTTTTCGCTCATCAAAAAAGCTTGAAAACGTTCAATTTTATCGGCTGGCGTAGAAATGCGTATATTTGGCTTGCCTGTCGAAACATAAAACAGCAGTCCGAGATGTTCCACCATATTTTGGGCGTTCATAATTCCCCACAGAGGTTTTGTTTCTAGGGTTAATTTTTGGAGCAAAGTAGAGATTTCTATTTTTATGAAATGTGTATTATTCATTTTGTAACTAATTGTTTTTGCGGTTTTGTTAAAAAAAAAACATAATATTTCACTTAGATAGGCTAAATTAAACAAAATCACTTTAATTTTCATATTTTTGCACCAATGAATGCAAAATTACAAGCTCATATTGCTTTGATTGTCGTTAATCTCATTTATGGAGCAAACTATATCATCGCAAAAGAAGTTACTCCCGCATATATCAAACCATTTGGATTTATTGTTATTCGTGCAAGTATGGCTCTACTCATGTATGCCATTTTGCATAAGATTTTGACGGCCATCTATCCCAAAAATCATCTCATTCACAAACCCATCGAACGCAAAGATTATTTATTATTGACAGCTTGCGGCCTATTTGGCGTAGCTATCAATCAATTGTTATTTTTCAAAGGTCTTTCGCTCACTTCTCCTATCAATGCTTCGCTGATTATGATTACTGCACCGATTTTGGTGTTAATTTTTGCGGCCATTCTGATTAAAGAAAAAATAACTCGCTACAAAATTTTCGGTATTATTTTAGGCACACTTGGAGCAGGATATATTATCACAAGTAGCTATTCGAGCGGAGCTGTCGGCACAAATTGGCTCGGCGACTTATTTATTTTTATCAATGCGGCTTCTTATGGCTTATATTTGGTGTTGGTAAAACCATTGATGCAGCGTTATCACCCTTTTACCATCATAAAATGGGTATTCTTTTTCGGTTGGTTTTTCGTGATGCCTGTTGGTTTTAGCGAGTTTGCGGCCATTGAATGGCACACTTTCAACAATTTAATTTGGGCTTGTTTGGCTTATGTTATCATTGGAACTACTTTTATGACGTATTTGCTCAATATTTTTGCCTTACAAAAAGTTGATGCTTCCGTAGTTAGCACTTACATTTATACACAGCCTGTTATTGCGACAACGATTGCGATTTTATTGGGAAAAGATACTTTATCTAGCGAAAAAATCATTTCAGCCATTTTAATTTTCATAGGTGTTTTTCTGGTGAGTCAAACATTTACGAAAAAAGAACACAAAATCAATTAAAAATACATATATTATCACTGAATTTTAATGGTTTTAGAATAGCCTTTATTATTTCAACAAAAGAAACCGTTTTAGGACGAAAGACATACTATTTTTCAGTCAAAAAGCTTATGAAATTTGCAAATATTGGGTTCTTTAAGCTAGAAAAAATAGTATGTCTAAACATTTGATTAAAAAAACGCATTTTACATTCAGAAAAATAAAAACAAACATATGCTATATTCGATGACAGGCTACGGAAAAGCCGAAACTACATTTCAACAAAAAGCGATTAGTGTTGAAATTAGAGCTTTAAACAGCAAGTTTTTAGATTTGAGCTTGCGAGTGCCACAGCTCTACAAATCGAAAGATGTAGTATTGCGTAAAAAGTTGAAAAATTATTTGCATAGAGGAAAAATAGATATATTAGTGTCTGTAAATGAAGCGAGTAATTTGCAAAGTTCAGCTTTAAACAAAAATTTGTTTAAAAAATATTATTTTGAAATCAGCCAGATTTGCAACGAACTAAACTTGTCGAAAGACAATATATTGAATGTTATTATGAACATTCCTGAAGTATTGATACCAACAGATGAAAAACTAACAGAGGAAGAATGGACAGTTGTTTCGGCACTTATTTTTGAGGCAGTAGGCTATTTTGTGGCTTTTCGAAAAAAAGAAGGCGAGGCAATGGAAACAGATTTGAAAGAACGAATTGCGGCCATTAGCAGCAATTTGGAAGCCATAGAAGAAGTTGCTCCCAAACGTATTGAGCGTATAAAAAATCGAATAAATGCTTCGCTAAACGACATCATTGGCATCGAAAAAGTAGATACTAATCGCTTTGAACAAGAAGTAATTTATTATGTTGAAAAACTAGACATCAACGAAGAAACAGTACGCTTGGCAGCTCATTGCAAGCATTTTTTGACTGAATTAGCCGAGCCAGTAGCCATAAAAGGTAAAAAAATGGGTTTTTTGGCACAAGAAATAGGCAGAGAAATCAATACTATTGGCTCAAAAGCAAACGATGCGACTATACAAACCTATGTGATTAAAATGAAAAATGAGTTGGGAAAAATCAAAGAACAACTGATGAATATAGTTTAATAAAAATAGTTACCAAAAACATTAAATACACCTTAAAACTTCACTATCAAGATTTTGAAAATGCGATTATGTTTGGCTCGTATATCATTTGGCCAAACATAATCGTTTTATATTTTACAATCATTTTATTTTTCTAAAAAATTATTTCACTCGTGCAAGGTAAACTTATCATATTCACAGCACCTTCGGGTTCGGGCAAAACAACTTTGGTAAAATATTTGCTGAAGCAAGACCTTAATCTTAGCTTTTCGGTGTCGGCAACTACTCGTGAGAAGCGAGCAAAAGAAACCGATGGCAAAGATTATCACTTTATCAGCTACAAAGAATTTTTGCAAAAGATAGAAAATGGCGACTTTTTGGAATATCAGGAAGTCTATGACGGCAATTATTATGGCACGTTGCACAAAGAGCTAGAGCGTGTTTGGGCAATGGGCAAACATATCATTTTTGATATTGATGTGGAAGGGGCTTTAAACATCAAGCGAGCTTATGGGGAGCGAGTTTTGACTGTTTTTGTACGGCCGCCTTCTATCCAAGTTATTGAGCAAAGGCTGAGACGACGAGATACAGAAAGTAAAGAAACTTTAAGGCAACGCTTGGATAAAGCGGTAGCGGAATTGGCCTACGAATCTCGTTTCGATGTTTCGGTGCTAAACGATGACTTAGATACAGCAAAAATTGATGCTTATGAAACTGTGAGCAAGTTTTTGGTGTGCGAAAAAGTGCTTTGAATGGCGTAATTATGAAATAGACATAATTACGCCTTTTTTTGTGCAGTAATGTCTATTTTCTGAGCATTTTTTTATTGAAAAATAAGTGTCAAACGCTTTTAAAATTTTTCTTAAAAAAAATGATAAGCCTCTATGTGCCTAATTCAAAACGAAAAAAGGCATCAGAAAAACTGTTTAAATTTTATTTTTTGACTGAAAAAGCCGAAAATAAAATTTGAACAGTTTCTTTTTTTTGCTAAAAAAATGAATTTTTAAATACTAAAATTTGCACAAGCAGCGTTATATAAAATAAGCGTAAAAAGCAAAATGACAAAAATAATTTATAAATAATTCTCTCTTAAACAATAGCTTATAGATTAAACAAAAACACTTATTTTTTTTAATTAAAATTATATTATAAACAACTTTTATTCACATTTTTATCACCTAATTTTATTTTTTAATCAAAAAAATTAGCAAATATGAAAAAATTGTTGAGTTTTAGTTTTTTTGTGTTTTTGTTGTCAGATACGTCTTTGCTACTCATAGCACAAACTACTGAAAGCTACGAAGATTGGAATAGCACTACCAAAGAAGTGCCAAACACAGAAAGCGAAAGCGAAGAAAGCGGCACAGAACCCATCGTGATTGATGGCTTGTATGAACGCACAATTTCTAAAGAGCGAGAGCCATTGGCTTATGAACATTTGCGAGAAGCCGATATTTTTTGGCAAAAACGCATTTGGCGAGTCATCGACACTCGCCAAAAAATGAACCTACCTTTTGTGGCCGAAAAAGAACCTTTAATTAGCATTTTCAACAAAATTGTTGGCGAACATGACGATGCTTATATTTTTATGGATGATGAGTTTAAGGAACAAATCAACTATGCCGATGTGCAAGGCCGTTTAGGTGCTATCGACACAATTATGGTCATAGACCCAGATACTTTTGAGGAAACCACGAAAATTATCGAAAATGATTTTAATTGGATGTCGGTCACAAAATTTCGCATCAAGGAAGATTGGGTTTTCGATGAAGAAAGCTCTACAATGAAAGTTCGCATTTTGGGCATTGCCCCCATTCGTGATGTCATTGATAGCAACGGAAACTACCGAGGCCAAGAAGCCATGTATTGGTTATATTATCCAGCTATCAGAAAATATTTGGCAAAATATGATGCCGCCAATACTTTCAATGATATTAGCGGTATGAGTTGGGTAGATATTTTTGATATGCGAATGTTTGCCAGCTACATCATGAAAGAATCCAACATTCAGGATAGAAGAGTAAAAGATTATGCAACAGGCCAAGATGCTTTATTGGAATCAGAAAAAATAAAGGAAAATATTTTTGAAATGGAACACAATTTATGGTCTTATTGATTAAGCACATGGTAGTTTTGCCTAAATATTTTTGAATAAAATAAAAAGTGTAAAAGTTTTGTAAATCAAGCTTTTACGCTTTTTATGTTTTTAAGTGAAAATTACTATTTCAATAATCGGTAGATTCGTTGCTAATGCATTGATAATCAAGGCATTAGCTTAAACGAAATGTCATGTTATTTTTTGGTTAGATGCTTACTAAAACATAACACATTGTTTTGAATATGTAAGAAATGCTGAAAATGAATGATATAAATAAAATTTAGTTCCTGTATCTTTGTAGCATAAGAAAAACAGAGAAGGAAGTTTTTTAAGTGCTAAATACTATTTTGAGTAGGTAAGAAACTTCTAAAATTGATACTAAAATTAAAACTTAACCATTGTATCTTTGTAGCATAAAAAAGTTCAGAAAAATCAAAAATTAGATTTTTTTAAATATTATGTGGATAGAAGGAGAAAGTAAGCAAGGGACACAAAATTGTCCTTTGCTATCTTACAAAACACAAAAAGTAGTAGATAGATAGTAGATATAAAGCAAGCAAGGAATAGCAAAATTCCTTGCTACTTTCACTAGCAAACGCAAAAAGTAGTAGATAGATAGTAGATATAAAGCAAGCAAGGAACAGCAAAATTCCTTGCTACTTTCACTAGCAAACACAAAAAGTAGTAGATAGATAGTAGATATAAAGCAAGCAAGGAACAGCAAAATTCC
>JBMZCV010000222.1:0-7140 GCA_049613665.1 Chitinophagales bacterium | reverse complement strand
AGTTTAATAACACAAAACAAACAAAATGACTTAATAAGTAACAGGTCTATTAATTGCAAGATTGGTCAAGTTTTTGGGAAAAAAATTTATTGAAGAAAATAAAGTGACATAATGAGGGGAGATAAGTGCTTTCTACCTAAATGCTTAAAAAAGAAGAACATACCTTTTTTGGTATTATCACCAAAAACTTGTCGCTTCTAAGCTAATCCAAAGTTTTTTTTTCAATAATGAGTAAGATAACCTATTTTTTTAAAAGTTATTTTTTTTTTGAAGCTATTCTCGCTTTGAAGCAAAACAAATGCTTTTTAACCAAAAGTAAACTCTATTCACAAGATTTAAATAAGTTATAAATAGCAAAACGAGGTGGTAGGCATTTTGAAAATACCTACCACCTCGTTTTACTACAATATTTGCCAAAAGATAGCTAAATTTATTTTTCGAATTTATACAATTATATGGTTGTTTTTTTTAGAGACTATTATGTTTTTTTATTTTTTAGGTATCACCAACTGCATTCCTACTTTAAGATAATTGCTTTCAAGGTCGTTGATATATCGCAGTTCTTCGGGTGTTGAGCCATATTTTAGAGCGATATTATATAAGTTTTCTCCTTTTTTTACGATGTGCAAAATGTGTTCTTGCCTTTCAACATTCAAAGGTTCGGTTTCTACCACAGGAATATCTTTGTTGTAATTGATACCACTATGGTCGCCATCGCTAATTATTGGCTCTTTTGGAGTTTTAATTTTAGCTTTAGCATTATTATCAACTTTTGTCTTTTCTTTGCTTGTATTTTCGCTATTTCGTTTGGCATCGTCAATCAACTCTTCTATTTCTTTTTCTATTTCTTCGGGTTCTGCTAGGTTGCGTGCTTCTATATTTTCAAAAGCTTTTCGGTGTGCTTCTGGTACTTTCACAACAAGTATTTCCCCAACGTCTATTCGGTTATTTCTTAGTCCATTCCAACGCTTTAGCTCTTTTGTTTCGCAATCATACATTTTCGCAATCTTGCTCAAATCATCGCCTGCACGCACAGTATATTCCAGAGCTACCGTTTCATCATTAATCACTTTTATGGGCATATATTCAATATCAAACTCATTCATTTCATAGTTCCAAATATTGTCTGAAGGTAAGTCGGTATCTGCTATTTTATTTTTGTCAATGATAATTTCACGATTTTTGGCTTCTATATTTCCAATATACATTTCAAAAAGACTTATTTTTGAAAGTGGCAAATTGAAAGGATAACCTCGACGAGAACGTGGAATAATATTTCGCTTAATAGCAGGATTCAAAAACTGTAATTCTTCTATTGGCATACTCAAATAGCCCGCCAATTGTTTGAGGTCTAAGGTATGTTTTACACGAACCGTATCGGTAGCATATAGGCTATAAGAAGCATCATATTTATACAAATTGTGTTCAGGATAGTAATTCATCACATAGGTTGCCGCAATAAACAAAGGTACATAGCTTCGGTCTTGTGCAGGCAAAAATTGTGCAATTTCCCAATAGTCTGTTTTTCCGCCCGAATGTCTGATAGCTTTATTTACAGTTCCTTCGCCACAATTGTAAGCAGCAATAACTAAGTACCAATCTCTATATTTTTTGTACAGGTTGTGCAAATGCTTAACGGCTGCTTCCGTAGATAAGGTTGGGTCTCTTCTTTCATCAATAAAAGAATTGGCTTCCAAACCATACAATTTAGCTGTTCCATAAGTCAATTGCCATAGTCCTGTTGCTCCCGAACTCGCTTTTGCATGTGGAATAAGGGCAGATTCGATAATAGGCAAATATTTCAATTCCATTGGCAATTCGTATCTATCGAGTGCTGCTTCAAACACAGGAAAATACAAATCGGTGCGTGCCAACATACGCGTCACTTGGTCTCGCCGATGAATGACATACATTTCAACAAATTTGCCTACCAACTCGTTGTAGTCTAAGCGTATAAAACTCGGAATACCTTTTAGGCGTGCTTCTACCGTTTCAGGGTCGAAAGCAGGAATTTTCTCTACATCAAAAGGATATGCACCAGATATAGCAGGAGCAATGAGTTTGTGTTTTTTAATGATATTTGGCGGATTTATAGTTTGATAAACACGAGGTGCTTCTGGTTTTTTCTTTGGCGTAGTTCTTTTTTGAGCTGCCGTTTTATCAAACTTCGCCATATAGTCCTGTACGGTTTGCTCTTGTATGGTCGAAAAGCTAGAACCTTTCTTTTTCTTTTTTGAAAAATTGCCCATAGGTTGGTCTTCCATGCGGTCTATACCTTCGCTATCTGGAATAAGTATATCTTGCGACCCATAATCAAACTTGCTTTGTTTTTTTTCTATGTTTTCTTCCGTATTCTGACCATTGATAATGACTGTATTATTTGGTTGTTCATTGGTATTAGGCATTATCTCAACATCATTTTGGGCTGTCAAAACAAGTTGAGACAATAAAATTATTCCAACAATATTGAATAATCGAGTTAAAATTTGCATAGTGTTCATGTATTCTAATCAAAAGAAATGAGTATTTTTTAGCATAATGTTGCTAAATTGCTATCAATATAACATAATTTTGGTGTAATAGCTATATTTTGGGTTTCTAGTTCAATGATTTTTGACTATAAGCTTGCATATCTTTCTTAAAATAAAAATGGCTATCTTTTGTTTATAAAAACAAAAATCTACATTCTATTTTAGAAAAAAAAATGAGCGTTATATCATAATGACAAAGTTAATTGTTTTTTGGCAAAAAGATTCTGTATTAATTTTTT
Organism: Chitinophagales bacterium; assembly: GCA_049613665.1. Classification (GTDB taxonomy): domain Bacteria; phylum Bacteroidota; class Bacteroidia; order Chitinophagales; family UBA2359; genus JBMZCV01. Next base: position 4,370 of record JBMZCV010000222.1, on the reverse strand, counting down.
TTAACAGCAAACTCTGCTTATAAATTGCTGCTCACTTGCTTTTTCAAATAATAAAATTTGAGCCATTTTGTAAATTTTGCTTTACTCCTGCTGCAAAATTTGTTGTAAAGCGGCTTCAAAAGTTTGTGTTGGCGACTGTCCATCGTGATATAAAATTTCGCCCAAATTATTGATTATCAGAATGGTAGGTATATTATAAATTTGCATTTTTTCTTGCAAAACGCCAGCTTCATCTATCCATGTTTCAAAATTCCATGTCTTTTCAGCTACATATTTTTGTACGTCTTTGATGTTTTTGTCAATATTTACGGTAATGAACTGAAAGGTGTCATTTCGCTTTTCGGTCGCAAACTTTTTGTTGGAGCGTTCCAAATCCATTTCGCAAGGTCGGCAATTATCAGCCGCCCATGCTGACCAAAACTTGAGGATAGTTATCGGTTTTTCACTTATCTTTTGTTCAAAGCTAATCTGTTTGCCTTGTAGGTTTTGCAAAAAAATGTTGTTTTGGGCCGAAACCGAAAATAAAAACATTTGGCTACTAAAAAATAAAAGTAGCGGCAGTAATAATTTTTTGAAATTCATTTTTTATTAAATATATTTGAAATAATCATTTATTTTAGCCTCCAATCTGTCAGCTAAATACTTATTTCCTGCTTTCAATTCACGATGAATTAATTTGGCTTCTTCTCGGTATTTTATTTTTTTTTCTGTATTCCAATAATAAGGTGGTGCATAAAGATTGCAAATTCTATCTGCCATTTTCACCGCCCAAACTTCTTTCGGCTGTTTTTTTATTCGGCTCAAACTATCCAACATCATTTTTTCTTTTCCGTCTAGCTTTTCGTTTTTTGTGAGAGCCATTACGCCATTAGCGACTTCTTTTCCAAATGTTTTTTTTACCTCTTCAAATGAATATGGCGTATCTTCTATCGAATCGTGAAGTATGGCACATTTGATGGCTAAATCGGCATTCATATTTTTTTCATGATTTACGGCTGCCATAATTTCAAATACAACACTCCCAATATGATTGAGATATTCGATTTGCTCACCTTTTTTCTGCCCTCCATATTTTTGTCCATTGTGCAATCTTGATGCCAATTGCCAAGTTTTTTGTAATTCGTCTATTGACCACATTTTGTTTTGTTTTAATATTACCTATCCTAAAATAAACAATAATCTCAACTTTTCCAAAAAAAAAGAAAAAGCCAACCTGCATATATAACATACAAGTTGGCTTTTCGTTTTTTCAGAAGAAATTTATTTTCCTAATACCCAAACAATTCTTCTAAAGTGACTTCTTCCACTTCACCCAAAGATTTGAGGTATTCCATATTTAGCGTTTCTTTGTTGCCCATAACCAAAAAAGTATATTCTTTGCCTTTGATTTGCTTATTGAAAAAAGCTTCTAAGTCGCTAAAGCTCATTTCTTGTGCCTTTTCATATACTTTTTCTCTTATATCATAGTCAATGCCCAAATCTTGTGCTTTCAAATAATCGAAAAAGACTCTAGTTTTTGTGATACGCTCTGTTTCTAGCTGCTTCAAAACAGAAACTTTTGAACCTTCATACTGTTGTTCTGCTTTTGGCATTTCGTTCATCAATTCACGCATAGCCGTAATTGCATCTTTCATTTTGTCGGCCTGAACTGACATAACAGCTTGCACAAAATGAGCTTTGTCGGCTTGCGATGGCGAGCGGTAGCCAGCGAAAGCTGAATATGCCAAAGCTCGTGATTCTCTGATTTCTTGAAATACGATAGACGACAAACCGCTACCAAAATATTCGCCAAATACTCTTGCGGCTGGCATCACTTCTGGATTGAAAGTTTGAGATTTTGAGAGCATCATGATTTTGGCTTGCACCATATCATAATTTACAAAAATCACTTTATCTTTTTTAGTTTCTTGTTCTACATAAGTTGGTGGCGTTGGATATGGCTTGAGTTTTTTAGATGTTTTGTGATATTTGCTCAAGGTTTTCACCACATTTTTTGCATCATTTTGGCCATAATAAAAAATCGAATGCTGATATTGCGTCAATTCTTTTATTTTGCTCACTAAATCTGCGGCTGTAATACTTTTCAATTCTTTCTCAGAAAGTTTACTCGTAAATTCCGACTTTTCGCCATATTTTCCATAGCTAGACAAAGCACGCCAGAAAATAGTGTTTTTATCTTTTTTAGCATCTTCTCTTTGCTTGAAAGCATCATCTATCAAACTTTCTAGTGCTTTTTTGTCTGGTTGCACATTTTTCAAAATGTCTTCAAACAACATCAAACCTTCGGTGAAAGACTCTTCTAAGCCAGATAAAGTGACATAAATTCGCTCGCTTGCAGTATAAATATCGAAGCTCAAACCGAGACGATAAAATTCTTTTTGTAGCTCTTCAGCCGAATATTTATCTGTACCCAAATAAGGCAAATATTTGACAGCTAAAGCCATTTTCGCATCGTGTTTCGTACCCATATCCAAGATGTAATATAGGTTGAAAGTCGGATTAATTTTATTTTTAATGTAGCTTACTTTGATACCACTTTTGAGTGCGTGTTCTTCTATTTCGTTTTTATAATCTATAAAAACTGGCTTCAAACGGTTTTCTTCCACTTTCGCAAATTTTTGGAAAAACGGAGATTGACTTTCTCTGTTCATCTCAATTTGCGTAATTGGTGGTTTTTGCATTTTCAAAACCGTTGTGTCTTCGCCAGAACGCTTGTAAATAATTGCACAATTTTTGTATTTTTCGTTGGCAAAATCAACAATATCTTGCTTTGTCACCTTAGAAAGTTCATCTAACTCATTGACGACATCTTCCCATTTTTTATCGCTAATAAAAGCATCTACAAACATACGGTAGCGTCCCCAATTGCTTTCGGCATTTTTGAGTGCTTTGAGCTTAAAATTTTTGATAACAGCATCAATCAAAGCTTGATCAAAATCGCCATTTTGCAAAGCTGTCACCTGCTCGGCCAACAATTTTTGCACTTCTTCCAACGACTGGCCTTCTCTAGCTTTTCCATTCAAAACATGCACTGCATGGTCGTTCATAGCATATTCGTAGGCACTTCCCGACAAGATTTTTTGCTTCTGAATCAAATTTAAATCCATGATTCCTGCACGGCCGTTTTGCAAAATACCATTCATGAGTTTTAGCAACATCGCATCACGAGAGCCAGCACCATCGAAACGGTAAGCCATCATCACAAATTCAGCTTCGTTGCCATATACTTCTTTTACCACATTTTTGGTCATCGGTTTTTCCAACTCATAAGTTGGTCGCTCAAAGTCTTTGCTTTTAAATTTGCCAAAATAAGAATCAATTTTTTTGATGGTTTCGCTAAAATCGAAATCGCCCGACAAACATATCGCCATATTGTTTGGCACATAGTAAGTGTCGAAATAGTTGTGAATAGCAACGTGAGATGGATTTTTGAGGTGTTCGCCTTTTCCTATCGTAGAAATTTGATAAGGGTGAGTCGGAAATAAAGCCGACAACATGGCTTGATACACTTTTGAGCCATCACGGTCTTGGCCCATATTGAACTCTTCGTAAACAGCTTCTAGCTCGGTGTGAAATAGTCGCAAAACGAGTTTTCGGAAGCGTTCAGATTCTACCATCAGCCATTTGTCGAGGCCAGTAGCAGGAATATTGTTGATATAAACCGTTTCGTCAGTAGAAGTGTAAGCATTGGTATATTTTGCTCCCAAAGACGAAATCATTTTGTCGTATTCATTCGGAATAGCCAACTTTGAAGCTTCATAAGAAGTCTCGTCTATTTCTTTATAAATAGCTGCTTTTTTGCTCGTATCGGTTTCATTTCTATGTTTTTCATACAAATCGCCGATTTTTTTGATGAGTTTTTGCTCTTTTTCCCAATCAGAAGTACCAATTTGGTCAGTTCCCTTAAAAACCATATGTTCGAGATAGTGAGCCAAACCTGTATTGTCTCGTGGGTCTTCTTTGCAGCCTGCTCTCACAGCAATGGCTGTTTGTATGCGTGGCTCGTCTTTATTGACCGACATATATACTTTCATGCCGTTTTCGAGCGTATAAATGCGTGTTTGCAATGGGTCGTTTTCTACATATTCGTAGGCATAGCCTCCGTCTTTCGCTTTTTTAGTTTGTGCATCTAGGCTGGCCACTTGGCAAACCGTTAGCAAGACTACCAAACCTAAGCTTTTCGCTATCATAGATTTCATAAGTGCTAGAATTATTTTATTTATGTGTTTTGTTTTAAGACAAATAGTTTTGGGGCGAGTGTTTTTAGACCTACTATTTTTTGAAAAAATAGTAGGTCTAAAAAATTACATTTTCAAACCTAAAGTTTCTGTCAATTCGGCTAGTTTTGGATTTTTGGCCATCATTTGTTT
>JBMZCV010000221.1:0-7221 GCA_049613665.1 Chitinophagales bacterium | reverse complement strand
AGAGCACCTGCCTTACAAGCAGGGGGTCACTGGTTCGAATCCAGTATCGCCCACACTTAGATAGTTCATATCTTACACAAGAAAGCCTTGTTTGTATTTCATAAAATATAAACAAGGCTTTTTGCGTTTAAAAAATGTTGATACCTAAAATTTCTTTTTCTTTCCTCTTAGCACAAGTTGGAATTGTAGTCCCCAAAAAATGTGATTTATTTGCTTTTCAATTTATCAAAAAAACTAACAATAAGCTGTCATTACGAAAACCTTTTGTTGCAAAACAAAAAAACGAAGTAATTCCATGCCGAAGCTGACAAAATGTTGCTTAACTACTTTTCTACCGCTTATCATTCTGAATTGCTTCACATTTTTTCACTTCGTTTAAGTAGTCGTTCAGAAGTTTTTGGGCATTACAGTACAAGATAACACCTTGATTGTCAATGCGTTAGCCACTAAACGAATGCTTTATTAAATAGCACTTGGTACTTAAAATTGCGTCTATGACAAAAAGTTGCTAATTTTTGTTGTAGATATTGTTAAGTTTTGTATTAATTAATTGTTGTAAAACTGAAGACTACATAACCAAATTGGGTTAGCTTTTTACTATTATATGAAACAGCTTTCAATAATTTCTAACGTCTTACTAATCTGTACGCTTTTGCTACAAGTATCTTGCGGCATTTATTCATTTACAGGCACATCTATCGACCCACAAGTAAAAACTTTTTTTGTGGATAATTTGCCCAACTTGGCCACTACTGTCAATCCAAATTTGAGCCAAACGCTAGTCGAAAAAATGAAAGACAAATTTACGTCCGATGCTCGTTTAGACATTGCTTCCAATACTGGCGATGTAGAATTTAGCGGCAATATTCTCAATTATTTGGTAGAACCTGCCGCCTCTAGTGCCAATGACGAAGCTGCTTTGAGTCGTTTGAGCATTACGGTACGTATAGAGTTTGTCAATAATGTGACAGACGAAACATGGATGCAAAATTTTACGCACTACGAAAATTTTGATAGAAATGTAAACCTTAGCGATGTAGAAGACACTTTAGTCGATGAAATCACAGAACGTCTTGTGACAGATATTTTTACAAAAGCATTTTCAAATTGGTAAAATAGCAGAAAGAAAATTCGCTCTGCGAAAAAAAGATAGCTAAAAAACTACTCACTAAAAATTAAAAACTGTCAAGCCTTTATTTTACCTTAAAACTTTCGCCAGCCAGCCATTTTTCTACCACTTCATCATTGGGCAAAAGTCTGCCGACAATGCGATATTTTGAGCGAATCAACACTTTTGAACGCCACGCATTTTCATTTACAACGCCTCGTGTAGTGCGTGCCGAATGAATAAACCGCTTTTTGCCATCTTTAATCCATAAAAAGCCAACATGAGTATCTAAACCAACAACATACAAACCATCTCCTAGCTTTTCCATTTCCTCCAAAAATACCTTTATTTTTTTTCTACTAAAACGCTTAATGTATTTTTCAGAAACCAAAGTTTTCACAATCTTTTCGGAAGCTTGCTGTGCCAATTTTCGTCTTTCCACCTCAAAACCTGCATCTCGCAAAATAGTTGACACATAATAACCACAAGCGATATGTCCTTCATTTGGAACTTGTGTTGTGCCACTATAATCCCAAGGCGTGCCATACCAAAATGTCGGCAAATCTTTTGTGATAAGGTGTAGCAAATGTTCGGTTGTATGTTGAATAAGTTCTTCTTTTTGACTTTTTGTTATTGCAAAATAATATTGATTTTGCAAGGTCTTATTGTTAGATTTTAAACTATCTAAACAAACGATATAGTCATCTTCGAGCCTAATATAAGTAGGAAAATTGAGCAATAAATAGCCTAAGAGAAAAAAGAATAACAATTTGAAAAAGTGGCGTTTTAGCATCTTATTTTGATTGAATGTTTTGTATAAATATAAAAAGCTTGCATTAAGTGAAAGCTCTATTAAGTGAGACTATGAATTTTTGACTTGTTACTCATTTTTTACAAAAAATGTTGTAACTTAGCTTTTATTAATATTCCTTTTTATTTATTAAATATTTTTATATGTGGGTAAAAGAAATAGTTTTAGATAACATTAAATGTTTTGATAAACAAAAAATAAGATTAGGAACTAATAAAAATAAGCCTTATCCATGGGTTACGCTTTTAGGCGAAAATGGAACAGGTAAAAGTACTGTGCTGCAAGCATTAGCATTGCTATTGGCGGGGCCTGAAGGAGCATCACAGCTATTAAAACCTTTAGGCTGGCTCAGAAATGAAGAACAAGTAGGCAAAATTTCTATTAAAATTCATCAAGGCGAAAATGACCCTAACCAATATGGAACGGAAAAAATAAGAACGACTTTTGGTTATACATTTTTTATAACAGGCACAAAAGAACTGACAATTAGAAATAAAATATATACAGAGCCTGCTATTATTGAAAACATTGAAAAAGGCTTGACATGGCTTCGCAGAAATGCTTTGTTGCCTAAAGGCGAGGCATGGTTTGCGGCAGGATATGGTGCTTTTAGACGTTTGACTCGCCAAAATAGGTTTTTAATACCTTCATTGCAACAGCCTATTCGTTATACCAATTTTATTAGTCAATTTAGAGAGAATGAACCGCTAGAAGCTTTTGAAACATGGTTGGTATATTTAGATTACAAAATATCGAAATCTCGTGGAAAAGATACTTTAGCAAAAAAACAGCAAGAATGGGGAATAAAAGCTATTAATCAGATTTTGCCTGCTAATAATGCTTTTGATAAAATTGATGAAAATGGTAGAATATGGTTCAAAACAGGCGATAAAAGTGTGAGTACAATAGCACTTTCTGATGGTTTTAGGAGTGTGATGGCTTTAGTAGGCGATTTGGCTTGGCGATTGATAGAGGGTTTTCCCAATAGCAGCAATCCTTTGTTGGAACAAGGCACTGTTTTGATTGATGAACTAGATATACATTTGCATCCAACTTGGCAACGAGATATTGCCGAAGTTTTGCGACATACATTTCCAAACATTCAGTTCATTACGGCTACTCATAGTCCGCTTGTAGTGGCAGGTGCTGGCGAAGATGCTGTAACTTATCGCTTTTATAGAAAAGAAGGTGCTGTTCAAGTAGAAAAAATCAACAATATTCACAACAAAAGCATTGATGATGTTTTGAAAAGTGAAGCTTTTGGACTCGTGTCTGTTTATGCTCCTGAAACGCAAAAACGAATAGACCGTTATTATGATTTGAAGAAGAAAATAAATTTGAGCGAAGAAGAAAATAAAGAACTAGAAACAACTATTCCCTTTGTAGAGCAAGCACTAGGATATGATACTACCGAATCGGAAATAGAACAGCGGATGAATGAATATATCAAAAATAATTGGAAATAATAAAGGTTGATAGGATAGCGAAACCAGATATTTTAGTTAAAAAAGCGAAATTATGGACAGACGATTATTTACAAGCTTGTGCTGATTATGAGAAAATGCCAGACGCAAAAAACAAAACTAAAAAAAGAAATTGTGAAAAAAAATATAATCATGCAAAAGTCAAAGTACAATTAAAAAAAATGTTTGAAGGCAAATGTGCTTATTGCGAAAGCCATATCACACATATAGATTATGGAGATATTGAGCATTTTAGACCAAAATCAAAATTTTCAAAACTATGTTTTGAGTGGAGCAATTTTTTATTGGCTTGCGGTGTTTGCAATGGTGCTGCTCACAAAGGCAATAAGTTTCCAGAAAAAGATGGGCAAGCTATGTTTGTAAACCCTGTTGAAGAAGAGCCAAATGACTTGTTTAAATTTGAATATGATGTTAAAACAGGTACTGCAAATGTGCTTCCTAAAAATGATAGAGGAAAAGTAACAGAAAGTATAATAGGTTTGAATAGAGCTGAATTGGTAACACATAGAAGCAAAATAGTTCGTTATTTGGCTTTCATAGCTATAAAAGCGAGCAAAGGAGATGTGGAGGCTAAAAAAATACTGTTTGATGCTTGCGATAAAAAAAGTGAATATGCAGCTTTTGCCAGAACGTTAGCCAAAAAATTTGATATAAGCTGATTTGTGAAGTTATTTTTGTGATTTATTTCATTACTATTGGATACAAAGTGTAAAAAATATGTATAATAAGTTAAAAAATGCTATTTTTTTATAGTAAAAATAAAGTTTAAAATTTAAAGTTTAGATTTGTTATATATATGTTTTGCAACAAAACAAAGACATAAAACACTATAATTAGCTTTTTAGTTCGTATGCTTGAAAAAAACGATTGTTTAATATTGTGACGTTTATTTTACACTTTTGTCAAAAAAATGACTGTAAAATTTTAATTAATCAAAATTTTTCTAAGATGCAAAATTACATAACAGAATTTATTGGTACATTTTTTTTGGTGCTAACAATAGCTTTGGCTGTTCCTTTGGCAGGCAGTATGGCTCCTGTAGCTATCGGCTCTATTTTGATGGTAATGGTATATATGGGCGGACATATTTCAGGTGCTCACTACAATCCTGCTGTAACACTAAGTATTTTAATGCGTGGCAAAATTGACGCTCCTAATGCTATGATTTATATGGCTGTTCAAATAGCAGCAGGCATCGCAGCAGCAGGCGTTGGTATGTTTTTGTTAGGTGGCGAACACGCTATCGGTCGTCCAGCTATTGGCGGAGGCTATTCGGCTGTTCAGGCTTTGGTAGCTGAAATATTATTCACATTTGCTCTTGTTTCAGTAGTCCTGAATGTAGCAACAAGCAAAGCTACGGCAGGTAATTCTTACTATGGCTTGGCTATCGGTTTCACAGTTTTGGCAGCGGCTTATGCGGCAGGCGGTATTTCTGGCGGTGCTTTCAATCCAGCAGTAGGCTTGGGTGGCAATGTTTTGACAGGAAACTTTGGCGAAGTATGGGTATATATTGTAGGGCCATTTGTAGGTGGTGCTTTGGGTGCAATTGTTTATAAAATGATGAACCCTAGCGAAGCGTAAAAATCATAAATATTTAATGAAAAAACGCTCATCAAATGTAGGTTTGATGAGCGTTTTTTTTTGCATAAAGCTTAATTTACAACTCAAATCTAAGTTTGAAAAAGCAAATTATTTTTTTCCATAGATTAAAAAACGACCCAATTCTTGTCCTATTTTATGCCCTCTATTGCTATTGGTACATATCACAAAACCGATTTTTGCATCTGTATAATAAACAAATTCGCCTTGAAAATCGCCGTTGTTGCCACCGTGCATAACAGCTTTGCCAAAAGGAGATTCTTGTGTAAAAAAGCCTAATCCAATGCCCTGATTCCAATATAAGCTATCAGGATGTTCAAAGCCTGTTACTACTTCTAGCGGCTTAAACATTTCTTGATAAGTTTCTTTTTTAAGATGTTCTTGTTTGCCTAGTTCACACACAAATTTTGCCAACTCTTCGCTATCTGTTAAAATGGAGTGAGCTACGCCAGCAAATCGTGGAGGAAACCAAAGTGTTGCATTATTTCCCAAATGTCCTCTAGCTTGCCTTATTTGGTCATTAGCTTTAAAATACATTTTGTTGATGCCCAAAAGCGTTTTAAACTCATCTTCCAACAACTCTTCTAAGGTTTTTGAAGTAAGATGTGTCACTACTCGCCCTAAATATTCGTAGCCTTCTCCCGAATATTGATATTTAGTACCTGGCAGAAATGCCAAATCTGTTTTTTGGCCAGCTTGCCAACCTCCAGGCCCGCCCCACGCCCAATTTGGCAATCCTGTTTGATGAGAAAGTACCAATCTTGCTGTTATGAGTTTGTAGCCTTCATTGTGAGCTATATTTTCAAAAGGCAAATACTGGTATAAAGGCGTGTCTAAATCTAATACTCCTTGCTCTACTAATCTCATAACAATAAATGAAAAAATAGCTTTTGTAATAGATGCAATTTGGAAAACAGTATTAGGTTCGAAATCTGAGTTATTTATAGCATTGGTCACGCCATAACTGTTTGTAAAAATAACTTTATCGTCTTTTATTAAAGCCAATGAGATGGCTGGAACATCATAATAAGCCTTATAGTTTTCCACAAAATTGTTGATTAACTTGTCATCTGCTTTCGTATAATTATGCAATATTCCTGTCGGTTGAAAAAGATAATCTGGTGGCAAGTGAGTATTAAGTTTCAATGTATCAGTAACGGTGTTTTTGCCTTCCAAAACGTCAAACTCTACTTTATCAAAAGTATTGATTCGTTGCTGATTGGCATAGCCATTACTGTCAAAAGGACTTGTATTTTTCTCCGCTGAAGAAAAATGATAAGTGCCTTTGGGTAAAGTAGCATTAAATTTTCCAGTACTATCTAACCTAGCGTGAATAATAAATTGCTCATATTCTTTTGATTGAATATAAACACTAGCAGGCAGTGGAGTTTTGCTATTTTTATCTTGCCAAATAAGCTGCCCAGAAACATTGCCTGTAATGAGTTTGGCTGTTGGCACAAATACCATATCACCCAGACCACCTGCCACATAATATTTATGAACATTCTTGGTAGGCCCCCAATATATTTCTTTTTCTCCTGTTTCGTCGGCATCTATATCTAAAACATAAAAATCTATGCCAATAGTTTGATAAGGAAGTATTGGTTTATCAAGTGTTATTTCTATTTCATAAACAGAAGTATTTTTCTTACGGCTATACTTATGTCGAAACATTCTACTAGATAAAAATGCATTAATTCCATCTCTCTGCTTACCATGACTATTTATTTCTAGTCTATTTTGATTCAAGGTTATCATGCTTACACCTGCGTGGGCATTGCTCGGCCCAAAATTTAGAAAAATAGCAACTGCATCACTATTGCTCCACGACAAGCTATCGTTTTGAACAAGATTATCGTCTGTCACTTCTATGGCCAAATAAATTTTATTTTTATAATGGCCAGCTCTAAAATTTGCTTTACAATCAGTTGCCGTATTTTCATAATCATCAAAATACAAATCAATAGGAATAACTTCCGAATTTTTCCACTCGGTAAGTTTTCCATCTAAAACAAACTCCTTCACTACCTTAGAATAGGCCAATTTGCCATTATTGCCAAGTAAAGTAAGTGAAAAACAGAACAAGAATAAGCAAAACAAAAGATTTTTTTTCATAATTTTTATTTTAAGTGCACTATAAAGTAATTTTGTTATAGTTTTAAATATGTGAGAAATGACATCGTATGTTTGCCTTCGTATGTTTGCCTTGTCTTTGCTTT
>JBMZCV010000220.1:0-7240 GCA_049613665.1 Chitinophagales bacterium | reverse complement strand
ATAACACCAACAAGGGCGTGTCGTTCTTTTTTAGTATTTAGGTGGAAGGCACTTTAAAAGTGTCTTCCACCTCGATTATCATAACATTCCTGTGAAACAAACCTTAAAAACTTATATTACAGTGTATTTAATATTTGATTAAGCAAAAAAGTTATAAAAAATTAAAAGAGAATATATTAAATGAATTTAAAATTTCCCGAAAATTTTGTTTGGGGTACATCAACTGCTGCCACACAAATAGAAACGGCTTCTGAACACGATTGGAAAGGTGAAAAATCGAAAGATGGTTATGTGTTTGAACAGACTGCCGAACATGAGAAACATAGAAGTGAAGATTTACAATACATTATAAAGTTTGGAAATTCGTATCGCATGAGTTTAGATTGGGCAAGGTTGCAAGTAGCACCTTTTGCACCTTTTTCGGCCGAAGTTGTGGGCGAATATCGTGCATTTATGGCCAAGCTACAAGTGAGAAACATACATATTAAGCTTGTTATTCATCATTTTACGAACCCAAAATGGTTTGTTACAAGAGGTTCTTGGGAAAATTCCAAAAACATAGAACTATTTCTAAATTATGTGAAACAGCTCTGTTTGCATTTTGGCGATTTTGTCGATAGCTGGAATACATTTAATGAGCCAGCCGTTTATTTGTTTAATAGTCGTTTGTTGGGAGATTTTCCACCGCACAAAAAAAATCCTTTTCTCTTTCGCAAAGCACTCAAAAATATGAGTAGAGCTCACCGTTTGAGCATAAAAATTTTGAAATATTTGTGTCCATATACTCCTATCGGAATGTCTAAAAATACTGCTATTTTTGAGGGCGAAAATTGGCTTGGCGGACAGCTTGCAAAAGTAGCTGATAAGATTTTTATGGACGAAATAGCAGATGCTTTTGTGGAAGGTTTGGATTATTTAGGCATTAGTTATTATGCTAAAATTCCTTTTTCGCCTTGGCCAATTACAGAAATTAAACAACCTGGCAAGTTGGCCGAAATGGGACGCAAACACGATAAAATGTGGGAATATTATCCCGAAGGCTTAAAAGAAAACATTAAAAGGTATTGGGAAAAATATAAACTGCCAATTGTTATTACCGAAAATGGTATTTGTACTGATGATTGTGAGCAGCGAATTTCGGCTATCAAAGATTATTTGAAACAAGTGCATGAATGTATTGAAGAAGGCGTAGATGTGCGAGGTTATTTTCATTGGAGTACGATGGATAATTTTGAGTGGAATTTGGGGCCAACTTATCGCTTTGGCTTGGTGCATGTCGATTTTGAAAGTGGCAAAAGAACCATGAAAAAATCTGGTTTATTTTATCAAGAAGTAGTGCGAAATAATGGTATTTTCGAATATATGCAAGACGAAGATTTGAGAGAAGAAGGATTGCCAACAACTACTTTTGAGCTAGAAAATACGGTTTTGCCAACAGCAGATGTGCTAGAAAATGAACCTGAAATGAGCGTTGAAGAGGCAGATAAAGTATATGAAGAAAGTGAAAAAGAAGAAGAAATAACAACAGATAATGATGCTGAGTTGGAACGACATATTGACGAAAATTTGCTAAAAGATACTTGGGTAACACGCCCTGAAAATGAAGTAGCTAGTAGCGAAGATGAGTCTAATGAAAAACAAGACGATAGCGATAACAAAAAAGACACATAGCTTTTCGCTACTTAGGGTGCAGCAATTTAGGTTAAAAAATCATCTAAGTAAGCAGTCTGACAAATTTATTCTACAAGTTGCAGAAATGATAATTCTTTAGCCTAAATCGTTCTTATAATAAATAGTAGTGCTTCTTGGCACTCACACTCTTTTGCTCAATAGTATGAAAAATTTTTTGAAACTTATTGCCACCTTAGCTTTCATTTTTATTATCGTTTATGGTATTTTTTATCTTAGTACGATTTTAACTTATATACTGATTGCAGGCATTTTTTCGCTCTTAGGACGGCCTATTTACAATATACTGCGTCGTATAAAAATTGGGCGTTTTAATATGCCTACTTCGCTTTGTGCAGTCTTAACCTTGTTGAGTTACTACGCTATTATTTTTGGCTTTATTAGTTTGTTCTTACCACTTATTATTGAGGAAGTGAAAGTTATTTCAAGTATCAAATTTCAGGATTTGGCCACTTCACTCGCCAAACCATTGACAGAAATAGATGCGATGCTACAACAATATCAGTTTGGCGACAACAAAGTGAATGCAACTATTTTGCTGCAAGAAGGCATTACATCACTATTTAGCATGTCAAATATTCCGAATATCTTTGGCTCTGTTTTTGGAACAATAGGAAGCATTTTTGCAGCCGTTTTCTCAGTCACATTTATGACTTTCTTTTTCTTGATTGATAGCCAAAAGTTCTACAACTTTGCTCTTATGCTAGTGCCGAAGCATCTCGAAAAAAGCTATCATCATATTGTTCGCACTACACAACAATTATTGACACGCTATTTTATTGGCGTTTTTATACAAATAACTTTAATCACCTCACTCATTACAATTGGAATGTTGGTTATCGGTGTGCCAAATGCTTTGTTAATAGGCTTTTTCGCTGGCATGATTAATATTATTCCATATCTTGGGCCTATTATTGGAATGGTCTTTGGACTTTTCGTTGCTATAACAACAGGCATTCCTGAATTGGTAAGTTATACTAATTTATTTCCTTTTGTTGTGAAAATAATGTCTGTCTTTTTGAGTGTTCAATTGCTAGACAACAGTTTATTTCAGCCTATTATTTTTTCTAGTAGCATAAAAGCACATCCTTTAGAGATTTTTCTATTGGTTTGGGTAGCAGCTACTTTGGCAGGTATTGGAGGAATGGTTTTAGCTATTCCTTGCTATACAATTGTGCGAGTGATTGTTAGCGAAATTCTTATCGAAACAGGCTTTATAGAACCTCCCAAAAAGGAATATCGTATTGCGGATATTGATTAGCTTGTAGCCGATTAATATTTTTCATATATCTAGTTTTTAGACGCAATATTTCCATCTTCTTCCGTTTGACAACAAATCTAAAAAATGACGCAAAAACTTTATACCAACTAATTGTTTTTATTTATTACCCAAATTATCAGAAAACCAGATATTTGTTAATGAAAGAAATGATGTATTTTCTAGCCAAAATTGACAAATATAAAAAGTTATGAGCTACCGTAGTTTTAGAAATATAAACCGTGTCATTTCTCACATCTTGCCATAGTAGTGTCAAAGCGGAAATAGTTGATATTTTATATACATAGCACTTGGTACTTAAATAAAAATAATATGGACACTAAAAAGGAAACATTAAGTGTAGAAGTAAATAAATTTTGTCAGACACTCGAACAGGAATTTAGCTTAATTCCAGAAGAGCGAAAGGAAAAACTAATTTCGTTAGGAGGCTATATTTCGAGTAAAATAAAAGCAAATAAAACGCCTAAGCTAATCGTCATTTGCACCCATAATTCAAGAAGAAGTCACATCGGGCAATTGTGGTTAGCAATCGGAGCAGATTATTATGGACTGTCTAAGATTGAAACTTTTTCAGGAGGAACAGAAGCTACGGCATTTAACATTCGAGCTGTCAACGCATTTCAAAGAATTGGATTTGAAATATCTACTCAAAATGAAACAGATGAGAATCCAATTTATGAAATCAATTGGAAGTATAAAATGCAGCCATACAACGCATTTTCAAAGAAGTATGAAGATGAACCAAATCCAAGAGAAAATTTTGCAGCAATAATGGTTTGTTCAAGTGCAGACCAAGACTGCCCCATAGTTTTTGGCTGTGATTTTCGATTGTCTTTGCCTTATGATGACCCCAAGAATTTTGATGATACCGATTTAGAACAAGAAAAATATGATGAAAGAGTGAAACAAATTGGTAGGGAAATTCTTTTTTCACTCAATCAAATCAAAAATAATGACTAAATCACTAAATTGAGTACCAAGTACTAGAGCTTATTCACAAAATGTTAGATAAAAAATAATAGGATGACAAGGTATTTATTGAGTTGCTAACACATTAAAACTCAAGGCATTATCTTATTCTAAAATGCTCAAAAAAAATTCTGAACGACTACTTAATTGGAATATTTGCACTTGTGTTTTGTGGTACAGGTGCGATTGTGATTAACGATGCTACAAGCGGAACAATAAGCCATGTTGGGGTTGCAATTACTTTTGGTTTGATTGTAACTGTAATGATTTTATACATTTGGGAATATTTCAGGGACACATATCAACCCTGCTGTTTCGATAGTTTTTTCCTTTACAGGTAGATTTGAGAAAAAGAATTTATTGGGATATACTCTTGCTCAACTATTAGGTGCGTTTTTAGCATCAGGAATTTTGAAACTTCTTTTTACAGAACACAAAAATTTAAGGGCAACAATCGTTTATTTTAGAGATTATTCTGACGTATTTGTTGATAGTTGTAATTTTGCTCGTCAGCCAAAACAAAACAGTCAATCAATTTACAGGATTGGCAGTTGGGGCAACGGTCATGTTGAAAGCCATGTTTGCAGGAGTATCAATGAATCCTGCGATAGTTTCATATTTCCGAACTATGGATTTATATAATTGCCCCGATAATTGGGGCTATATTCACAAGTTTGACATGAAATTTAATGAAAGAAAAAAACACTACTACCTGAATTGACAATAATTTAAAATTAAAGAATGGAAGCATCAACATATATAAAAAAAGTATTTCAAGGAAACAAGTTGTTTGTTCCTAATTATCAAAGAGCATATTCATGGGAAACTGAATCTGAAAGTAATAATTCGCCAAAACAGGTTAATGTCTTTCTCTCAGATTTGGAAGAATACAACAGCAGTAAAATAAAATCTAAGTATTATTTTGGGCATTTTTTATTTGAGGAGAAACCTGATAGTAAATTTGGAATAATTGATGGACAACAAAGATTAACAACTATTATTATTTTCTTGTCTGCAATCTTCAATCGTTTAAAATCAATTAGAAAATTATCAGAAAAAGAGCAAGAAACCTATGAAGACATCATCAAAAGAAATTCTACTTATCGATTTTCAACCGTTCAATATGACAATCAATTATTTAAAGATTATGTAATTGACAGGATAAAAAAAGATAAAAACGGCCTTGATACAGTATCAGCAAAACGAATAGTTAAAGCATTTGATTTTTTCACCAAATATCTATCAAATAAGGACGTAGAGTATTTGAATAAAATGTTGGATACCATTCAAAATGCTTCTTGCACTACACATCCTGTAACTGATGAGTCGGAAGCAATACAGATGTTTATCTTTCAAAATAACCGAGGCAAAAAACCTTCTAACTTGGAGATAATTAAAGCACAATTTATGTTTTATGTTCATCTACATGGCAGAGAAGAGAAAGAAGCATTAATAAAGGAAATCAAAACTCGGTTTGAAAATATTTATAAATCCATTTCTGCAATTGAATATAAAATAAGTGAAGATGATGTCTTAGTTTATACGCTTCGTGTCCATTTTAATTCATTGTGGGAAACTAATGCCATCGAAAAAATCAATAAAATTTTATCCGAAGATAATGCGATAGCATTCGTTAAATCGTTTACCTATTCACTAAAAGTGAGTTTCGAACACCTAACCACTTTTTTTAGCAAAGATGAAAAAGAACACATTGATATTCATTCCCTTGTGTCTGTTGGAAGAATAGGAATTGCAATTCCTTTCATTATTAAAGCCTATAAATTTGGGCTCTCAAAAAATACGATTGCTGATTTATGTTCTCACCTTGAATCATTAATTCTAAGAAACAGGCTGATAGGAACAAGAGCTGATATGACTTCAAGATTAAACGATATTTATCAAAAATTTTCTTCTGAAAACTCACATGTTCAACCTATATTCGATAGAGTAAGTTACATTAAAAATGTTGGTTATGAGGTGTACTGGTGGTCATATTGGAATAATGAAGAATTAAAAAAAGCAACACAAGGAGTGATAAATCATTCTATTGCTAAGTTCTTACTTTGGAAATATGAAAATTATCTTGAATCGCAAGGGAAGAATGGTTATTCTTTCACAAGATTTGACAGCATACAGAGTCCTGAATTAGAACATATTGCACCTCAAACTGAACGCCCAGAAGCAGGATATTCAAGTTATGATGAAGAGTTTAAAAATCAATATATAAACTGTTTGGGTAATTATCTATTACTTTCAAAATCACATAACTGTTCAGTTGGTAATAAACCTTTTGTTGAAAAGCGAAATAGTTATAATCATTTAGAGCAGCAAAGAGAAGTTCAAAGAATGACTGCTGAAAGCCAAGTTTGGACAAAAGAACTAATTGGGAAGCGTAAAGAAAAGATAGTGAATTTTTTAATTGAACACCTATAAACAATGGTTCTGACATTTTTTATAACAATTGTCAGCTTAATAAAAAAAACACCTTTTGGCAAAGTAAACATACTCTTTTTCAGCTCAAAAGGCTATAAAATTTGCAAATGTTGGCCATCTTAGCCTAAAAAAATAGTATATTTAAGCCTTTGATAAAAAGAAAACGACCGAGAATACAACATATAATGGTCATGTCAGCTAAACGATGATGCGAAACCGTTAGCAGTAATTTTAAGATGAAATAAAATTTGATGATAAATAAGAAATTTAATAATTAGGCAAAAATACTCACTTTTTATGTTGTATGACTATTTCGTGCAATCATAAAACTGAAACTTCAAACCAACAAAAAAATCAGTTATCAAACATAAATGCAATGAATAAATCGTATAATCCTGTTGTTTATTTTGAAATACCAGTAACAGATATTGCTAGAGCAACAAAATTTTACAGTTCCGTTTTTAATTTCAAATTTGAAAAGGCAACTATTGACAAAAATGAAATGGCTTTGTTTCCATTTACTGACAGTAATCTCGGAATTTCAGGAGCATTGGCTAAAGGAGAGATTTATAAGCCGACAAAGAACGGAGTTGTAATTTATTTTAGAACAGATAACATTGAAAAAACATTGTTATTGGCAATAAAAGAGGGTGGGCGAATGCTTTATCCTAAAACTTCAAATGGTGATTTAGGTTTTGTTGCTGAATTTGAAGATAGCGAAGGAAATAGAATTGCATTGCATCAATCTGTGAGATGAAGGCGAAAAAGAATCTACTGCTAACATTACCTATAATTAATAGGGAAGTTGGTGTTTAATACCAATCCTTAGATAAAACATTACATTGAAAACCTGACAGGTGGGGTGTCGAA
>JBMZCV010000219.1:0-7261 GCA_049613665.1 Chitinophagales bacterium | reverse complement strand
CAAGGGAAACATACTATTTTTCAGTTCAAAAGGCCATTAAATTTGCAAGTATTGGCCGCCTTAGCCTAAAAAAAATAGTATGTTTAAACCTTTGATAAAAAAATGTATTAATGTTCGAACTATTGCTTTAAAAAAACAATATATTTAAAAAAAATGAAATTTCAACAACTCTTATTTTTATTGCTATTTGGCAGCTTTGCTTTAGCGGCTCAAAATGGCGAAAAGCTAAAACAACAATTTGACAACGAAATATTGCAAGATTTTTTGCAACAAAAAAGAATGCTAAAACAAGATAGTACACAAAAGCAAGCAATTACGGCCGATATTGCCGAAATTTTGGACGCACAAAAACTCTCTGGCACTTTGCATTTTCCATATCCTATTATTTTTGTGCATGGTTTGGCGAGCAATGCCGACACTTGGTTTGATTTTTATGATTATGCACTTTCGCAAGGTTGGTCTTATGGCGGCCATTTGCCGTTTTGCTTAAATGGCGATAATGATGATGCTTATTCCAATACAACTTCTATTTTGACAACCGATGTTTATAATTTTATTGGCGATAATGCTCCTGTTGGCGATTTTTATCTCGTCAATTTCAATGTAGATGAAGACGGTACAGCTTATGGCAACAATTTTATGACGACAACGCAAAGTAATCAGTCGGCAATCACGAAGCAAGGAATAGCGATAAGCGAAGCAGTTCGCAAGGTATTGGAAGCGACAGGCCGTGAAAAAGTGATTTTATTTGGGCATTCGATGGGCGGTTTAGCATCTCGCCAGTATTTGCAAAACTCAGAACTGTGGCAAGAAGATGGTGAGCATCATGTTGCCAAACTCGTGACAACAGGCACGCCTCATGGTGGTAGCAATGTGAGCGGTTTTGGTTTGGCAGACATCGCTGCTGGAATAGACGAAAGGGCAGATGCTATCCGAGATTTGAGAACAAGCCATTATTATTCAGAAACAGCAGGCGTATTTTTATTTGGTGGACTCGAAGATGCCGAAAATATGAACGATAGCAATGATGGCTTTTACAATTATGATGTAAATTGCAATGGCGAAAGTGGCGATATGGTAGTAGGGTTGAATGAAAAATACTTGCCTTCCGACCTTGATTTTACTTGCATTTTTGGCTCTTTTGCTTTTGGTGGCGATGGTGTGGTATCTTTGCAAAGTGCCAACCTCAAAAACTATTACAACGACTTGGAAGCCGAAACTTTTTTGGTTGGTGGTTTTCATACTGATTTGACTTCTTTTGTGCAAAGTAACTTTGAAGGTTTTGATGAGCCAGACAAAGCAGAAATAGCATATCGTATTCAGAAAAATACGATATACAACGGTTTTATTACGAAACAAGGAGCAGAAAATCCTGATAATTTAGATAATGACTTTTATGTATTTCACATTCCGCAAACAGGCGTAGGAAGTGTTTATATCGACAATGGCGTGAATGGCGATTTGAATATTACGCTCTTTCGAGCCAGTAATGGTAGTGTTGTTTTGGACGATGAAAGCGAAGGAAGCTTGGGATTTAGCACCAACTATGTAGTGCTAGAAGCTGGCGAATACTATTTGCGAATTAATGGAATAGGAAATAACGATAGCTGGCAAAATCCATATACTTTTGGCCTTGTTTTTAATGAAACAACAGCAGTAATCGAAAATGATTTTTCTGCAAAAATCTCAATCTGGCCAAATCCTGTGCAAAATAGTTTGCAAATTTCTTTTTCTACTTTGCAAAAAAATGATATGTTCTTGCAAATTTTTGATGTCAATGGAAAAATTATACTGCAAGAAAAAATAGAACGCTCACAAACAAATTTTGAGTATAATAGCTCCAAGCTCGCAAATGGCTTGTATTTTGTGAAGCTAATTGATAACAAAGAAAGCCAAGTTTTGCCTTTTATTGTTAATCATTAGCCCAAATTGCTATAATTTCATTTTTCCTCCTTGTTATTGAAAATGAAAACTTTGAATTAGCTTAGACGTGACAGGTTTTTAAAACCTGTCACGTCTTAATATTAAAAAAAATATCAGCAAAAAAGTGTAGCAGCATGAGTTGAAAACTCATACCTGTTTTATAGTTTATTTGGTACTTTTTGGAGCGAAAAACAATATTCTTGTTATGCTTAAATTCGACAGACCACCTAATGGCTATGGCAATAACACCAACAAGGGTGTGAGAATTAGTCTCTTGATTCAAAAAAAGCTGTTAGTTGATAATATTATCAACTAACAGCTTTTGTTACTAAGTATCATTTCATAAAAAAACGATACGTTTTTAATTATGTTACATCTATTTAGGTATTGTGCTATGCTAAAAAAAATTAGATAGTTTTACCTGCTTTTTCCCATTTCGCTTTGATTTGCTCTACTAAATCTTCAGGTAGTTTGTTTAAGCTACGAGTTTCGCCAAACCATTCTCTTGATTTAATATTGTAAGCCAATGCTGCTTCTTCTGGTGTATCAAAGCCACCTAAATCATGACGATTTTTGCCTTTGAAAATAGCCGCACGATATTTTTTGTTTGCTTTAGAAACGCCACGGAAACCCGTAGTTGTATTCATTACAGCAGAAATATTACGGATAATTTGAGAAGAAGTTGCCCAAATAATGTTCTCTTCACGACAATCAAGACGATTACCGTTTTTGAATGTTACCAATAATCTTTTTTCGCTTTCTGGCTTTTCTACAAAGTTTTCAGCAATATAACGATGTAAGTAAATCGTTACATTTTTGTAGCCACCACCCGGTTTTGGATAATTTTTTTGATAAAAAGCATAACCATAAGAGTGAATACGCAAGTGCTTCAAAAAGTCAATTGACTTGAAATAGTCATTGTTGGTAATGTGATCATATACCTTACCTGATACAAGTGCTGTCTTGTCAGTATTTTTTAAGGGAAGTCTATAAATCATGTTTAAATAAAATTGTAAGTAAGTAAAAAAATTAAGTATTGTAAGTATTTATATATTTCTTAAACGTTTAAGTGTTTTTGTTAAGTTTTTTGTTTTTTTTGATTAAATGTTAAGTTTGCCCTTGTTTTGATAAAGGTAAAAAAAAAAAGTGAATTAGAATAACAATTACACAAAAAAAGTATTAATTGTTACAAAAATATGTTTTTGAGGTGTTATTTATACAAAAATATGTTTTTTTATTTTTACAAACGCCAAAAGGCTCTATTTTTATCAATATGCTTCCGTACAAAAGCGTTATTTTGTGTTAATGTTATTTATATATTTTTTTAGATGTTAGGCTAAAGTTATATTTGATATTTAGCTTAATTAATGTATAATTTAAACTATTTAGTATATTAAATATAGTATGTTTTTTCAAAAAAATAATTGTTAATAAACAACATTAATAGTTCAGTATATTGGCAAACGAATCACTAATGCTTTGATTTTCAGCATGTTAGCTATTAAACCTGATTATATTGATTTATATTTATCGTTTAAATTTTTGATAATTAGGTTTTTTAGCCATTTCAAAATCTACATTCAATTAAATGAATTTCTGTTATGTGTTTGTGAAACATTAACACACAAAAAAAATGTTAAATGTTTTCATTAGTTATAGAACAACAAAGTTATAAAAAAAAGAAATAGTAAAAAAATATTTTTTGTTATTTCTCTTTTACAAAGATAAAGCTTGACTGTTTTAATTCTCAATTTAGAACAATAAGAATTTACTGATTAGCTATTTTGTAAAAGAAAAGGTTATTAGTAATTAAACAGTCGCAAAAATATGATGAACAGTTAAACAACTTTTCAAGTATTTGTTTATAAGTTTTCTAGCACTTACTTTTTTTAATATTAAAATCCCTAATGCCTTTGTGGGCGGTGATAATTATATCACTTTGGCAAAAGTAACTGTAAAACGAGGTGGCAGACATTTCGAAAATGCCTAACTTTTTCTTGCAAAAACTAACAAAAAAAACAAAACTTTTGTTATTATTGTGCCTTCATTTTCAAATATAACCTTTTCAAACCATGTCTCTAGCACAAATAGCAAACTACCACCGACAACTAGAAAAAACGCAACGCAGAGGAACGACATCTAATGAGCAGTCTATAAAAGGACATTTCGCAAATTTGTTGCAGCATTATTGCAATAAAAAAGATTTGACGCTCATAGCAGAACGTCATTATGAAAATTTGCGGCCTGACGGAACGGTGCGAGGTGAACTTTTTAGCTATGGCTATTGGGAAAGCAAAGATACGAAAGATGATTTGGAGCAAGAGATAAAAAAGAAAATTGCGAAAGGCTATCCGACCAACAATATCATTTTTGAAGACTCGCAAACTGCTGTGCTGTATCAATATGGCAAAAGAATAGCTGTTGCGAAAACCATTGATGAACAAAATTTTGATGAACTCCTCAATACTTTTGTCGAGTTTGAACTGCCTATTAGAAAGGAACTTCGCAAGGCCATACAAGATTTTAAAGAGAATATTCCAAAGATGGCCAAAGATTTGCGACAGGTTATCAAGAAGGAAGAAGAGAGCAAAAATAAGAAATTTGTACAGGCACGAAGCAATTTAATCGAAATCTGCAAGCAGTCTATCAATCCCGAAATAACGAAACAGGAAGTCAATGAAATGCTCGTGCAGCATATTTTGACAGAAGATATGTTTTTGTACATTTTTAGCGAAACGGAATTTCACCGAGAAAATAATATCGCTCAAGCCATAGATAAGGTGCTCAAAACTTTTTATACCAAAAAAAGAAAGCGAGAGGTAAAAAATAAAATAGGCAATTTTTATACGGTTCTAAAAGCCAAAGTGAGCAATATCAATATTTTGAGCGAGAAGCAGAAAATATTGAAAATGACTTATGAGGAGTTTTACAAAGCTTACAATCCGAAGGGTGCTGACCGTTTGGGCGTTGTTTATACGCCTAATGAGATAGTGGATTTTATGATTGAAAGCACTGATTATCTTTGCCGTGAGCATTTTGGAAAAGGGCTTGCCGACAAAGGGGTGCAGATTTTAGACCCAGCGACAGGAACAGGAACTTTTGTAACGAGCTTGCTTGATTTTATTCCGAAACACAAGCGAAAAGAAAAGTATCTCAACGAAATTCATTGCAACGAACTGGCGATTTTGCCTTACTACATCGCCAATCTCAACATTGAATATACCTACAATAAGCTGATGAATGAGTATGAGCCGTTTGAAAATATTGTTTTGGCTGATACTTTGGAAATAGCTACGCAACAAAAAGGTAGTCAGAGCGGTTTGTTTACTTTTAGCGAAGAAAATACAGACCGTATCAAAAAACAAATTAATGCTGATATATCTGTTATTATCGGCAATCCGCCATACAATGCCAAGCAACAAAATTTTAATGACCAAAATGCTAATAGGAAATATACCGAAGTTGATAAGCGAATAAAAGCAAC
The DNA here is from genome assembly GCA_049613665.1 of Chitinophagales bacterium. Classification (GTDB taxonomy): domain Bacteria; phylum Bacteroidota; class Bacteroidia; order Chitinophagales; family UBA2359; genus JBMZCV01. The sequence continues at coordinate 1,854 of JBMZCV010000219.1, read as the reverse complement.
TTTTGTAAAACAAGGCACAGCACAAAATCAAAACGTTTTATATGGAATGTATGTTCGTTTCTATCGTTGGGCAATAGATAGGCTACAAAACGAGGGAATTGTAGCATTTGTAACTAATAATTCGTTTATAAACAAAAAAACATTTGATGGTTTCCGAAAATGTGTAGCTGATATGTTTAATGAAGTTTGGCTCATTGATTTTAAGGGTGATGCACGGACTTCAGGTGAAAAACGGAAATCAGAGGGAGGAAATGTTTTTGATGATAAAATAAGAGTTGGAGTTTGTATTGCTTTTTTTATAAAGAAAAAAACGAATAAAAGCTTTCTGGTTCATTATAGTGCTGTTGAAGATTATCTTAAAAAAGATGCTAAAATAAATTTTATAAAGAATAAAGCAATTTATGATTTACCTTTTGAAACAATAAAACCTAGTGAAAAAAATAATTGGATAGATATTGCAGGCAATAATTTTGATGAGTTAATACCTTTAATGGATAAAGATGTTAAAAGAGGAAAAAGCAAAGAGGCAGTTTTCAAACTTTTTTCAACAGGAGTAGGTACATCTCGTGATGAATGGATTTATAATTTTAATAAGAAATCATTAAAAGAAATCATTTTTTATTTTGTTGAAACATATAATAACTTAATACAAAAAAATGATTTAACTTTTCCTAATAGTATAAAATGGAGTTCATCTTTAAAAACTTATTTTAAAAGAAAACTAAAGGTAAAATACAACAATAAGTATGTAATTCTCAGTAATATTAGACCTTTTATCAAAAAGTTTCATTACGCAGAAAAAATTTTTAATCATAGACTTACAAGCTTTCATTATCAAATGTTAGGGAAAAACTTAAATAAAAGAAATCTAATAATATCTTTTGAAGCTATAAATGCAGAATGTTTTGTAACATTAGCTAGTAATTCTCTTGTTGATTATGCCTATCTAAAAACAGGAAATGGAGGTACTCAATCCATATCATTCTACACTTATGACGAAAATGGCAAACGTAGCGAAAATATCACAGATTGGGGTCTAGCACAATTTACAGAGCATTACAAAGATACTAGCATTACGAAGTTAGATATATTTCATTACACTTATGGCGTGTTGCACAATCCGCAGTACAGAGAAAAATACGAATTGAACCTAAAACGAGAGTTTCCACGCTTGCCATTTTACAAAGATTTTCAGAAGTGGGCATCTTGGGGCAGAGCTTTGATGAGCCTACACATTGAGTATGAAACGGCAGAGCCTTATGCACTTCAGCAAATAGACAAGAAATTGAAAAAAGGCACTTTGATAGTTCCGAAGCTGAAAGCGAACAAAGAAGAAGGCATCATCATTTTGGATAGCAAAACCGAACTTCATGGCGTGCCATCGCAAGCATGGACATACAAGCTCGGCAATCGTTCTGCTTTAGAATGGATTTTAGACCAATACAAAGAAAAGAAAATCAGAGATGCTACCATTCGTGAGAAATTCAATACTTACCGTTTTGCAGACTACAAAAAGCAAGTGATAGATTTGTTGAAGCGAGTTTGTACGGTTAGCGTTGAGACTATGAAAATTGTAGGGGAGATGAAGGGAGGATAGTTTTTAATTTTTAGTGCATAGTTTTTAGTTTTGGTAAAAAAGAAACAAAGTTTAGTATTTGCAAATAATACCAATCCTTAGATAAAAGATTACATTTTTCTTTTTCTCCAAAAACGACAATTTTTGTCGTTGCTGTGTGTTAGCACCATAGCCGTCAGAATAAATAAGTTGAGTTTTTTGTTTTTGCTAATATCCCAAAGGAATTATATAACATAGCATGGGGTTTTAACCCTATGTCTCCAATGATTGTAAAAAAC
>JBMZCV010000218.1:0-7289 GCA_049613665.1 Chitinophagales bacterium | reverse complement strand
GTTGGGATATTAGCGAAAACAAAAAGCTCAACTTGCTAACCTGACGGCTATGGTGATAACACCAAACAACGGCGAAAGACAATTTTTAAATAAAAGTTACATTTCAAATCAAAAGTGTCTCTTGTTGTTTGTTCTTTTTTTAGAATAAGACGCAAAGTTAATTAAAAAAGTAAAAAAAAAGGCATGATACAAAGTTAAGATTTTTGCAAAGCTTTGACAATGTGAGTTTTTTTTATATGAAAAGCTGTTTTTCTTTGATGTAGCAATAGAAAAACATTATTTTTAAGCCGAAAAATTTAAATCGCCAAAAACAAAAGAAAAGTTATGCTCGAATTTTTTAAAGAACAACTAGCCAAAACAAAACAGGAGTTGAAAGATTTGTATAAACAAAGACGCAATGCTGGCGTAGAAGCAAAAGGTGGCTACGAAAATCGTATTGCGATGCTCAAAAAGGAAATGGCAAGTTTGCAACAAGAAATCGCTGAGTTGCGAACTCAAAAAGCAACAAATCCTACGAATGATAATGCTATGAGTGAAAGCGAAAAACAAGATATGAAAAAACTTATACATGCTGGCCAAACAGCAGAGGCAGTAGATAAAATTGTGGAGTATTCTAATGATAGAAAATTATTGCTTGCCATCGCTAACTTCCGACATCATCACGAAAAATATGCACTCGGCCAGCTCAGTTATTCTAATTTTACGGTAGAAGCGAATAAAATGAATGATTTTTTAATTAGTTTTTTAGTTTAACATACCTCAACGAAATACCAAACCCAAATTGTCAACCAACCAAAACAAAATAGAAACTATGCTTGAATTTTTAAAAGAACAATTAGTGGAAACACAAGAGGAATTGAAAGACTTGTATAAACAAAGACGTAAGGCTGGTGTAGAAGCTGTTGGCGGTATCGAAAATCGAATAAAACAGCTCAAAAAAGAACGTAAAAAGTTGTTAAAAGAAATCAAGATAAAGCAAAGTAAAGGGAAATTAGAAGTGCCTGCTGATTTATTAAGTGAAATAAAAAATAGCGATTCTTTGAGTTACCAAGATTTAAAAGAAGCTAAAAAATTATATACATTAAGACAGCGTCTTAGAGAAGAAGTGTTTCAGAAAGCGGATAATATTATCGCTGAAAAATATCCAGAAATTATTTTTTATCGCATTTTTACAGGCGAAGCTTTGCAAGCTAATGAGTTGGGTGATCTACGAAATCTTGTTAATGATACTAGTATTTCTTGGCAACGGAAAATTATGGTTGTAGCTGCTTTGACTTTGAGTTTAGTAAAAGATTTTGATGCTGATAGAATAAATATTCTCATAGATTTTATCAATAAACAAGAACATGAAGTTTGGCAAAGAGCATTTACAGGTTTAGTTTTGGCATTAAATAATGTTTCTTTGAAAACATTAAAGATGTATGAACCTAATTTATATCAGCAGTTACAATTTTTACAAAACCATTTACATATACAAAAAGCTTATGGCATTTTAGCAAATTTGCTTCAAGACAATCATTACAAGTTAGAAGTAGATTTAACTGATATTGAAAGCCAAGTTAATAGAAAGCTTTTGGTAGATAAGCAAAATTTTGATGTTGATGAATTAAATAATGAACTTAACAAGTTCAAGAAAAACTTTAAAGCTGATAAGACAAAAAAAATAAAAAGAGCTACTACGGATGCAAATCCACTTCTAAAAAAAGATAATTTAGTAGAAATATTCAAAACACTAATACCAAGCCAAATAATTATAGAAAACAAAATACTCTTTCATAAAATTATAATGTCTGTTGTAAAACAAATAGATTTTTTTGATGAAAATATACACCATTGGTTTTTAGGCTTCAATGCTAAAAATCTTTTTATAAAAAAAGCAGTTTTGAATTCTAAAAAAGATGTTGAGAAGTCTTTTATAGAAACAATAGCAATGATACCTAGTAATATTATAAAACATTCTGCTATTTTAGGATTAAAAAGAGATACTCCTCAAGAAGCCATTAATGCCATATCTCAAATTTTTTCACTTAATATGAATATGACGTCTATGAAAGATGATAGAATAAAAGATACATTCCCTATATTATCTTTTATGACAGATTTATTTTTATTTGAACAATACTATCCTAAAAAAGAAAAAGCTCAAATTATTAAAGATGATATTGATTTATTTAATAGTTCTTTAATTGATATTCTAATCAAAGAAAATGTAAAAAATGACTTATTAGCAAAGTATTATTTTACAGAGGGTTTTGTTTTTTTTCATAAAAAAGAATATGACAAAGCGATTGCTCATTATCAAAAAGCAATAGATATTAAGCCAAATTCTTATGAAGTATTTTATAATATGGGAAATGCTTTCATTCGTAAAAAAAAGTATGACCTTGCTATAGCATGGTATCAAAAAGCGATAAATATTAAGCCTAGTTTGGATAAGCTGCTTATATCATTAGGAGGTGCTTATATTTATAAAAAAGAGTACGATAAAGCGATAACATCTTTGCAAAAAGCGATAGACATTAAGCTAAATAAATACGAGGCATTTACACTTTTAGGGAGTGCTTATTTCTATAAAAAAGAGTATTACAAAGCCATTGAAAGCTTAAAAAAAGCCATTGATATTAAGTCAAGTTCGTACTGGTCATTTATTATATGGAGTTGTTGCCTTATCAAAATAAATAAACTAGAAGAAGCCAAGCAAAAAATTAACAAGGCTATTTCATTAGGTGGCTTAGGTTGGGGCTACAAAAACTTAGCTCACATCTTTTTAATTGAACAAAAAGAAACAGCAGCTTTGCAACACTACCGAAAAAGCTTAGCAGCTTTTGAAGATAAAAATAAATTTTGGAAAGGAATGAAAGAAAGCTTTGAAGACTTAAATTTAGAGCAATATGGCATTAGTGCAGCGTATTACGAGGAGATTTTAAAAAAGATAGAAGAAAATAATTAAAACAAAACACTCAAGGTTTTAAAAACCTTGAGTGTTTCGTACGAAAAAAAGCGATACAAAAAATGTTAAATAACAGATATTCCGCTTGTCGTTTTGGATTGCTTCGTGCCTCGCAGTGACAAAAAGTCGTTATTTTTGTTTAATGTTTTGGTAGCTACATAGCCACTCTAATTTGGCATTATCTATGTTTCTCCAAAAAATCAAGAATAGCGGTATTCACCAAATCTGGATATTCGTGTTGTATCCAATGACTACAATTTTTGACATACTGCACCTTTAGCTCACCGCTACAATAGCTATAAGTGTTGTAAGTCAGTTCCTTGCCGAGAGCCTTATCGTTTTCGCCAAACAACAACAAAACAGGCATCGGCAATTTCTGCGGTTTCGCTCCGCTTTCAAACTCGCTAAAACGAGCCGCACGATAATAATTGATGGTAGAAGTCAGCACATCTTTTTTGCGATACATTTCTACATATATCGCTACATCTTCATCGCTAAACGCATCGGGATTGTATGCCCAACCTTTGAAAGTGCGATTGAAAAGAGGTTTCAGCAAGATTTTGAGATACAGCTCTGGCAAAGCAGGAATTTGGAAAAAGCCCATATACCAGCTTCGCAACCACTGACGAGGATTTTTTCGCAGTTGCTTTTTCATTTCGGCAGGATGCGGCATATTCAAGACGATGAGTTGCTCTACACTTTCAGGGAAATAACTCGCCAGCGTCCACGCCACAACGCCGCCCCAATCATGCCCAACAATAATGGCTTTTTCCTGCCCAAAAGCCGCTATCAGTTGCCGTACATCATCTACCAAGAGTTCTATGCGATAATTTTTGATGCCTTTCGGCTTTTCGCTCTCGTTGTAGCCTCGCATATCTGGTGCAACAACCGTATATTTTTGTGCCAAAACAGGGATTTGCTTTCGCCACGCATACCAAAATTCTGGGAAGCCATGCAATAAAATCATGAGCGGCCCTTCGCCTGCTACTTTGCAATGTAGCTGTATGCCTTTTAGATTGATGTATTTTGATGTCATTTTTTTTGCATTTTTGTTTAGACATGACAATGGTTCGGACATTTTTTATAACAGTTTTCAGTTGAATAAAAAAAATACCTTTTGGCAAGGGAAACATACTATTTTTCAGTTCAAAAGGCCATTAAATTTGCAAATATTGGCCGCCTTAGCCTAAAAAATAGTATGTTTAAGCCTTTGATGAAAAAAGGTAATAGCAATCATTCAATATATTACACTACCCATTTTTTAACAGCCTCTAAGCACTTACCACTACTAAATTGAAGCTTTTTTTACCTTTTTGTACCAAAATAAATTTGTCGGAAATCAAATCGTTTGGCGAAATAGTACGTTCTTGTTGTTTTACTCGGTCTTTGTTTATCAAAACAGCATTGCCTTTCAAAGCACGTCTAACTTCGCCTTTCGAGCGATAGATATTTGTTTTTTCGGCCAAAAAATCAATGATATTAATACCTTGTTCCAAATCTGTTCGTGTAATTTCAAATTGTGGTACACCATCGAAAATACCCAAAATATCGCTGTGACTCAATGCCCCAAAAATAAGCTTTAAATTTTCAGAAGTCGTTTTTTTGTTAAACAAAATTTGCGAAGCATCAACTGCTACGGCACAATTTTCTGCTCCGTGCAACATCGTTGTTACCTCTTGAGCCAAACGCTTTTGTAGCTTTCGCAAATGTGGTGCTTCTACATGTTCGGCTTCTAAGGCTTCAATCTCTGGTTGCGACAAAAAGGTAAAAATACGAATAAATTTGCCTGCATCTGCATCGCTCGTATTGAGCCAAAATTGGTAAAACTGATAAGGAGTAGTCAGTTCTGGACTCAGCCAAATATTGCCGCTTTCCGACTTGCCAAATTTCGTACCGTCTGCTTTTGTTATCAATGGGCAAGTGACTGCATATGCCTCGCCACCAAGCATACGCCTAACGAGTTCGGTGCCTGCCGTGATGTTTCCCCATTGGTCAGAGCCACCCATTTGCACATTGCAGCCGTAGGTTTTGTATAGATGCACAAAATCATAGCCTTGAATAAGTTGGTAAGAAAATTCGGTGAACGAAATACCTGTTTCGATACGACTTTTTACCGAATCTTTCGCCATCATATAATTTACGGTCAGGTGTTTGCCGATGTCTCTCAAAAATTCAAGTACGTTGATTTCCTTAAACCAATCATAATTGTTCACCATAATGGCAGGATTTGTTTCGTTGTCGAAATCCAATAATTTTTGCAATTGTGCTTTTCCGCCAGCGATATTTTTTTGCAAAGTAGCTTCGTCTAGCAAGCTCCGTTCCGATTTTTTGCCCGAAGGGTCGCCTACCATACCCGTAGCACCGCCTACCAACACGACAGGCCGATGGCCAGCACGCTGCAAGTGCATGAGCATCATTAAAGCGGCCAAATTGCCAACCGTGAGCGAACTTGCCGTAGGGTCAATGCCTAAATATGCTGTAACTTGCTGTGTTTCTACAATTTTTTCTAATTCTGGCGTGATGTTGTGCAACATTCCACGCCATCTGAGTTCTTCAATAAAATTCATAATAAAAATCTTGAATGAGTCTGTTTTTTGCTCCAAAAAAGGAAAGCAAAGATAAAATATATTACTCAAAAATGGCGTTTTTAGTTCCTAAAAAAAGACATTTCGCTTTTTTCGCCTATCTAATTTTCTTTTTTCAAGAAAAATCAAGGCTGTTTCATAAGATTTTCATAAAAAAATGGGATTGAAGCAAAGCAATATTTCTCTAGCTAAATTTTATGGTAACTATTTATGTGGTGACATTTTTGGCTAAATAGTCTGATTTTTTCTCTCAAAAGCCTACATCTCAACCATTGCATTTTATGTTTTTTGAGGGCAATAGCACCATTTTGATAGTTAAAAAGCATCAAGTTCAACAAAAAAATTCGCTTTTTGAGCATCAAAAACAAAATCTAAACAGCGACTTAACATTTTTTTCTTACTTTTGCTACCATCAAAAATACGCTTCAATTATTTAGTAATTGCTACTTAGTATTTGGCAATTAATTGGAATGTTTTTTTCAAAAAATTTAAAAAAAATCATAAAATAATGATATTCAGAAAGTATATTCAAGCTGTAACATTTGTTATGTTTCTGCTTTTCAGTGTTCATACAAACCTTTTGGCACAAAGTCAGCAAAAATTGTATGAAAATGCAATAGATAATATCAATTGTGCTACTACTAAAATTTTATTAATCGGTTTTGACCGCCCTGTTGCAGCACGAAATATCAAGAATTGTAAATATAATGATATTTTGGCAGAGCTAAACGATGTTCAAGAAAACCAAACAAAAGGCTATAAGCAAAGTTTTATTGATTTGGCAAATGCTATTAATGCTTATAAAACAAAATTGAGAGGCAAGCAAAAATATGTTGCTTATGAAAATGCTTTAGACCAAGTAGGCAGTTTGGCTTTGAAGAATTTTGAGCAGGTTTGTAAGAATTTTCAGATGCCAGACAATAATATTTGCGAAAAATTAGACCAAAAGCAAATTAAGTTGCAAACCGATATTCAAAATATCGTAGAGCAAAATCTGAAAGCTATTAGCCAATATGCCGAAAATGGCGGTGCAGAAGAAACTACGCCAGAACCAGCAAACACAAGTACGCCAGAGCCAACCAATGATGTTCCTGTTACCAATTATTCGGACAACGAAACCACTACAAAAAATAACGAAAACGATATGTTACCAATATTCTTAATGCTTATATTATCGCTAGTTGTCGCTGCTATTCTTTGGCTATATCGACAGCAAATGGTGTTGAAAGAGAAGGTAGAAGACCTTGAAATGTTATTTAAAGTATTGCATGAGAAAAAGCAGTCATAAGCAAAATTACTTCTTCGCAATTATAGTTCTCTGGCATTCAAAAAAACAAGTGATTCACACAAGAAAGAATCTTTTCTTTATATCTTTTGTGAAGTTTGCTTTTCATTAGTTTTCCTTTTTTTCAAAAACAAAAAGCACTTAAATTGTCAGAGAACTAATACTTTTGGTTCTTTGACAATTTGGGTGATGCAAAAATAACATAAGGAAGAAATTACATCTTTCGTGTAGTCTCTTTTGGCTAGTTGTTCATTTTTTTACTTGATAAAAAAAACGAACCAAAAAAAATCAAGACTGTTTAAAAATCTTAACGCCTTTTGGCACAAAAAAAACTACACAGAAAAAACTCGCTTAAACTTGTTGTTAATTGATATTTTTATTTGTTAAGTTATTTTTTTTTCAAAAAACAAAAGATTTATATTTAAACGCTCAGACAGGTTTCTGTGCTTAACGCTTTTTTTGCACCAAA
>JBMZCV010000217.1:0-7473 GCA_049613665.1 Chitinophagales bacterium | reverse complement strand
TGAACATTTATAAGCTACTGATAATCAATAGTTTTATAGAGTAACAGGTCTATTGGTAAATAGCTATTATTATTGTTTCCTATATAAATCCTTCCATTAGAAGCTAACTGTATATAACCTAAAAAATTAGTTAAATTATTGTTATCTAATGGAAGAGATACAATTTGTTGTTCTTGAAACGAATTTAAGTCAATTTGTATTATATCACTATCAAAGTTATTAAAGTTACGAATTGTTAAATATAAAAAGTTATTATTAGGTGAAAATTCTAAACCATATAAATCTTCCTCTTCTGTGGCTATCATTATAGAATTTATATTTGTAATCTCACCAGTTATTTTATTAAAATCGCCTAAAAATACTTCTTCTTTAGTATGAAATGCAATTTTGTTTCTTTGAGTAGAAACTTTTATGCAGTAAATTTTATTATTTGATGGAATTGAATAAGAATGAACAGGTGTTATAGCAGTATTAGGATTACCATCTTCTCCTGTTATTCCCATTTCGTCAATAGCATAAACTTCGAGTGATGGATTGGTAGCATCACTAAGATTATCTTTCGTACTAATCAACCATATATCTCTTTCATTGCAATGAGCAACAGCAGTCAAAGCCTCAGTAGCAGTAGTATTTACAATACTATTTTTACTATCAGAAAGAACTGCTCCAAGAGCTTGTCCATCCATACTTGATATATTGCCACCTGTCATATCCACCAATGAATAATGTAAACCTATATCAATAGTTTCTGGATTGCCATTTTGTATAACTTCGTCTCCTCCATTTATAAAAACATAATATATATTTTCAAGTTCTGGATTTGGATGTTTTATAATCAGACTTCCTTGTAGGGGAGAATCACCACCTTTTAAACCTTGCCCTCCAACTATCACATTATGTTCTCTATCATAAATTCTTCTTTCTTTTAGAGGCATACCTGATTCTATTGTACTTTGAAATTGTCCAACATACAATAGTAAATTACCATTATCATCAGCCATTGTTGCCCATGTTTCTGAATTTATAGTAGCTACATTCTCAATTGGTACTGGTTCGCCTGCATTAAAATCTAATCCTGCATACCGTCCTAAACACCAGACATTGTTATTTTTACAATAACCTTCTGTTGAAATAAACTTACTCTGTACATCACAACATACTATTCCATCAACTGTTGTACAAATCTCTAAATAAACAAATTCTGAACTATTAAAAGTGTATTCAAATGTATTTTCATTTTGAAGTTCGGGTAATTCAGTTGTGCTTCCAATATACCAATTCATTTCGTCATAATCGCTTGGATTTAGGTCTGTCGTAAATGTAAGGGTAGTGCCTGCCAAAACATCAAGAGTATTTTCTAATACTTCAAAATCGGCACTTACAGGACAAACGACTTCTACAATAATATTGTATGATTGAGGCGTGCAATTAATATCAGAACCACTTGCTGTTAATGTTATTGTAAATATACCTTCTTCCCAAAAATCATAAGAAAATACATTATTATTTTGTTCTTGAAATTCATTATTTACAAACCATTCAAATGTATCATAAGCTATATTATTTGATGGAATACTAGTATTGAAAAAATCAAATGTTGTTCCTAAATTAATTGGAGCCAATGGTGCTGAAAAAGAAACATCAATAGGATTATCACATGGCAAAAAACATCCTTCAGAACTTAAAAGGCTACTTCGCAGACCGTTAGGATTTTGAATCATTGAACCTTCTAAGGTATATAACATTCTTTCTTTTTGATCATCTGTAAAACTTGTATGACAAGAAAGTAGTCCATAATCCATATAATTATTATGTAAATCAAATTCATTATCAGCAGGACAAGAGTCTGTAAGGTTACAATCGTTACTTCCACTAGTATTATCAGGGGGAGTATCACACACAAAATCTCCTTGCTCTAAACAATTTACATTTTCACATCCTCCTAAAAAAGTATGCCGTAAATTGAAGTAATGCCCTATTTCATGTACAACCAATTTAATTGCATCACAATCTGCCCAAGTCGCCGCTTCTACAACAATACCATCTAATAAAGTGCCATGAGCAGCAGCCAACTTAGCATAACCTGCGATATCCTCTCCATTATTTTGGTCAATTCCTAATGCTGTATTGTTGATACTTTCTACTACCCAAATATTTAAATAATCGGTTGAAGGATAGTTAGTAACATCGCCTAAAGCTTTCAAGGCTACCTGCTCAAGAGAAATATCATGATTAGTAAGTTCATCACTTACATCATTAGTAATTCCTGATGAAACTCCATTGTTAATTGTTCTTTGTGCTAAACATAGTTGTATTTCTACATCAAGCCCAGCTTCTTGATTTCCACAAGGTATTCCACCAGCAAGAATATTGTTAATCCAAGTAATTCCACCCTCGATTTCTGCATTTAATAATAAGTTACCAGAGGCAGGCGAAACAATATGAATAACAGTAGGTATTGCATAAGGAGCCATTCTTTGTATAGAGGCATTATTTGCATTTCCATTCATCATATAGAACTGATACGTTTCTTCATAAAACTCATTACCAAAATGATAATTGGGATCTGTTATCAATAGTTCTTGATGTAAATCATTTGTGCCACATTTAGCATTATCAAGACCTTGCCCTTTCAGCAAATACCCTCCATCATACATTTGCAAATACAAAATGCAAAAAAGAAATAAGTAAAAAATAAAATTTGTTTGTTTCATAAACATAAAATTTAAAAAAGTTTTGAAAATGTAATTAATAAAATAGAACATTGTAATGAATATTCAATTTTTTGTTATAAAACTAAACAAAAGTATTTAAACTTCCAAAAACATAAAATAGCACTTTTTATGTCAAAAATAAATTTTGCACCTTATTTATAGTAGTCAAAAACTAGACTAAGATACTATGTAATAACAACTTATGAATTGTGAATTTTATTCATTTGTATTAGGTCAAAAATACATGAAAAAAGTTTAAAAAACTGAATCAAAAGGCTACTTAGACAAATAAAGCTTATTTAATAATAGAAATCTGCTTTCATGCACAAACAAAAAAAACGTCTTCCAAGCGAATCTAATCACTCAAAAAGACGTTTTTTTGTATTATAACAATATATTTTACTTCCCACTAAAAGCACTCTGATTAACAGCCAGCTGCTTCGCCATCAACATATCAGGCTCATATTTTTCAGCCTCATAACTGACCAAAGTATCATCACTAGCGGCAGCAGATGGCGACAGCATATCAACCACCAATTTCCCTGCATAACCCAAAGGAACAGCCAGAGCTTTCCCTGCTTTGCTGAAAGGTGCTGCGAGAGCCTCGCCATATCCTTGCAAGACGGTAGTTTCATGGTCAGCGATAGGGATTTCGCTCTCATTTTGAGCGAATACGATGCTTGCTGTCAGAAATAATAACAGCACGATACAATTAGATATTTTCTTTAGCATGGCTTGTTTAGTTTAGTTTGTTCTTTAAATATTGTTTGAATAATATGTTGCGTTCCTTTTTCAGCTTGTAATCGTGGTACTTCGCAAAGGCATAAATGACGACAAAGCAAGCACAGAGGAATACAAATACAAGCGTATTAAAAAAGAAACCGAATGTTAAATTAGTATTTAGAAAAACCATAATAGCAGTTCATCGTTGAAGTTCTGGGCCGAAGCCTCTGAAATTAGTTTTGTTTTAAGTGTTTGCAGTATCTTGCTATAATAGTTATCTGTGGTTTGTGTAGGTATTTTGTTTAAAAGTGTAAAATTAGTGTGTTTTATGTTTTTGAAATACAGTTCTTTGTCGAGATGTCGTAAGTAGATGGCAAAGATTGATTTTTCTTTCGGTATCTTTTCGAGCCAAAAATCAAGATCAAAGTCAATACTGAGCATTAAAATAATAACTTTGGCATCCTTGATATGTTGCTCAAAAAACCGCTCTACATCTTCACTAGCGATGATGTCATTTTGGCTAATCACATCAAATTCTACCTTTTCGAGCAGCTCTAAATGTTTCAATATTTCGCCAGCTTGCTGCGTATCTTCGTCTGCAAACAGGACAAATATTTTCATTTTCTTGCTTTGTATTATTTTCTAATTTGACGATAAGCCACTTCAATATCATCATCAAGTGTATTATCGTCCAGTTTAGCGTTTTTAGTTTTAGAAATAAGCTTTGCAATATCTTTCAACAATGTTTTGAAGTAGCCATTCTGATTATTTTTGATGTATTGCAGGGTATCAAAAATGCAAATTAGCTTTTCCAAATCCGTACCATCGGAACGAAAGCAAGCACCAAATTTTACATGGTCTTTGAGCAGTTGATGAAAATGAGGGATAAATTGACGCAAAAAAGCAATGAGTTTATCGTCTGTTTTCCCATTTGTCATATTTGTGAGCCATTCGATATAGTCGCTATTTACTAGCTTTTTGATTTGCTCAACGAGTTTGACGGCATCCCAAATCGCCTGTTCTATTTTTTTGCCGTTTAGCGAGTGGAAAAAACGCCACAGCTTTGGAAATTTTCTTTTAAACCAATTTTTTTTCATGATTTTTTATGGATTGTAATAAACACGGCAATTTTTGCCTGCTATTGTTTTTGATAAATAAGTGCCATTGTCTGTCCAAGCATTAGCAATATGAGTGGCTAGTGTTGGTCTTGCATTGGCATTTGTTCCTGTTGCATTTAAATATAGATAGTGGATGCCGTTGTAGAGCGAACCCATGCCTCCCAAAATTCGTGTTTCAAAGTCTTGTGTCATGTTATCACACTGAACACTTGAAAGTCCATTTCTTTGATAGCGGATTTGTTGTAGTCGTTTTGCATTTGTCCAACTTGCTGGAATGCTTGATGGTGCATCGGCATCGCTTTGTATTCTGAACTCTATCAAGCTATTTGCGATAGGCATTTCTGGCCATGGATTGCCATTTGTAGAACCAAAATATTGTCTTAATCTTCGCAAATTTGGGTTGATTAAGTTGTTTTTCATACCTTGCAACCATGTAAAACGATAAAAATAGGCATTTTGCAAGTTTGGACGTGCTGTTATGAAGCTGTCAAACACACTAGAATCGGCTACTGTATGTGTACCAATATTAAATGTTTCTGTTTGCACGGCTGCTTTAAATGGCAAATCGCCACAAAGTTGTGCCAAATCAATGAGATTGAAAGTAGCAGGAAATGGCATCGCTGTTCCATCAAGCTGTCCGACAAAATATTGAGCCGTATCGATGGCATAATAAAATTGTCCAGCAACTGCATTATTGGCACTACTCAAAGCCAAAATGTCGGCTTCGTTCATGCCTTGTTGGTAGTGTATATGATTGAATGTTGGCATTATGGACAAACGATTAATGGTGTTGTTGTAATTTGAAAGGCATCATTTATTTGCATACGAACACAAATTCCTGTGTCGGTTTTTAATATAACTCCTTTGGTAGCATCGGTAATGTAGATGTCTTTTGTGGTTGTTGTGTGGTCAGATGGATTTAGCTGCACAATAGATGACGAATTGATGGTGACTTGATTAGCTGACAAATCATAGTTTTGACCGACATTCAAGTCATAGTCTTCACTAGCATTTGTTTGGATACCACTATTGTCTAGCGTAATATCATTGCTTACTGTTATATCGTCATAATTGATAGTAGCAGCATAAGGAGCAGTTCTAAAAAAAGCAGCTATATTTTGCGATGGTATAGCTACGCCTATTTGCGAAACCAATGTGTCGGCTGCATTGCCTGTTGAAGCCGACACATCTCCAGAAAAACTGAAGGCAAGATTTTGAGGATTTAATCCCAAATGACGAATCATACCGCCTTTTATGCCAAAGCCAAATACATTGTCGCCAAATACAGCCATAGTTCTACCGTTTATATCTTTGTTAGACAAATTATTGTCTGCGTTTATTTCCCAAAGCATATCTGCCACTTGTGTAGGCTGAACATTCCAACCTTGACCATTCCATTGTGCAAAGCAAAGCTTAGATAGTAAAAAGCAAAATGCTAATATTAGTATTTTTTTCATGGTTTTCAGTTTAGTAAACTACAACTTTGCTCTGCTGTGATAGATTGAATACTTGAGAGCCAAAACCCACCTCTGGTGAAAAATATGTTGTTGTCGTACCTGTTGTGTAAGTATTCGTGATATTGGTTACGGCTGTCGTTTCTGTCAGGTCTGTTACTTTATCGCCATCGCTATCAAAATACCATGTTGTAGTAGCAGGCAAAGCTGGCGTAGTAAATGTCGCTCCATCAATACTAATGCTATAAGTGTCATCAGAAACCGCAGTCAATACATTGCTTGCATCAAGAGTCCAAGATGCTTGAAATATGTAAATATCTACCTTATCGCTATCTACTGAAACCAAAGCTGTTGATTGTGCGGTATTACCTAAGTTGTCGGTAACAGTTAATCTCAAGATATTAAGTAATACCACATCCGTTATTACTAACTCTAAATTTGCCGTATTGACACCTATACTTGTGGCATATTCAGGCACACTTGTAATGGACTGAAATGGAGCAGTTTCAATATCGCCAAATCCTGTGGGCGTTGAAATTTCCCACAAATAAGATACAGGATTTGCTCCGTTCAAAAAATCAAAATGCAGTCTATGAGGTATTGCAATTGATGGAGGACTGGGGTCATTTGATATGGTACTACTTACATGGTCATAGGCGATTTTCGGTGCAAGTAATAAATTTCCACTCGCCATAGGCTCCGTATAAGTATCACTACTAGCTACCAATTCAGTACCTATATTGTCATTTACCAAAGCTTCAATAGTAAAATTGCCATTATTTATAGCCAAGTCAGCCAGGTCAAACGTAAAAGTTTCTACCTGCTCTACATTAGCGATAGGAAAGGGTCTGATAGCTCTGAGTGTGCCATTCCTATAAATCCTAAATGTAACATTAAAGCCATTAGTAGGAGTTGGGTTTACTATTATATTGTCATAAGCAAGCACATCTAAATCAACTGCTACATTAGCGTAGTCGCCATCATTATCTAGCTTTGTTTTATTGATGCTTATAGTGTTGTCTGGTCTCACCCAATAGTCGTTGGCAGTATCGCCACTAGCATTCCGAACCTGAACATTAATTCTTTCGCCATCTGGCAAACTGGCAAAACTGCCTGAAGCAGTATTTGTGCCAGCCGTCCAGCCAAACTCCTCTATATTGCTAATAAATAAACGATATTCAGAAAAGTCACTACCAGTGGCTGAAAAATCATTAGCATTTATGCCTTTAAACCTAATTGTAGGTGGTGGCAATTGCAAGGCTTCTATTTCGCAGCCTATGCCTTGAAAAAACACCTTTGTTCCATTTGTGGCATCAACTGTAAAATCCTCTATATAAGAATAGGCATCTTTGGCATTCCAAGAAGGCAAAATCCTATCAAAAGCTTCAAAAACTTCTATTGTATGAATGTCATTAGACCTGTTACTTATTAAGTCATTTTGTTTGTTTTGTGTTATTAAACTTG
>JBMZCV010000216.1:0-7494 GCA_049613665.1 Chitinophagales bacterium | reverse complement strand
TAAATCACGCAAGTTTGGTAAATTAAAATCAGGAATGCTACCTGTTAATTCATTATTTGAAAGATATAAATCACGCAAGTTTGGTAAATTAAAATCAGGAATGCTACCTGTTAATTCATTACTATCTACTTGCAATACCTTTAAAGAAGGTAAAGTAAAACTTGGAATAGTTCCTGTTATTTGATTATTGGTAATGTGTATTTCTTCTAAGTTCAGAAAACTAGTAAAATTTGGAATAGTTCCTACTAATTGATTATTGTTTATCCATAAAAAACTCAAATTGGGTAAATTATCAAAATTAGGAATATTTCCAGTTAAAAGATTATTTCTCAATACAAGGGAAGATAAATAAGGTAAGTTGCTAAAATTTGGAATATTGCTTGTTAATAGGTTGTCATTTAAATATAAGATAATTAGATTTGGCAAATTATTAAAATCTGGAATATTTCCTATCAATAAGTTGTTATTCAAATGTAATGTAATTAGATTTGGTAAATTACTAAAATCTGGAATGTTTCCTATTAATTGATTATGATGTAATCCTAAAACTTCCAAATATTGCAGGTTTAAATTTGGAGTATTTCCTGTCAAATTATTAAATGAAATAAAAATTTCTTTTACAGCACTTCCATCATCCGTCAATGTAATTCCATACCACTCACTCACAGGCTCAACTAACCAACCAGAATTATTATTCCAATTATCGCCACTAGTAGCGTAATAAAAATTTACCAACTCCAGCGAGTCGCTTTCCGAAACTTGTGCCTTACTCACTTGCGTATATAAGCCAAAACAGCACATCATAAATAAAAAAAGTAGTTTATTGTTTTGCATCTTTTAGAATGTTTTTATGGTTATCTATTTAATTTCTTAATTTTACTACAAAGATGCACTATTGCATAGAAAACCGCAAAGACACGAATCGGCATTTTTCTACTCAAAAAGATATTTTTACTATTATTTGATGTTTTTACTATTTACTTTAAGCTATTGAAAAACAAACTTTTATACATTTTTATTTAACTAAAATAATTCCCCTAAAAAACATTTTAATTTTTCTTGAAAAAAGTGTTTTCTAACTTTTTCGCTCGAAAAAACGTAAAAAGCACTACTTTTCTACACAAAAAAAGCTGGAAAACGATATACATTTTCCAGCTTTTTTCTTAAAACAAGTGTTTCAAAATCTGTTATTATAAAACAGCTTCAGTTTGCTGCATAGCCTTGCATTTTTCAATTATTTTTTGATAATAATTTTCATACAAAGGCAAGATATTCGCAATATCGAAGCGTTTTGCTTGTGCCAAAGCGTTTTTTCTAAATGTCTGTAAGCTATTTTCATCGCTAAGAATCTTCAATGACTTTGCTATCATATCTTTCACATCGCCTACATCGCTCATAAAACCAGTTTCGCCATCAATATTTATTTCTGGCAAACCGCCTGCATTCGAAGAAATAACAGGCACTTCGCAAGCCATAGCCTCCAAAGCCGCCAAACCAAAACTCTCTTTTTCGGAAGGCATCAAAAACAAATCTGCAATAGCCAACAACTCGCCAACTGCTTGCTGCTTGCCCAAAAATCGCACATCGTGACATATCGCCAACTCTCTGCACAAAGCCTCCGCTTTTTTACGCTCTGGCCCATCTCCTACCAACAACAATTTTGCTGGTTTTTGCTGCCGTATGCCATGAAATATATTCACAACATCTTCTATACGTTTTACTTTTCGAAAGTTGGAAACGTGCATCACAATAGCCTCTCCTTGTGGTGCAATGGCCTTTTTGAAATGGTCTTTGTCGTATTTTTTGAAAGCTTCCAAATCTATAAAATTCGGTATCACTTCTATATCGTTTGTTATTTCAAAATAATCGAAGGTTTCTTGCTTCAAACTTTCAGAAACAGTCGTCACGCCATCAGATTTATTGATAGAAAAACTAACGACTGGCTCAAAGGTAGAATCTTTGCCCACAAGCGTAATATCTGTACCGTGCAATGTCGTCACAACAGGAATATGAATGCCTTGTTCTGCTAGAATTTTTTTGGCCAAAAATGCGGCCGAAGCATGTGGAATAGCATAATGCACATGAATAACATCTAGCTTTTGAAATTTTACGACATCTACCAATTTACTTGCCAAAGCTGTTTCGTAAGGCGGAAAGACGAAAAGCGGATAGTTGGTGAAGCTAACTTCGTGAAAATAGATATTTTCGAAAAAATGATGTAAACGAGCAGGCTGTTCATAAGCCACAAAATGTACTTGATGCCCTTTGTTGGCCAATGCCTTGCCGAGTTCGGTGGCCACAACGCCACTACCGCCATAAGTTGGGTAGCATACCATGCCAATTTTCATAAATATATTGTTATTTGTTGAAAAGAATTAGGTTGTTTTTGCAAAATAAGTAGTTGGACAGAAATAGTGATACTTCTCGTTGAAGCTAACATACTGATTATCAATGCGTTAGCAACGAATCGACCGTTTATTAAATAGTGCTTGGCACTTAAATAACAATAAAGTTGGTTTCTTTCGTTGTTGATGATAACATTATAGCCTTCATGTCAAAGTAAATTATTGAACATTATCTTGCTCTTCTCCAACAAATAACATTTCAATTTTGTTCTATTTTATTAGGGCTTGCTTCAATTTAAATACAAATTCGCCACCTTTGTCGCCTACATTTCGCAATGGATTGCCGATAGGCGTTTGTTCTGTATTGTTGGCGACCGTAATTTTGACATATTGGGCCAGCTCTGAAGAGGCAAACATAGGCTTGCTATTTTGATTTAGATAGGTGAGTATAGCATCGGCAAAAGGGCTATTGTAGCCAGCAATTCCATCGGAAACGGTTTCGAGTCGGCCAGAAGCCAAGCACCAACGAGAAGGAAATTTTTCTACATTTTGCAAAAATCCTTTTTTCTCGGCAAAAAGAGAGCCAGAAAAACAAGCATCTGAAATGACGAAAACATGTTTGGCTTTCATAGATTTAACAAAAGTAAGAATATCAGAGTTTGAAATGTAAGACTTATAATTATTTGGGTCAGTATTGTAAGGTGTCCAATAGCCTTCGTCAATCACTTTATCATAAACGCCATGTCCAGAATAATAGATAATTAGATTATCGTCTTTGGTTAGTTTTTGCACCATTTCTCTGAAAGCTTGTCGAATGCTTTGGCTAGTTGCTTCTTTGTTATACAAAGCTACTGTGTTTTGTTTTGAAAATTGATAGCGATTTTGCAGAGCAGCGACAACCGCTTTGCTATCTTTCACAGGATTATTCAGATTTCGTTGCGACTGCAAATAATATTCATCTACTGCGATAGTCAAAATATAATTTTTTCCTTTTGTTGGCGTGATTTCCATATCTTCAAATTGCAGTTTGCAAAAATAATGTTGTGTATTTCCTTTTTCGTCAAACGCAACAATTTCAATGCGATGTTCTCCCTCTTTTTTTAGTAAAACCGTTGCTTCAAAAGTCGTTTCTTTCTCTCCTTTTTTGGCTAAAACAGCAGGGTTTCCTCCTACACTAACAGAACGAACACCGCTCGCATCGGTCGCAAAACCTTTTATTTTAACATTTTTCTCAAAAATGGTAGCAAAAGCATTTCCATCTAATAGTGGACTCGTAATTTGCAAATCTGGGCCTGTTATATCTCTAACGGTTTCATAAGTGATAAAAAGGGTTTCGGTAGCCAAATTACCATGCTCATCAATAGCTCGAATATCAATTTTGTTTTGCCCTATATTTAAATGTATGGTAGCCGAAAAGTCGCTTTTTTTCGTGCTTGTTCTACTCACATTTTGCGGATATTCGCCTATTTGAATAGAAACCAATTTGCTTTCATCTCTTACAAGCCCTTCAATTTTAATACTATTTGATTTTACAGTTACTGATTTATTTTTATCTATAATTGGTTGATAAACAGCTATTTGTGGTGCATTGCTATCTCTTTTTGCTGTTTCTCTAGCTGTATTAGATGAATTACTTTGTGATGGTTTATTTTCAGAACTTGTTGGTTTCATATAAGGTTTGGGCGGCCGATTGTCTGCATAATTTGGTTTTGCTGCTGCTTGGCTATTAGGTTTTATATTTGCTTGCGGTGGCGTACTATTTGCGGTAGTTCGTTCATTTTTTAGCTTTACAATCCACGCCATTTTCTGGCCATAACTATCTATTTTTGAACCTACAACAACAATTCCCTTATCTTTAGTTTGCAAAAAATTGTGCATAATCGTTCCTTGATTTTTTCGCAGCTTTTCGCTCCAAATCATCTCTCTTTGAGTATTTAAACCAAATAACCACGCTTGTTTTCCATTCCGATTTTCTATATTTGCTCCTACTATTAAATTATTGTTATTTGGTCTGCTCAAAACAGCATATTCATTGTCATATTCTTTGCCCAAATTTTTTTTCCAAACCTCTTTTCCCCTGCTATCAATTTTCATGAGCCAACAATCTTCTCGCTTTTTGAAACCTGTTTTGGATTCGTAGCCACTAATCAAAAAATTGTCATTTGGCAAGACTGAGATATGTTTTGCAAAATGTTGGTAGCCATTTTCGCCATATAATTTATCCCAAACGACTTCGCCTTTCGCACTTAGCCGTATTGCCAACACTTGTCGGTTGCTTTCGCCAGCCAAAACACAGCCACCATCTTTTGTAGGTGCAATGCTATAAGCGACTTCTGTTACCGAGCTATTTATGCTTTTTTCCCAAACTACACGGCCATCTTTGCTCAACATTGCTGCCCAAAAATTGGCATTTTTATAAAAGGATTCGCCTGCAACAAATAGCTTTCCTTTGTCGGAAAATGCGATATGATAGCCAAAAACATCTGAAAAAGACTTTCGCCATTTTTCACGGCCAGCGTCATCTATTTGTATCACAACAGTTTTTGAGTTGTCTTTGATGGCCAAAATGGCTACTTGATAATTGACTTTGCACATCGACACTACTTCGAGCTTGCCACCTATTGCTAAGGCTTTTTGCCAAACTTTGCCACCGTTTTCATTGAGTCGCATCATTTCTATATGGCCTTGCCTGTCGTTGGTAGCCAATATAACATCGCCATTTTCGAGCTCTACAACATCTGAAAAATGAGCAAACTCCTCAATGCCTTTTTCCCATTTCTTGTTATATTGTGCTTCTGCATTTAGATGAGTAAAAAGAAATAAGAATAAATATATGAATATGTGAGTATATAGTGACTTCATGGTAGATAAAACTTTATTATGTTTTTTGAAAAAGGTAATAGTGGAAGCTCTTGAGGTGAAAAAAATGTTTTCAACCCAAATTGACATAATATAGTAGTTGTTTATTACATTGTTAGCAAAAAAAGTAAGTAGGGTAAGTAATAGAAAAACAGTTTTTTGACACAAATATTGCTTTGACTCTATTTAATAGCAAAAGTTTAGTAACTACTTCTCCTTTCTTATACGCCAAAATTAAGATAAGTTTTTCGTTTTTTTCAAACTGATTTGCATTTTAATATTTTATATCTAAAATGAGAAAGCTTTTTTTCCTTGCCTCTAAAATAAAAGAACTATTTTTGCGACACAACAAAATTCTTTTTTTAGCAACAACACAACAGTTTATTATGACAAAACATATATTCGTAACAGGAGGCGTTACTTCTTCTTTGGGAAAAGGTATCATCGCATCTTCTTTGGGCAACTTGCTGCAAGCTAGAGGCTTGAAAGTAACGATACAAAAATTTGACCCTTATTTAAATGTCGATCCAGGTACTTTAAACCCTTATGAACATGGAGAATGCTATGTTACTGATGATGGTGCAGAAACAGACCTCGACTTAGGACATTATGAGCGTTTTTTAGACATCACGACTTCACAGGCAAATAATGTAACAACAGGAAAAATTTATCAAACGGTTATAGAAAATGAGCGAAAAGGTGAATATTTGGGCAAAACGGTTCAAATTATTCCGCATATAACAGACGAAATAAAAAGGCGAGTGTTGATGCTCGGCAACACAGGTGAGTTTGATGTCGTGCTTACAGAACTTGGCGGTACGGTTGGCGATATTGAATCTTTGCCATATATTGAAGCAGTTCGGCAGTTGCGTTGGGAGTTGGGCTTGATAAATTGCGTAGTGATTCACCTCACACTTCTCCCCTATTTGTCGGCTGCCAAAGAGCTAAAAACAAAACCTACACAACATTCTGTAAAAGAACTTTCACGTCATGGTATTCAGCCAGATGTGTTGGTTTGTCGCACCGAAAAACATATTTCAAACGAAATTCGGAGCAAAATAGCAAAGTTTTGCAATGTCGAAAGCAATGCTGTCATTGAAGCTATTGATGCCGAAACCATTTATGATGTCCCGCTCATTTTGTTTAAAGAACGCCTAGATCGTATTGTGTTAGACAAATTGCGGCTGCCTACACACAGCGAATTGAACATGAAGAAGTGGAAGATGTTTTTGGGAAAACTAAAAACAGCCACTTATGAAGTCAATATCGGTTTGATAGGAAAATATGTCGAATTGCAAGATGCTTACAAGTCTATTCATGAAGCATTTGTTCATGCTGGAGCTATGAATGATTGTAAAGTTAATATAAAAACCATTCATTCTGAATATATTACGGCAAATAATGTGATAGAAAAGTTTGGAGATTTGCACGGCATTTTGGTAGCACCTGGTTTTGGCGAGCGTGGCATAGAAGGTAAAATAACAGCTATAAAATATGCTAGAGAAAATAATTTGCCTTTTTTCGGCATCTGTTTGGGCATGCAATGTGCTGTGATTGAGTTTGCTCGCAATGTGCTGAAACTCGAAGCTGCTCACTCTACCGAAATGGAAGCAAATACGCCATATCCTGTGATTGATATGATGGCTGACCAGAAAAATATTGAACAAAAAGGTGGTACAATGCGTTTGGGGGCATATCCTTGTCGTTTGAAAGCCAAAACAAAAGCAGCAACAGCTTATCGTAGTTTAAATATTTCGGAGCGACACCGACATCGCTATGAGTTCAACAATACCTATCTCAAACAATTTGAAGCAGCAGGTTTGCAGCCAACAGGCATCAATGCAGCTACCAACTTGGTAGAAATTGTCGAACACAAAGAACATCCTTGGTTTGTCGGTGTTCAGTTTCACCCAGAGCTAAAAAGCACGGTTCTAAATCCTCATCCTTTGTTTCAGGCATTCGTAAAAGCAACGCTAGAACATAAAACAGCAAAATAAAAAAATAAGCTTTTTCAAAAAATATCGGCTATGAAATAAGATAAATTTATTTTTTTAGTTTAACTTTGTGAAAATCATTGTTTAATGGTTTGAGAAATGTAACTATTTATGTTGTGATAATTTTGGCTAAAAAATGCACACACCTAAATAGCTATTGAAAAATAATCTTTCATTTTGCGGTAATATTGTTTTTGTAATGAGAGGGTGAGTTTATTAAATAAACTCCCCTCTTTTTTTATTTAGTAACAGCAAAAAAATAAGTTCACGATTTGAGGCAGAGATTTTTTGAGTTA
>JBMZCV010000215.1:0-7558 GCA_049613665.1 Chitinophagales bacterium | reverse complement strand
AATGCGTTAGCCACTAAACGAATGCTTTATTAAATAGTACTTGGTACTTAAAAATTAGTTTTTTGGTGCAAAAAAAGCGTTAAGCACAGAAACCTGTCTGAGCGTTTAAATGTAAAACTTTTGTTTTTTTGAAAAAAAATAGCTTAACAAATAAAAATATCACTCAACAACAAATTTAAGCGAGTTTTTTTTGTGACAAAAGACGTTAAGATTTTTAAACAGTCTTGACTTTTTTTTTCGTTTTTTTGCTTGACGAAAAAAACGAAAGAACAGCAGAAAAGCGAACTATCTGAAAGACATAAGGACAAAATTATAAAATACTTTTTAAAACATGCAAAATAATTAACAGTCATTATTCTCTAGATACTTAGTAATTTAAACTAACAATATTTTGACTATCTTTTATCTCAAAGACACAATAAGATAAGCTTAATTTATCAAAAATAATTTTAATTCGCTTCAATTGAGTGTCAGAAATAAAAACTTGCCCAAAATCTTCTTTTGTTACAATACTAATAAGTTGTTCGATACGCTGCAAATCGAGTTTATCAAAAATATCATCTAACAATAAAATAGGCTTCTGCTGTTTTTTTTGTTGAATATAACGATAAATTGCCAACTTTAAGGCCAATAAAAAAGATTTTTGTTGGCCTTGTGAGCCAAATTTTTTCAAACGATAGCCATCAATAGAAAATAGCAAGTCGTCACGATGAATGCCTTGCGTTGTTCTTTGGACTTGTTTATCTTGCATTAAGTTTGCTTTCAAAATCTCGCCAAACTCTTTTTCATTTAAATGAGACTTATAAATGCAAGCTACTTTTTCTTTTCCTTGACTTAATATTTTATAAAAAACTTGCAAAATAGGCATTAAATTTTCTACAAATTCCTTTCTTTTAAAATGTATAAATTTTCCTAAAGGAATGAGTCGTTCATCATATGTCTGCAATAAAGTAGCATTGAAAAAGCGTTTTTCCACAAAAGATTTCAAAGTAGCATTTCGCTGTTTTAGGAGCTTATTGTACTGTATGAGATTTGCCAAATAAGTAGAGTCTAATTGACATAAAGTGCTGTCTATGAGCTTTCTACGTTCTTCACTAGCATTTTTTATCAGGCTGACATCATCAGGTGCAATCATGACGAGAGGTAGCAAACCAATATGTTCAGATAGTTTTTTATAAACTATTTGATTATGCCGCATTTCTTTTTTGCGTCCTTGCCCAACTTTTGCTACTACGCTTTCTTCTTTTTCATTTAGCACAAATACACTTTCTATTCTAAAAAAATATGTATTATGTCTAATATTTAAATTGTCAGAAGCATTAAAGTAACTTTTGCAAAAACACATATAATAAATGGCATCTAATAAATTGGTTTTACCTGTACCATTTGACCCAACTACAACATTTAGCTTCGGCGAAAAACGCAAACTTGCTTGTTCATAGTTTTTAAAATTAACGATTTTTATTTTTTGTATATACACATGGCGAAGTTAAAAATAATTTTGCGTATTCTTTTTTTTAGCTACTTACTTTTTATAAAAAAATAGCTTTCTTAGTTGTTTTTTTTCTGCTAAGTTTCTACTATATTTGCCAAAATTTGCAACAAAATTTACATCTTTTTGTTGTTCCAACTTTATTTAAACCTTATAAATATGAACATGAAATTATTTTATTTAAGAAAAAATTATTTATTAGTAATTTTAGCCATTTTAGGAACATTCACCGCTTGTGAATCAACTGACGACGAAGACGAAGACATCATTACTTATAACGAGGGTGTTTTGATTAGCAACGAAGGGCCTTTCGACGGTGGAGCAGGTACAGGTAGTATTAGCTTTTTCAACAAAGTGGAATCTAGCATAGAAAATAATGTTTTTGAAACTGTAAACAATAGACCTTTAGGCAATGTTGTTCAATCTGTAAGCTTGCACAACGACAATACTTATATCGTAGTCAATAATGCTAATGTAGTTGAGGTTGTAGAAGCCGAAACTTTCAAATCGACAGGCGTTATTGAAGGTTTGGCTTTGCCAAGATATTTTATGGGAATTGATAATAATAAAGCTTACGTTTCTCAATGGGGCGAAGGTGGAGTTGCAGGAAGTATTGCGGTTATTGATTTAACAACCAACACCATTACAAAAACAATTGCGACTGATGCTGGTGCAGAACATATGTTGCGTGTCGGAAATGAAGTTTGGGTAGCTTGTAGTGGCGGTTTTGGCTCGGCAAATAGCATTGAAGTTATCAATACGGAAAGCGATGAATTGACACAAAGCATTACAGTTGGTTTTAATCCTAACAGCTTACAACTAGATGCTAACAACAAGGTTTGGGCAGTTTGTAATGGAAATACGGTGTATGATGCCGATTGGAACGTAGATGAAGCAGCTAGTACGGTGGGAAGTTTGAGCAGAATTGACGCTGCAACTTACGATTTGGAAAGCAATTTGGCTTTTGGTAGCATATATGGTTCGCCAAGCAATTTGGTTATCAACAGCGAAAACAATATGTTATATTATATTTATAATGGTAAAGTTTTTCAGCACGATATTGATGCTTCTAGCTTGAATGAAACTGCTTTTATTGCGAAATCTTTTTATGGTTTGGGTTTTGATAGTGAAGGCAATTACCTGTTTGCAACAGACGCTAAAGATTTTATTAGCCGTGGATATGTATTTAGATACAATGCTGCTACTGCTGCAATTGTAGATAGTATGCAGGCTGGCGTTATTCCAAATGATGGATTTTCTTTTTAGTCTATCGTTTGTTAAAATATGTATAACATTTTTATAAAAAAACAAAAAAGCAGCTTGCTCAAAAAATGACAAGCTGCTTTTTTTATTTCATCAATTTTTCATTTTTTAGTTTATCGAAGTATCACAATGCCCAAAATTTTTGATAAACTTTTTTTCCAATCCAATAGCATTTTATGTGTTTCAAGATGCTCTGTCAAATCGCTTGCAGATTTCACTTTTTTGATGTGCAATAAATTTTCATC
This sequence comes from Chitinophagales bacterium, assembly GCA_049613665.1. GTDB lineage: Bacteria > Bacteroidota > Bacteroidia > Chitinophagales > UBA2359 > JBMZCV01. The sequence goes on along the minus strand of JBMZCV010000215.1, from coordinate 4,558 downwards.
AATCAATTTCATGACGTGCCGCAATTTATAGTTATTGAGCAAATCTTCAATTTCTTCCTTAAAACGCAAAACCATTTCAGTAATAAAAATATTGTGCATTTTTTCCCAATTGTCGCTTTTCTGATAGGGCAAACAAAGCAAATCCACAGCAGTTCGACTGATTTCATCATTTTCGTGCGAAATAAAAAAATCAGAAGTCAATAAATGCCCTTCTTCCAAATGGTCTTTATAATAATCGACAATTTTGCAATACGTCTTGTTTTGAAAAGGCAATTCTTCAACTTCGCTAATGATATACGCCAAAACAGGCACATCAATATCAATTTCTTTGTGTCCATATTCGAGCAAAACACGCATCAATCCCTCTTCGGTTACTATTCTTTTTTGAAAGTTTTGCGGCTTTACGGCAACATTCTCATCTTCTATTGCTAAATGAATTTGCTGAATTTCTTTATCTATAAAACGTTGATTTTCAGCTTTTTGTTTCTTTTCTATTGGCATTTGCTTTTGTTGCATCTGCTCTTTTGTGATGTCTCGCCACTTTATTTTATTAGTTGCATTGATAATTATTTTTTCGCTAATTTGCAAGAGTGCACTACACTCACGAATATACAAAGCTCGCTTAATTGGGTCTGGAATTTTCGACAAGGTTTGAATAATATCATTGACTGCTTCGGCACGTTTTATAGGGTCATTTTGAGCCTCTTTTAGCAGCAAATCAGTTTTAAAAAAGATAAAATCCTTGCTATTCTCTTTCACATAAGCTTCAAAACCTGTGCGACCCTGTTGTTTTACATAACTATCTGGGTCTTCTCCTTCTGGTAACAAAATGATTTTTACGTTCATTTCTTCTTTCAAAATCAAATCTATGCCACGCAAAGCTGCTTTGATACCTGCTGGGTCTCCATCAAACAAAATGCTTATATTTTTTGTATAGCGTTTAATCAAGCGAATTTGACCAATTGTTAAGGACGTTCCAGAAGCAGCTACAACATTTTCGATACCTGCTTGATTCAAAGAGATTACATCTGTATAACCTTCTACCAAGAAACATTCGTCTTTTTTTCTGATGGTATTTCGAGCAAAAAAAATGCCATACAACACATTACTTTTGTTGTAAATTTCGGTTTCTGGCGAGTTGATATATTTCGGTATTTTTTTGTCGGTTCGCAAAGTCCGACCTGCAAAAGCAATGACTTTTCCGCTCAAATTGTGGATAGGAAACATGACTCTGCCTCTAAAAAAGGAAAATTTTCGGTTGTTTTTTTCGAGAATCAAACCTACTTTTTTCAACAAATCAACATTATAGCCTTTTGCCTTTGCTGTTTTTATAAACTTATCGAAAGAATCGACACTATAACCGAGCTGAAATTTTTCGATAGTATCTTTGCGAAATCCTCTTTCTTCAAAATAGCTCAAGCCAATGGTTTTGCCTTCTTCTACCTCCAAAAGATTTTCGGAAAAGTGCTTTTGAGCAAAAGTATTCACAATGAATAAGCCTTCTCTTTGCATGTTTTCGGCTCTTACTTCTTCATTATTAAATTCTTCGACTTCAATGTTATATTTTTTTGCCAAAAAACGCAAGGCTTCGGGATAGTTGATTTTTTCATGTTCCATCACAAACTTTGCAGAATTGCCTGCTACGCCGCAACCGAAGCACTTGAAAATACCTTTTGATGGAGAAATAGAAAAAGATGGTGTTTTTTCATTGTGAAAAGGGCAGTTGGCGATATAATTCGCTCCTCTTTTTTTGAGATTGATAAAATCAGAAACTACTTCTTCTATTTGTGCAGTTTCTAAAATCTGTGCAACAGTATGTTCTGGAATCATTATTATTTTCGTTTGTGCAAAGATAATGAAAAATGAAAAAATGAGAACAACTATGCTTTATTTCATTTTTTTTTGCAAAAAAAGCAAGATTAACATTAGTCATGCTTTATATGTTTTATTATAACAATGCAATAAAAACCGAAACCATTTTGCAGCATTTAGCGTAAATAACAATAAATTATGTAATCGTCCTTACTATTCAAACTTATTTAGAACTCTCATTATTTAACTTTCAAAAATCAAAACAATATGAAAAAATTTATACATATATTTATTGTTGCTTTATTTTTTATTTGCTCAACAGGCACTACTTTTGCCAACTCCAATCACAATGTTTCTACCTTATATTTGAAGGTTTTTAATGGTAAGGCATTTACATTAACATTTGACAAATCTACTTTTGAGGCCAATCAAGTACATATTTTAGAAGGTATTCAGCCAAATCGATATTTGCTGAAAGTAACACAACGTTTTACAGAAGAAGAGCTAAACGAACACACAAAAGGCTATGAAAAGTTGTTGTATTATGGACATATTCGGATTGCTCCCAAATCGGTCATTTTTGCTTATATTGATGCGAAAGGCGATTTCAAGGTGTATAGTCAGCGGCCAACAATTACGGTTTTTTATGATTGTAAAAAAAGCAAATCTACTGTTTCTAACAAAAAATCGAAAGCTAAAAAAGATAAGAAAAATATTTATAATAAAGAGTTGTTTTTTGAGACGAAACGATTTTATTGTTAGGAGCGAAAAAATAATTTTATTGAAAAACTGAAATGTGAGCAGATGAACGAGAGTTTGTTTGCTTTTTTTTTATTTTTTGTAACTATTTAGCAATTTATTTTAAAATAAATGATGCTAGAAGTTTCGAAAATACTCATGAAATAGAAAAATATTTTTCTGATAAAGGCATGAAAAATCATAAACAAAAAGGTGGTGCAACAGAAGAATCAAAAAATGTATATATATAAGGAAAACCTGAGTATATTAGATAAAATTGCTTTATTTATAGCGAAACTTAAATCTTAGAAGTTCTAAGTAGTATTCTTGCTCTGAAATGAAAAAACATTTAGAGCCACTAAAAAGATGTCTTTTCAGAAGTTTAAAACTTTCGCAAAGACATCTTTTTTTATATCTTTTTTCCAACTGAAAATAAAAAATCAAAGCCTAAAACCACCACAATTTAAATATTTTTACCTATCTTAACGTCCTTTTTTACTGCGACACTCAGCTTCTTCAAATAACATTCAATAAAAAACTAATCATATATGTCATTACTCATCAAAAATGGACACATTGTCACGGCAACCGACGATTATACTGCCGATATTTATATAGAAAACGAAAGCATCGTAGCCATTGGCAAAAACCTCCCCTACCAAGCTGAACAAACCATTGATGCGGCTGGAAAATTAGTTTTTCCTGGCGGCATAGACCCTCACGTTCACTTAGATATGCCTTTTATGGGTACTTCTTCTAGCGACGATTATGCGTCTGGCACTTTGGCGGCTTTGCACGGAGGCACTACTATGGTCATTGATTTTATTTTGCAAACGCAAGGCGACACCTTATATAATGCACTCAATACTTGGCAGCAAAAATCGCAAGGAAAAGCCTATGGCGATTATTCCTATCATATGGCCGTAACAGATTACAATGAAAACACGAAAAAAGAAATCAGTCGTTTAGTTGAGGAAGAAGGAATTACTTCTTTCAAAACTTTTATGGCTTATAAAGGTGCGTTGATGATTGATGATGGACAAATGGTTGATTTGATGCGTGAGGTAAAAAAACATGGTGGAATGGTCACAGTTCATGCCACAAATGGCGATATGATTGACCGTTTGATAGCTAAACACCGCAATGAAGGCAAATTATCGCCACTCTATCACTATCTTTCGCAGCCCGAAGTAACGGAAGCAGAAGCCTCTGGCCGCTTTTCGGACATGGCACATTATACAGGCGTAAAATCGTATATCGTGCATCTCACTTGCGAGGGTGCGCTGAATGCGGTGCGTCGTGCAACTTCTCGCAACCAAAAAGTGCATGTAGAAACTTGTATTCAGTACCTCATTTTAGACGCTTCTTTGTATGAAAGAGAAGACGGACACAAATGGGTCATGAGTCCACCTTTGCGAGAGAAAAAAGACCAAAAACATCTTTGGGCAGGTATCAATCAAGGCTTGATACAAGTCGTAGCAACAGACCATTGCCCTTTTATGTGGGAGCAAAAAATGATGGGCAAAGACGATTTTTCTAAAATTCCGAATGGACACCCTGCTATTGAAAATCGTATGGAATTGTTGTTTTCAGAAGGCGTAAATAAAGGACGCATTAGCCTCAACAAATTTGTAGAAGTATCTAGCACAAATGCCGCCAAAATTTTCGGTATGTTCCCACGAAAAGGCACTATCGCCATCGGTTCTGATGCCGACATCGTGATTTTTGACCCAAAAGAAAAACACATTTTATCTGCCAAAACTCACCATATGAATGTCGATTATTCTGGCTACGAAGGCAGACCAATGACAGGAAAATGCAAAACTATTATTTTGCGTGGAAAAGTAGCTATCGACAATGGCGAAGTGAAAATAGAAAAAGGCTATGGCGAATATATCAAACGAAAGCCTTTTAGCAAAATATAAGTATCTTCAAACCTTGAAGGTTTTAAAAACCTTCAAGGTTTAAATGTAAAAACCATTTAAAATATAAATAAAAATATGCCACG
>JBMZCV010000214.1:0-7645 GCA_049613665.1 Chitinophagales bacterium | reverse complement strand
TTCTTTCTTGTTATTGAAAAAAAAGCTTTAAATGAGCTTAGACGTGACAGGTTTTTAAAACCTATCACAACTCAACAAAAGGCTAACATTTCTCAAAAACCTTAGAAGTTTTAAATTACAGTGTACTAAAGTAATGGCAAAAAAATAAGTTAACGATTTTAGGCAGTTTTTTTGAAAAACAAGATTTTTCAGCGAAGTATGGCAAAAAATCTCAAACTCAAATCAATAAATATTTTTTTGAACCTTACTAACTTACTGATTTTCAACAGCTTATAACTATCAATAAAAGTAAGCACTCACTATGCGAAACATTAAAAAAAATATTTTTAAAGGCTTTACTTATTTCCTATTCATTTGCTTGATGACTAGCTACTTGCAAGCACAAGAAACGTATCACAATGAATGGATTGATTATACAAAAACTTATTATCAAATTCAGGTTGTACACCCTGCTACTTATCGCATCAACTATGATGTGTTGAGCCAAAGTATTGGAACAAACATTGCCGCAAATGATATTCGGCTAGAATATTTGGGTGAGCAAGTGCCTGTTTATGTGAGTACAAATACGGCTTTGGGCGACAATGATTATATCGAATTTTATGGTACACCTAATGATGGCACTTTCGACAAATTGCTGTATGAAGAAGAAGAATGGCAACTAAATCCTTATTACAATTTGTTTTGTGATACGGCTATTTACTATTTAAGTCTTTCTAATGCTGGTGCAAATCTTAGATACCAAAATATCACCAATGATTTGACAGGAAACTTGCCTGCAAAAGAAGCTTTTTTTTGGGAAACATCTAATCGTCTTATCATCAATCAATTTTCGGGCGGCGACCCTTATCGTAGTTTAGGAGCTTCCAACAATTTTTTTAGCAACTTTCAATATGCCGAAGGTTTTGTGGGTGAACGCATTTTGGAAACCGTCGAAAAAGTGTATAAAATGCCTATTTCAGAAATATATGAAGCCGAACCAACAGCTTATATAGATACTCGTGTTGTGGGACAGTCCGACGATTTTGATATTATAGACGACCATCATGTTACAGTAAAAGTCAATGACCAATTTTTTGATGAAGCAATTTATGAAGGTCGTGAATATACTGACATTAATTTTGAATTGCCGAGCAATATTTTAACTCCGCCTTTGGCTGATGTTAGTTTTACTTCTGAAAATGATTTGGCCGATGTCGATAAAAATTCGGTAGTCTATATCAATTTGCGATATGCTAGACATTTCAATTTTAGCAATAAAAAAAAATATGTCTTTTCTATTGAAAATAATGGCGATAAATATATAGAAATAGAAAATTTTAATGGCGGCAATGAAGCCATTGTCTATGATTTGACCAATAATTTACGTTTTGTGCCTAGCCTCGAAAATGATGTTTATCGCCTATTTTTGCCACAAGTGGCCAATGGCGAAAATATACGCAAAATAGCTATTGTAAACACGACTTCTACCTGCGATTTTTTCTGTACTCCACCAGCTTGTTCTATCACAAGCTGTGGTTTGCTCACGGTCTCACAAATGCAAGCTACTCAATTTACGGATTATAGCTTGCCCAATAATCAAGGCAATTATTTAATCGTGACTCACCCTTCGCTGATGGAAGGCGAAATAAATGAAATAGAACGCTACAAAGAATACAGAGAAAGCGATGTTGGCGGCAACTATGAGGTGCAAGTTTTAGATATTGAAGATTTGTATCACCAATATGCTTATGGCATACAAAAGCACCCTTGGGCGATTACGAAAGCCATTACGGACGCAATAGATACTTGGGCAACACCGCCAGAATATCTGCTTATTTTAGGAAAATCCATTTCTTACAATAAAACACGTTTTAGCATTCCTGAGTTTAGCCAATGTTTAGTGCCTACTTATGGAAATCAGGCTTCCGATATGCAATTGGTATGTCGCAATGATGCTAGTTTTGTGCCGCAAATTGCGGTGGGTCGCATACCTGCTCGCACACCTAATGATGTAAAAAATTATTTAGATAAAATTATACAACATGAAGCTCCTGTTTCTTGTTCGTTTGAAGACAGAACATGGCGAAAAAATGCTATTCATATTGCAGGTGGTAAGAATATTGAGGAAGCGGAGCTTTTTTTGGGCTACCTCAACAATTATAAAGCCATGTTTGAAGATAGTATTTTCGCTGGCGATGTTGTTTTTACCTATACAAAAGCCGATGAAGATATTGTAGAGTTTCCAGATTTAGATGTATTAATAAATGAAGGTGTTGGAATTATCAATTTTGTTGGACATGGTGCAGGTTTATATTGGGACGTAGATATGGGGCCGCCAACAGATTATCAAAATACAGGAAAATATCCTTTTATCTTCTCAAGCTCTTGTTATGTTGGTAATATACACGAAAATAGCAATTTTATTTCTATGGCAGAAGATTATATTTTAGCAGAACAGCTCGGTGCAATTGGTTTTATTGGTACAATTGGTTTGGGCTATCCTACCTTTATGAATATGTATATGAGCAATTTTTATGAAAAATTTTGCAAGTCAAGCTATAATCAACCTATCGGAAGGCATATCAAAAATGTAGGACACGATTGGTATGAGGAAGATGAAACCAACAAATCTTTTCGCTATGCTTATCAAACATTTGTGTTGACTGCTGACCCTGCTGTTGTTATCAATTCATGGGATAATCCTGAATATGCTTTGAAAAATGACGATGTATTTTTTGAGCCTCAACAGGTAACTGCTAACATCGATTCTTTTGCTATCAATACGGTTGTCACTAATTTGGGCAATGCTGTTAGCGACTCTTTCAACATTCAAATTATTAGAACTTATCCAGATGGAACAAGCAATATTGCAGCACTTGAACGTTTTGCTACACCAATTTATATTGATACTTTTCAAGTATTTATTCAAACAAAAAATGAAACAACGGATATTACAGGCGACAATTTTTTTGAAATAAATATAGATTACGACAATGAAATTATAGAAGATTGCGAAGATAATAATATTGCTTTTGCCAATACTTTCATATTTTCAGATTTATTAGTACCTATTTCTCCCTGCAACTTTTCTATTATTTGCCAAGAAAACCCAACACTTTCTGCCTCCACAGGTCAGCCTTTGATTGGTTCATTGCCTTATAAAATAGAAATGGACACAACCGCTCTGTTCACAAATCCAATTGCTCAAACGGTTTTGAATAGTGAAGCTGGAGTTATCAATTGGACACCAAATATTTCATATCAAAACAATACTGTTTATTATTGGCGAACAAGTCAAGTGCCGCCAGATGATGGTGCATACAATTGGCAACAAAGTTCTTTTATTTATAAAATAGATGACTGTGAGGCTGGCTGGAATCAATCTGACTATTTTCAATTTACAGAAAACAACTTTACTAATATTTATGTTAGCGAAACGTCAGAATTGTTTGAGTTTGACGGAACAGAAAATATTTTGAGTGTCACAAATTCTACCGAAAGCTACCCTGATATTGAAACTACCTTAAATTTTAGTTTTGCTATCTCCAATCAATCTTGTTTGAAAGGCGATTGTAATGGTGGTTTGGCCTTTGTGGTTTTGAAACCAGAAGAAGTGCTAGTGCCATTAACATCAGAATTGGTGCAAGGAACAAACTGTAATGGACGAGGCACTTATGGCAACTTGCAGTGTGGCGGTGGCACAAAGTACGGCTTTGAATTTTATACAGGCTCGGTAGGGCAAGTTGATACCATGTTGATGTTTATGAATAATGTTGTTCCAAGTGGTTATTATGTGCTAGTTTATAGCGTTTTTAATCACAGAATAGGAACAACAGATGCTACTGAACCCATTTTTGATAGAATGCCCGAAGTTTACGACTTTTTTGAATCTATTGGCATTTCAGAAATCAACGACATTACACCAGATAATCCATTTATTGCTTTTGGCCGAAAAGGAAGTAGCAGTTTTGAAGCTGAATTTTATAGCCCTCAGACTACTGAAGATACCACTTTTACTGCTCAAATTAGAGTCGATGGAAGAAAAATAACAGGTGGTTATAAAACTCCTCCTATTGGGCCTAGTCATGCTTGGAGTCGTTTGCTTTGGGCTGCTAATAGCTTGGAAAATAGTACTGACAACAATGATTATTTCAACATAAATGTTTATGGGCAAACATCAAATGGTACTCAAAACTTGCTACTCAACACAGATAATGCGACAGAAGTAAACTTAGACATTATTGATGCCGAAACTTATCCATTTTTGCGTTTAGAAGTGTTCAATTCTGATACGACAAGTTTTACGCCTACCCAATTGCAACATTGGCGAGTTTTTTATGATATGGCTGGCGAGTTGGCTCTAAACAAAAACCATCATTTTGTTTTCCATAGTGATACTTTGCAAGAAGGCGAAAATATACATTTAGAATATGCTGTTACGAATGTGACGGGTGTAAATATGGATAGTGTTTCAGTAAATTATAGCATTGTGACTGCCAACAATGAAGTGCTAGATATTGCATATCCTTTACACGCTCCTGTTTTAGGCAATCAGACTGTTATCAATACTTTTGATTATAGTACCGAAGCTTTGGTAGGCGATAATTTATTAATTGTTGAGCTAAATCCTAATGACCATCAACTCGAAAAGTTCCATTTCAACAATATTATGGTATTGCCGTTTCATGTTACAACAGATAAAATTAATCCTATTTTAGATGTTACATTTGATGGACAACATATTTTAGATGGCGAAATTGTGTCGGCAAAACCGATGATTAGTATAAAAGTACGAGACGAAAACCCGTTTTTAGCCTTAAATGATACGGCTGATGTTGCTATTTCACTCGTTTATCCAGATGAATATGGCAATCCGATAGAGGAAAGACAAATTTATTTTTCGGACACAGAAAACCTACAATTTTTTCCTGCTACGCAAACCGAAGCAAGTAAGAATGAAGCTTTAGTAGAATTTTCGCCACAGCTCGAAAATGATGGTACTTATCAATTGTTGGTGAGGGCAAAAGATAGAAGTGATAATAATTTTACGACACAAAATGCTGCTTATCAAATTAGTTTCAAGTCTTTTCAAAAGCCAATGCTATCTAATGTTTTAAATTATCCAAATCCATTTACTAGCACAACGCAATTTGTATTTACACTCACAGGAAGCGAAATTCCACAGTTTTTCAACATACAAATTATGACTGTTTCTGGAAAAGTAGTGCGAGAAATTACGCAAGCTGAGTTGGGAGATTTACATATTGGCCAAAACATCACCGATTTTGCGTGGGACGGCACCGATGCTTTTGGAAATCCACTTGGCAATGGCTTGTATTTATATAGAGTTGTAGCAAATTTGAATGGCCAAAAGATAGAACATTTCGACAATTCAAGCATAGATGCTTTGTTTCAAAATGGAGTTGGTAAAATGTATTTGATGCGATAAATATTGAGCAAAAAAGGTAATAACTAGATTTTAGACTTCAACCCAAAAATGATTCTTTTGTTTTTAGACTGTATTTTTGCAACAAAAAAGTAAAAAACACCTATAAGAGCATTCTTTATCTTTTTGGAGAATTTAGATGGCAGGCATTTTTAAAATGCCTGCCATTTGTTTATAGAGTTGATGCTGCATTTACGATATTTTTAAATTCTGCCTTCAAACCATGTTCATCAGCCAGATTTGCACTATTTAGCCAACCATTGAGTTGTTCATAAGTGCAGCTTCCTTTATATTCTGAGTCTAATAATAGCATTGAAAACGCTGCAACACTTGCTGTCCATTTCATAAAATCGCTTGCTTCTTCAAAAGCATATCCCTCATCGAAAATCATCAATTCCAAAGGCACACTTACATCAGCATTTGGCTCTTTATATCTAAAATCAATGGTAAAAGTAGGCACATCTCTAAAGTCTGGATTATCCATTGGCACAATTTCATACAAAGCTGTTACATTTTGATTTGCTCCAAGTTCGCCAGCATCTTCGCTATCATCTTCAAAAGCCTCTGCCTCCAATAGCCTATTTTCGTAGCCAATGAGACGATAAGCCGATACATTTTCGGGATTAAATGCTACTTGAACTTTCACATCTTTGGCTACCGTAAAAAACTTATCATACTCATAAAGAAATACCTTTCGCAGTTGTTCGATATTGTCGATATACTCATAAGTTCCATTGCCATTATTAGCGATTTGCTCCAAAGCCGCATCATTCAAATTGCCTCTACCAACACCCAAAACTGTTAGAAAAACGCCTATATCTCGCTTTTCTTCAATGAGCGTTATTAGGTCTTCTTGACTAGAAATACCGATATTGAAATCGCCATCTGTGCCAACGACAATTCTATTATTGCCATTTTCTACAAAATTTGCCTCCGCAATTTCATAAGCTGTCACAATACCCTCTGCTCCAGCCGTGCCACCACCTGCTCCAAGTTGGTCAATTGCATTCTTAATTTTTTGCTTTTCATCGCCAGCCGTTGCTTCCAAAACAACACTTGCTCCACCTGCATAAGTCACTATCGCTACCTTATCGGCTGCCGAAAGTTCATCTACAAACAATTTAAAACCATTTTTCAACAATTCAAGCTTATCTTCGCTGTCCATTGAGCCAGAAACATCTATAAGAAAAACGAAATTTGAGGCTGGCAATTGCGGAATATCTTTGCCTTTTAGCCCAATTCGCACCAATTTGTTTTCAGCATTCCAAGGGCAAATACTTACTTCGCCATTTAATGAAATAGGGTGATTGGTGGCTTCAAAATCATAGTCCAAATCAAAATAATTGATAAGTTCTTCTGTCCGAATAGCACCAAGCGGAGGCAATTGTTGGTCTTGCATAACAAATCTTCGTACATTGGCATAAGAAGCACCGTCAGCATCAATCGAAAAGGTAGAAATAGGTTGTTCAGTTACATTAACAAAAGGATTTTCGACTTGCTCCACATAATTATCTCCTACAAGTTCAGCATTTTCGTAATAATAGTCATAATGCCCGTCCTCATTTTTTGTATAACATGAAGTGAGTAGAAGTATAAATGCAAAGCTAAAGGTTATTATTTTTTTCATATGGATTGTTTTTAGAAAATTGGTTCAAAGTGAAATCATTTGGTGATTTTTACAGAAATTAGACTTCATGCAAATAACAAAAATAAAAAACAGCAAGAATTATTTGAAATTATTTACTTAAAACGCTTTCTTACTATGTTAAATACCAAAGTTGTGTTTTGGTAATGCAAATTTATTGGTAACATTTAAGTAAAAACCAAACAATTACATAACATATTGCACGCAAAAAGTGCCATTGTTCTTTAGACCAAGTGATTTCACTTTGAACCGAAAATTTGTTTGACATAAAGAAAACGAAATGATAACATAAATAGTTGCTCATTAGCTCATCATCTTAACAGCTATTCTTGGTTTAACAAAAGGAACATTTTTTGGTTGGAGAAACATACTTTTTTTCAGTAAAAAAGGTTCTTTCTTCCAAAAAAGGAAAAAAGAACCTTTGAAAAAAAGTTTATATTACAAACTTTTAAGTATCAAGTACTATTTAACAGCTATTCTCGCTTTGAAATAAAATAAATATTATAAAAAAATATCTACTTGTTTTTCTGTGTCAGCAATTAGTTTTTAAGGCCTTTTTTATCAAAAGCTTA
>JBMZCV010000213.1:0-7926 GCA_049613665.1 Chitinophagales bacterium | reverse complement strand
TTCAATGCGTTAGCCACTAAACGAATGCTTTATTAAATAGTACTTGGTACTTAAATATTCTATTCTATTTTAGTAACAATTACTTCTATACATTTTTGTGCTTCACAATTAGATTCACAATCTGGCGAAACAACATTATTTTGTATTGTACAGCTATTGAGTTCGGCAGTAATCGTAACATCTGTACCAACAGGAATATCAATTACTTGATTTCCAGCTACTGTGCCTGCCGTGCTTGTTACTATGACATCACTTGTAAAGTCAATGGTATAAGTGGTATCGCCTGCATCGCAAGTAGCACCATCTATGGTAAGTGTTGGCCCATCTACATTTATGGTCATGCAATCGCTTTCAAATGGACAAGTTCCTACATTACAATCTCCTGTTGCGTTTGCTACAACTCGATAATAAGTCGTGTTGCTTAATGTTGTTGTAGTATAAGTTGTAGATGTTGCACCGTCAATATCTGTAAAACCTTCTGTGCAAGAAATTGTACTCATTTGCCATTGAATGTCGGTAGCTGTTGTGGTTATACTTAGTGTAGTAGTTTCACCATTACAAACTGTTTCATCGGCAGATACCGTTAATTCAGGAGCAGCTATTATTTCTAAATTAAAGTTCAGCTCAAAAGCACCACATTTAGGAAAACTTTCCAAACCATCAGAACCTTTCGTAAAACTATAACAACCAGGAGCTATTCCCGCTGAAATACTTTGGTTACAATCGTTGTAAATGGCCGCCGCCGCCGCATCAGCAGGTATCCATTGCCCTTCACACACAACTCCATCGCAAGGGAATAATTCGTTTAGAAATAATTGTTCGTTGCTGCCTGATACACAATATGTCTCATTAATGGTTTGGCGATTAGGCGTTGGACAGCATTCTTTTAATAAAGCTACACCTTTTGGAGCTTGATTTGGTACATAACCTGCTGCTGCTCCTATATAATCCAAAGTTGCTGCATCAACAATTGCCACACAATCATCAAAACCTGCTATATACAAGATGTTCAAGGGTTCATAATAAACAATTCCTCTTGAGCCGAAATAACCTGTTCCTCCATCTACTTGATCATCTACCTCAAAAGCTTGGTCAACCAATGCTCCTGTATTGTCAAACTTCAAAATCCAAGTTTCATAGGGGGGCGTAAAACTTGCACCATAATGAGCCATGACGACATACATATTTCCAGCATTATCTGTGGTAATTCCCCATACATCGTTATTATCAGTAATCTCATTTGGAAAACTGGTTTCTGTAATAAAAGCAGAATAAGAAGTATGTGCAACAAAATCTGCGAGCGTAGGTGTGAAACGGTAAATGTGACTATCTTTAGAACCATCATAATCATTCCAGCCTGCTGTGGCATAAAAAGTGCCATCTGCTGCAATTTCAAAACCCCAATCCAACAAATCATCTGTATCTGCACCATCTAATTCTATGTATCCTAGCAATGAACCATCACAAAGGTCATAAGCTCTTATTTCATTTGGGTTGCGTGAATTGACATAAAGTATGTTTTCATAACTTCTAAAGTTGTATCCACCATCATTAATGACAAAATCCAATTCATCAGACATATTTCCTTCGCAAGTCAAACGTCGAATGTCGCCACTACTGGTTTCGGCAATGTATAAATAGCCATTGAGGTCTGTTGCCAAACCATGTGGGCTAGGCAAACCTCCGCCTGCTGGAAACCAATTTTGTGTACCTACTGTATTCGGATCTCCGTCTATTTCAGTAAGTGTTCCATCTACATTGATGCTGAACTTATGGATAAAACCATTTACATCATCTTGTGGGTCATTGAGGTAAACGTAATCAATGCAAGAGCAACCTACCGTACATTCCTGTTCCATCAAAGTAACTGTAATATCTGTATAACAATCACTTTCTGTATTAAAAATACGAATAGTATAATCTTGCGAACTGCTTGGATTTGCCAACGTTCCAAACTGTAAAGGTAAATCTGTTGAAACATCAAAAGCTGTTGCATTAGCAATATCGGCATCACCTGTGCTATAATCGCTACCTGCTATAAAATTGTAGTGTGTAGCATTAGTTGCAGTAGATATTTGAAAATAAGCATCGTCATTTGGTGTTTCATTGGTGCAACTTGCTGCAAGAACATAGGCAGTTGCGGTTGGTATCGGATTAGTACATTGCAAATTATAGCTATAATTTGCAACAACTAAATGGTTGGAACGATTGCCAACTTCTAATTCCCAATCGCCATCCACTCCCGTAACATCATCAGAAGCTGCTATACAAATACCTAGATTTTTTTCGAGATATTCGATAGCCGCTTTGCCTTTTTTGCCCTTAGCAAAGTTACAAGCATAAATATATACTTGTTTTTCTTGCTCAACTAAGTCGTTTTGTAGTAGCCATTGAGCAAATTGCTTAGTATTATACCACTCTTCATTGAGTAATATTTTACCCATACGGCCATGTGCAAAAATGTGCAAACCTTCGCTTTTTTGATTTGCAAAAGCTATTTCAATATTTGATTTTTCTAATATATTGTCTTCTATCCAAAGTCTGCTTTCTGTGGCAGATATGGTTAAAGTATGGCTAAAAACCATAATACTCCATAAGAGAATACAATTAAAAAAAAATTTTAGTCCTGTTTTTGTAAAGTATTGCATACTAATTTTTTTTTATGAAAATATTACTTTCATATGTATCAAAAAAAAAGCCAAATTTTGCTTCAAAAAAAAAAGGTAGTGTAACAAAATTAATTATAATTTTGTTATAGCACCTTTTTCGTTTCACTAAAAGCTTTAGTCTTACTTTAGTATTTTATTACTTTTGTTTAACTACACTCTTTTTCTTACAACAAATTATTGATGATTTGCTCCAATGTAATACCTTCTGCTTCTGCTTTGTAGTTTTTCACAACACGATGACGCAAAATATCTTGTGCTACGGCTTTCACATCAGAAATATCTGGTGAATATTTGCCTCGAATAGCTGCATTTGCTTTCGCACCAATCACCAAATATTGCGAAGCACGAGGGCCTGCACCCCACGAAATATAATTATTGACTTCTGGCGTTGCCATTTTCGTATTTGGTCTTGTTTTGCTCGCCAATCTTACTGCATACTCCAATACATTGTCGGAAATCGGAATTTTTCGTATCAACTGCTGAAAAAAGCGTATATCTTCGCCCGACATCACCTTTTTCATCACTACTTTTCTTGCCGCAGTTGTGTTTTTCACTACTTGCACTTCCTCCTCAAATGTTGGATATTCTACTTTGATGTTGAACATAAAACGGTCGAGCTGTGCTTCAGGCAAAGGATATGTACCTTCTTGTTCGATAGGATTTTGCGTAGCCAGTACAAAAAACGGCAATGGCAATTTGTGTTGCATACCTGCTGCCGTTACGGAGCGTTCTTGCATAGCCTCGAGGAGGGCTGCTTGCGTTTTTGGCGGTGTACGGTTTATCTCATCTGCCAACAAAATATTGGTAAATATGGGGCCTTTGCTAAATTGAAAACGCCGTTGGTCGTCGAGTATTTCTGCACCTGTGATGTCAGAAGGCATCAAGTCTGGCGTAAACTGTATGCGTTTGAAGCCTAAATCAAGTACATCAGATATGGTTTTTACTAAAAGCGTTTTGGCTAGGCCAGGAACTCCTACCAAAAGGCTGTGGCCATCGCAAAAGATGCAGAGCAATACTTTTTTTACGACATCTTTTTGCCCCACAATGATTTTTCCTATTTCTTGTTCCAAATTTTTGAATGCAGTCGATAGTGCATCAACTGCTTCTTTATCAGAGTTGTATTTTGCCATTATAAATTACGGTATAAGATTTTTTTTAGTGCCAAGCACTTAAAGTTTTTTTTAACAAATTTCTGGATACACTATAAAATAAGTCTTGTTAAACTTACTTTACAAGGTATTAAAGTTTATTCATAAAAAATTGAGCCAAAAATACTTTAGCATTTTTTATTTTCTTACTTATTTGAATAATTGGGGATAATTTTTTGTTTTTTTTATAAAAAAAGTCTCTCACATCAGAGAAATAAATTGTTCTTTATGTGTAAGCTAACACTTTGATTTTCAATACATTAGCAACTCAAACAGGTTATATTAATTAGTGTTCAACACTAAAAAACTTCGCAAAGATAAAAGATATTAGCTTTTGATATGAAAACTCTTCTTATTTTTATAAAAAAAGATGCTTTTAGTCTAAAATTTAATATCGTGTTCCATAGCTTTATGCTCATTTTTTATGAAATCAAGCAAATTGTATTCAATATTAACTTCATTACTTTCTTTTTTTACATCTGAACTTTCTTGCCCTTTTACCTTCACTTTTTTTGCTTTGCGAGGCAAATCATACTTTATAGTATAAGTAGGCATATTTACCATACTCATCAATTCGTTTCCCTCTTCGCCATCGAGTCCCAAATCGTTTAAAGGGCTATCTGGGTCATCTTCATATTTTGTGCTGCGACAAATACGCCCTTTTTTTATCTTATATTTAGTATTTGCTTTTCCCAAGCCTGTATTATCGCTACCCAAAGACATCACTTTGTTTAAAGCATCAACATCGGCAAAATCGTAAGATACATTATATACATACTCTTCCTCAGAAAAAGTCTTGGCATTTGAGATACCTCGTATGTCTCCATAAGCATTCATGTCGCCGCTCATCATTTCGTCTAATTCCGAAAAGCTTTCTTTCAAAGAATCTGGCATAAACATGCTCAACATTCCCATCATTTCACTCATGTTTATGGTAGTTGTTACTGTTCCTGAGCCATCTTTATTGATTTTGATGTGTTCGACTACGCTAAAGCAACTTGACAAAAATAATGTTGTCATTATTAGCACTACCGTCAATAGTTTTTTCATAATTTTTGTTTTTTTTTAGTGCCAAGCACTATTTTATAAATGGAGAAATTGTGAAAATAAAAATAAGTGTATCAGCTTGCATTTGTTTTTTTAGCATACTTTTTATCTATTCAACTTAGAAGTCATTTGTTCATAAAAAAAATATTGAGCAACCGTTTTAGCAAAATATTAGCAATAAATAATGCTTGGCACTTCTTTTATTTTTGTAAGCAAAACAAATAAATATGTATGACGATAACAATTTTAAATGAGTTACCGTTCTTTTTTGTTTAAAAAAAAGCTAATATACAGTTAAATATCATAAAAGCAAGTCATTCTTATGTTTTTGTAAACAAGCCAACTTTCTTTTCGCTGCTACTTCATATGAAAAATAGGTGTTTATCTTTAAAATTTGAATTGCATACCTGTTCTAATTCCTACTTGAGCAGGTTTGTCAGTATAAGTAAGTCGCCAAATGGCATCGACTCTAAAAAGTCGCAAAATATTTTCTATTCCTACTCCTACTTCTATATATGGTTGATCCCACGTTGGGGTTTGTAGTTGCCATTCATTTAGGTCAAATTCATCATTTAATGTTTCAAAATTTTTGTACACACCACTTTCATCATAATTTGCAGCTTTGTTGGCATCGCTCAACGAACCGACCGCAAATTTTGCTGTGATGAGCGACCTCAATTTTAATTTTCTTAACAAAGGTACTCGGTTGAAAATAAGTCCATCGAAAAAATGAGTATATAAAAAGGTAATGTAAGTGTCGCTAATAAATTCGTAGTCGTTCATGCAATTAAACGAATATTTATTAAAAAAGTAGGTTTCATTGCCTGGATGAATCTGCAAGAGCAAAAAAGGGAGCGTTCCAAAAACTTTTCCAGCTTTCATATTAATAGAGCTATATCCCATTGAGCCTACATAAAACCAATCATACAAACGAAATTCTAATTTGTGATAGTTGAAATCGCTGCCTAACACGCCTTTCAAACCTATGGTATAATCAAGATTGATAATAGGGTATTCGCTGCCTAAGCTAGTGCGAAAAAATTCGCCGTAAACAAATTTTTCTTTATAAGCAAAACGAGTATTTAAGGTAACTTCGCTAGTGGTTATTTCCATTTTAGGCTGACTTGCATCGCCGTTTTCCTCAAAAAAATAGAAATCGAAATAAGGATTCATTCGTTTATGATTGATAATCAATTTATTAGACCAGCCTAGCTTCCAATCTCTTGTATATTCTACTTTTGCTTGTTGTATTCGCATGAGTTTTTGAGGAACAGGCTGCCGATAAAATCCTGCAAATAAATTGTCTTGCCCAAATTCTTCTTGGCTACCACTTTCTATATCCAAATCATTTTTGTAGCTCAGAAATAAAGTTTCTCTCGGTTTTTTGCTCAACATAAACAAAGCATTTCCTCCATATTTCATCGATTTATCTTTGAAACCATAAGCTGCATAAGCACCGATTTTCATTCTTTTGCTAAAAGAATTGCTTGTTCTAGCACCTAACCGCACTCGAAAACCCTCTATGGCATTCATACTCATAAGGCTAAAATATGGCCCAATCTCAACAGGCCCAAAACCTTTGTGTCCTGTAACCAATATCGTAATCACATCGGCATATGTCCGAGCAATAGGCAAAGTTTTTATGGTATCAATCATCGCATAAATAGCTTGTTCATTTGCCGAAAGGCTATCATGCCGAGCCGAAGCCCAAAAACTTTCATCTTTTTCAAAAACATCTTCAGCCACTTCTATTTCTTCTTTTCTGTTCAGAAAATCATTAATTGTTTCGTTGTTAAATTGAAAATCCTTAAAAGAAGTCGATTTTCGGCCAATCACTCCAGGAGCTTTTTCGGTCGAAATAAAATTGATGATTAATTTATCTTTTTTCAAAGCCCAAATTGTGCCTTTCACTTGCTGAAATTCTTGAAAAACACTCAACTTTTCCATAAAATTGACATTGACATCTTTGCTCACCAACTGCATACTAATACGACGCACCGCAAAAGTAGTGTCAGAAACCCACATATCGCCCACAAAAGCCATTTCTTGTTTTCGCTTTGGCTTAAAAGTCAGGTGATAACTCCACTGATTTTCGATAAAAGCACTATCTACCAATGAAAATTTATAATAAAATAAGGCCTGATTCGTAATTGGACTTGGTATGTTTTTTCCCATAACAGGCATAAAATTTTCGTAAATATCAATTTTTTGATACATATTGCCCAAAAACTGTGTAACACTTTCATTTTCGATGCCCGAAATCTTACTAGCCTGAATAATCTCTTTATTTACTTTTGGGTCTTGCTGATAATAATAATTCGACAAAGTTTCGGTAATAAACATAGGCAAATACGGTTTTTCTTCCGATACAGTATCTATGTTTTCAAACACAAACTTAAATGGCTTAAACACACGCTTATCCATAAAATCATCAGTCAGGTCGCTCAAATCAAGCTCTAATTTATTGTAGGTTTCGTAGCTATACGATTCCAAATTATCAATATCATGTTCATCTTTATGTTTAATGATTTTACGCATCATAATATCAGCAGGGTTTTCGCCAGCCAATACTACGACCTCCTCCATCATAAAATCGGCACGCACCATGCGAAAATTAACTGTTTGCGAAGGCACATTTCCTATATATTTAAAAACATTCGTATATCCAATAGCCGAAACACCTAAACTATCTGTTTCATAGTCGGTTTCGAGGCGAAACAAACCGTCCATATCCGAAACGGTGCCTATGGTTGTTCCTTTCAAAAAAATATTGGCAAATGGAATTGGTTCTTCTGTATGGTCTTCAATCACTTTGCCTGTTATCACAATTTTTTGTGCTGACACATTTACAACATTTATCAAACAAAGCAAAATAAAGGGCAAATGTAAATAAGAAAGACAACATAAATCTCTGTTTCTCATTATATATCTTTTATTATGGTTAAGAATAATTATTTAGGTTATAGTAATTTAGACTGAAAAATATTTTTTTTCAACTCAAAAAACCAAATTCTAAACAATTATGGTTAAGTAACGCTCAAAAAATAACTTCCTTATTTGCG
>JBMZCV010000212.1:0-7951 GCA_049613665.1 Chitinophagales bacterium | reverse complement strand
CCAATGATATTCGTATTGTCGCTTACATTTTTTTGTGAATAATGCCTAATACCCCAAAGGGGTAATATATTATAGCATAGGGTTTTAACCCTATGAAAAAAAGGTAATACTAATACGAACTCTGAAAGAGTGACATAAATAACAAACCAATTTTCGATTTTATATCGCTCTTTCAGAGCTAGTTTTTTACAATCATTGGAGACATAGGGTTAAAACCCCATGCTATGTATATATAATCCCGTTGGGATATTTTACAAAAACAAAAAACTCAATTCATTGTCCTGATGGCTATGGTGATAACACCAAAAAGGGCATGTTGTTCTATTTTCGTTGTAACATTTTAGTAAAATAAAATTCAAAAACTTAAATTATAGTGTAACTAAAGTAACAGTAAAAAATTTATTTTAAATCAAATAAATTAGTAACTCCTATGATTCGAGTTTTGGTAAAGCCTTCGGCATATCGAAAGCCTACTTGTTTTCCAATATCGGTAGCTCTACTTTTTACGGCATCGAGATAAGAGGAGCTAGAAATATAAGTGCTAGGTTCGCCAGATTTTGGGTCGTGAAATTGAGTTTTAAAAGCTTTTATTGCTGCTTCTTTTTGCTCCATAAAAGGGGTAATATCTACCACAAAATCTGGTGCGATATAAGTATCCTGAATATAATGATATACTGCTTTTGGTCGCCAAGGAGCTTGCGTTTGTCCATTTTCATCTAAGGTAACTATTTTTATTAAACCTGCCAAAAAGCAAGATTCGGCCACCAATTTTGCTCCTTTGCCATGGTCTGGATGTCTATCGTGAATAGCATTAGCTAAAATTATCTCTGGTTGATATTGGCGAATTTTTTTGATAACAGCAAGTTTATGCAAGTTATCGTTTTGGAAAAAACCATCTGCAAACCCTAAGTTTTCTCGAATATCAATGCCTAATATTTTGCTGGCAGCAGCAGCTTCATCATAGCGTGTAGCAGCAGTTCCTCTTGTGCCTAGTTCTCCTCTTGTTAAATCTACAATGCCTACTTTTTTGCCTTGTTGTATGTGGCTCATTATCGTTCCTGCACAAGATAATTCGGCATCATCGGGGTGTGCTGCAAATACTAAAATGTCTAGTTTCATATATTAGATTGTTAAAAATTTCAAAGTTTCGTTGAGTGTCAAGTATTAAGTACACTGTAATATAACAACAGTTCGGATATTTATACATTTTTTATCAAAGGTTTAAACATACTATTTTTTTAGGCTAAGGCGGCCAATATTTGCAAATTTAATGCCCTTTTGAACTGAAAAATAGTATATTTCCCTTGCCAAAAGGAGTTTTTTTATTCAACTGAAAAGTCTTATAAAAAATGTCAGAACCATTGATATAAGTAATTGGCACTTTAGCCTTTTTATTATATGTTATTTTATTCCCAAAAAAACGACAACTCTCGCCGTTGCATTTTACTGTTACAACACCATTTAGCAAGGTTTTATGATAACTTTTTTGCTTGCTGGCGAGCCATTAAAAAATCGTGATAAATAGGGTCATTTTCCAACAAAGTATTTTCTATTTGTTCAAAAACTTGGTCACGCAAGGTGTGAGCATCATCTAAGGTGAGTCCTTCAATGCTAATCGGTTCGCCATAAATCATAGTAATTGTGCAAGGGCGAAGCGGTAGTTTGTCGTTGGTAAATAAGCTTCTTGTACCAACCAAAGCTATTGGTACAACTGGCTGCTGCAACTCAATAGCTAGGCGAAATGCTCCTGTATGAAAAGGCAAGATTACTTCTCTTTTTGCATCGCTAAATGTCCCTTCTGGAAAAACTAAGAGTGACAAGCCTTTTGCTGCCCGTTTTTTTAGTTCAATGACGCTATTTTTTCGGCTTTCTTTATCTTTTCTATCTACTAAAACGCATAGTGCTTTGAATAAATAGCCCATAACAGGAATATCACCAGCTTCTTTTTTGGCTAAAGCCACAAATTTATGCGATAAAGTAGCCGCCACAATAGGCACATCGCCATAAGAAGTATGATTGGAAGCGAAAACATAATTTTTGTCGGCTTCTAAATGCTCTTCGCCAACGATATTGTATTTTACAAACGTCAAAATGCCCCACAATTTCATAGCATAACGATAGTAAGCATGGCGAAATCTAGTGCCAATATCGCCTGTATGAAGTCCGACAAAAGTAATTGGAACGGCAATGATTACGGCAATGGCAAATAACAAAGCTCCCCAAATGGAATATAAATATCGAAAAAATGTCATATTTCAAGTACCAAGTACTATTTAATAAAGCATTCGTTTAGTGGCTAACGCATTGAAAATCAAGGTGTTATCTTGTTCTGAAATGCCCAAAAACTTCTGAACGACTACTTAAATTGTGAGTGAGGGAAAAAATAATAACTATGATTTGTTTTTTTAATTCTCTTTTTTTGATTTTCTGACGAAAAAAGTGAACATCCAAATTGTCAGAGAATCTAAAGTTTTAAGTCATTAGCATTGCGATAATATAATCGAATAATATAACTAAAATACTACCAAATACTACTGCTTTTGTGCTGGCACGGCCAATATCTAAAGCTCCTCCTTTGACAAAATAGCCTTGATAACAAGAAACAGATACTATAATAAAGGCAAATACGGTAGCTTTGACTTGCATAATCACTACATTGAAAATATTGAAGCGATACATCAAACCTGCTTCAAAATTGGCGGGTGAAATGCCGAAACTTTCTGATGCTAACAAACCTCCATAAATACCTAAAAAGGCTGAGATAATAATGAGTGGCGGCACAATGAGCAATGCTGCAATAATTTTGGGCATAATAAGATAAGATGCACTATTGATGCCCATAATTTCGAGGGCATCTATTTGTTCGGAAATACGCATTGTGCCAAGTTCGCTTGCAATATTTGAGCCTACTTTGCCTGCCAAAACTAAACAAGATAAAGTAGGTGCAAGTTCAATAATCATCATATCTCGAATGATGAAGCCAAGCAAATAGTCTGGAAAAAAACCGCCATCGAGTTGGTAAGCAAATTGTACAGCCGTAACAGCTCCTACGAATAGCGAAATAATGCCTATAATAACAAATGAACCAACACCGATATTATTCATCTGCCGCACAATTTCTTTCCAATACATATGGTAGTTTTCAGGCCATGAAAGAGTTGACCTGAGCATGAAAATGTATTTGCCAAAATGAAAAAAAAACTTCATATATTATAATTATGAGTTAGTAACAGTAAAAAAATAAGTTTACGATTTGAGGCAGAGATTTTTTGAGCTACAAGGCGAAAAACACAGTCGTAGCCATAGCTATGGCGAGGCTTTTCAACGAAGTTAGGTCAGAAAATGTCAAACGCAAATAAGGAAGTTATTTTTTGAGCGTTACTTAATAAGTTTTTTTTATTGCAAAAGCATAAATGCAATAATGTAATCAAAAACTAATATCAAAATATTGGAATATACAACTGCTCTTGTGCTGGCTTCGCCAATTTGAATAGCACCACCTTGAACGAAATAGCCTTGATAACAAGAAACGGTAGATAATATATAGGCAAAAGTCACTCCTTTGATGAGCATCATACTCACATTAAAGGGAATGAAAAAGGCACGCAAGCCCCGTTCATACTCGCCAATAGTGCTTATATCAGCCATAACTGTTGCGACCATGCCTCCCATAATGCCCAAAAAAGCTGCAATAATAATGAGCAACGGAATCATGATGAGTGAAGCAATGATTTTGGTGCCAATAAGATAAGAAGTCGTATTGACTCCCATAATTTCTAAGGCATCTATTTGTTCTGTAATACGCATATTGCCCAACTCACTAGCCATATTTGAGCCTACTTTGCCTGCCAAAATCATACACGATATTGTCGGTGCCATTTCTATAATCATAGAATCTCGCACAATAAAGCCAATGTAATAAATTGGAATTAGGAAGTCTTGCACTTGATAGGCAAATTGTATGGCTGTTACTGCTCCTATAAAAGTAGCAACAACTGCAACAATGGGAATAGAAGTTACGCCAACATCATTCATTTGTCGCAACATCTCACGCCAATACATGCTCATTTTTTCGGGACGGCGAAACAAGCTACCCAAAAATAAAATATATCGTCCAAAGTGATAAAAAATATTCATATGATTTGAAATATACAGTATTGCTGAGAACTAAGCAAATTTTAGGACAAAACTAAGCTTTTTTTAGTAAAGAATGTATTTTTTTTGCTCAAAAAAACTTTCTAATGTTGTATGATAAGTTTTATTTACAAATTATATTTTTTAATAACCTTTTTTAAATAGCTTTCATAGTTATTATAGCTTTGTAACGATTTGTTTCTTAGAATAGAATGTTCCAGCAAGTTGTTTATTGCTTGTTTATCTGCATTATTTTTTTCTAAACATTGCAAATGAATGAGCAGCAAATGATAATAGTTTGCCATATAAAAATTCTTGAAACTTAAAATGCGTTGGCTTCTCATAATCGAAAAATCTGGCAATGCAAAGTCAGCATAATAATAATATGGCTTTCCATCGAAAGTAGGATATTTTTTGATAACAGCATACGCACTTTCAAAATTAGCGGTTCTCTTATCCATCATTCTGTGGCGAATAGAGCGGCTTGCAAAATCCATACATTGTAGAAAAAAAATACTTCGCTGTGTGGCAGTTTTCAGGTTATAAGCCGACAAGTCGAAGTTGGTTTTCGACAAATCTATCGACCGATTCTTATTGCCTACGGCTGCAAACAATAGATTGTAATAGCTAGAAACTAAAACTCGCTGCGTAATTTTTTGATGCAATAGTTTTTCTACTAAATCGACATTGTTGACAGGTTCTTTTTTCCATAAGTTGTAAGCTACTTTTCGCATGATAAATACATAGACAAGTGTTTCATCGTTGGGCAATTGTAGATATTTTTTTTGCAGCAAACGATTATTTTTTTTCACTAACTGTGCCACAAAATCGGTTGTTGCATTGAGTTCGGGTGTTCGTAGAGGTTTTAAATGTCGTCTTATTTTTTCGGCAGACTCATGTTCAAAACCATTGTAACGATAAAAACGGCCTAATTCTACTAAATTGTTGGCAAGTTCTGATATTTTTTGGTTGGCATCTGCCGAAAAAGAAAGCAAAAGGAAGCAAAAAAGAAAACTTATATTTTTCATAGCTATTTTTATTTTTTGTTGTATAGTGCTAAATAGTTACGTTTGTTTTAATTAATCAAAACTCTTGCCATTCTTATCGTTTTAGTTAAGCATTTTTTAATTTTTTATATATTTAAGACCTTTCTTTATCAAAAGTTTAAACATACTATTTTTTTTAGGCTAAGATGACCAATATTTATTATTTTTATAGTATGTTTTCCCTAGCAAAAAATGTTTCTTTTGTTAAATAATGCTTGACATTTACCTTACAACTTCATTTTATACTGTATCGTCACATTAGCTGGCGATTCCATGAGACCAGGCCGCAACATATATTCCTTATTAAAAATATTTTTGGCCACCAAAGCGACACTAGAATTTTCATTGATAGCATATAATATTCTAGCATTAGAGATATAAGAACCTTTTGGATATTTAGCAGCAAACTCTTCTACGCCAAAGTTGGGCAATAAGGTAAATATTTCATCTACTTTTTCCATACGACCATTGAAAGCAAAGTTGTAGCCTATAGTCAGTTTTTTGTATTCAAGTTCGGCATCGAGGCGGCCAACTTTGCGGAAACGATATTTCAATAAAGCATCGCTCAACGAATCGACACTAGACCAGCTTTGCACCAAATTGTTCATATACATTTTTAGGCTTGTATCTACACGCATATCAGACGGATAATTGAATGTGAAACCGCCATAAAGTCGTGCTGTTGCTTCGCCAAGTTCTATCTCACTAGAGCCAGAAATTTCCCAACCTGCTATTCTTGCACCTTCTACATTTTGTGTCTGAAACCCAATACCGTCATAATTGACAAAGGTAAATTCGGTCATATTATTGATTTCACTCCAAAACAACGCCAAGTCTAAATAACCACTCACTTTATTAGCAAAATTATAGCCTTGTTTCACGCCTATTTCGGCATTCCAACCTTTTTCTGGCACTAGCTCTGGATTAGGAAAAAGTTTTAAATCCAATCCTTCATAAGGTATTTTGTCTTCGATAAAACGCTCTACAATACTCGGCGAGCGGTAGCCTTGTCCATAAGAAAAACGCATAAAAGTGTTCTCTGTAATTCTGTAATTTGCTCCCAAACGAATAACTAAAGGCGTATAAGTATCTTCAATGCCCAAAGAATCGAGCAAAGCCACATCGGTTGCATTGACTTCATATCTTGCACCAGCTACCAAGTTTAGGCGGCCTACTTTCTGTTCTACTTGTCCATACGCTCCGCCCGAATAACTGCCCACAGGGTTTCCATCATTATAAGCCACATTGTAGCCCCAAATCAATGATGCAACACCTCCTGCCGTGATAGACATGCCGAAAGGTAAGCGTTTTTGTATTTGATATTCGCTATAAAATAAATTGGAATTGTGGGTGCGAAAGCCAGACTGACGATAGCGTGTGATGTTGTAAAGACGTGTTTTTAGCTTATGTTGCCAGCCACTTTCGGTACGATACGACACATAAGGGTCAATGGTTACAAGAGAATATCTATCGTCTGAAATCGCTCCTTGATAAGGTTCGTCCAACGAATTGAACAAGAAAAAGCGTCCCCAATGTTGATATAGTGCGTTGGCATTAATACCGAAATGTAAACGTTGATTTTTGGGGTGAATGTACCTTGTTTTTACATTGAAACGAAAATGCTTGTTGTCGCCATCTTTCAAATAACTTTTTTCATACTTATAATTTCCGCCCATTACAAGGTCTAAGTTGCCTATTTTTTGCCTATTAGAAAAAAACATGCCTGAAAACATAGGGCGATGGCGATTGTTCCACCATTTAATGCTATCATTTCGAGGATTGAAATAAAAACCTTGAAATAATGAAATTTTCGTTTCTGGCTTAGACTTTGCAAAACCTGTTTGCACACTAATCACACCATTCAAAGCAGAAGAACCATACAAAACCGATGAAGCACCTTTTATCACTTCAATTTGTTCGGCTTGCTCCATAGGCACAAATTCCCAACGCACTTCGCTAAAATCGCCTGTGAGCAAAGGCATATCATCTACCAACACTTGCACACGACTTCCTGTGCCATAAGCATAGCCACTTCCTCCTCTGATAGTTGCTTGTCCATCAACGATATTTACTCCAGGAATAGTTTGCACAGCTTCAGCCAAATCTCGTGTATTGTTGTTTTCGATAATATAATCTTGAATCACATCAATAGAAACGGTTTCTTCGGCAATTCTTTTTTCGTATTGACTTGCACTCACTACCATGACATCGAGTTGTCGTTTTTCTTCTGTCATTGCTATATTTGCTTCCAAAATGCTGCCTTCTATAAGCGTAAATTCTTTTTTGATATTTTGGTAACCTATATAACTAAAAGTAACGGTTTGTGTGCCAGCTTGCAGTTGTAACTCATAGTTTCCGTCAATATCCGTAACCGTACCTTCCTTATTTTCAGAAACAATATTTACGCCAAGCAAACGCTCATTTGTTTCTGCATCAGTAATATAGCCTTTCAAAGTTGTTTTTTGAGCAAAAATGCCTGTAAAGCTAAAATGCAATAAAAAAATAATAGTAAAAAAATATCGTAACATATCAATGGTATTAGAATGTAAATTGTTTTATTTGCGATATAGCAATTTTTTGAGAAAAAGGTTTTTAAACTGTTGCAAATTTACGCTTTTTGTTTTATTTAACCTACAACAAAGAAAACCTTTTAGCTTGAATAAAATATTTGTTTTAGCTTTTTAGTGTATTCATTTTTGCAATAATGACATTGACGTCAGCTATTCTCGCTTTAACAAAATCATTACTCCATAGGTGGCATATCAATTTGT
>JBMZCV010000211.1:0-7969 GCA_049613665.1 Chitinophagales bacterium | reverse complement strand
CATCTAAATTTTAGAATATTTGATATTTTTCGCTTGGCCAAAATCAAGTATAAACGCATTTATTTGGCTCTTATCTTTGTTTTCGACAAACTGAACATTGAACCTACCTTCCATATTAAACAAATTGTCATTGATATGTTTGAGTTCAGATTGAAAGCTGATGACATCAATTTGCAACTGTTCTTCTTGCAGATATACTTTCCATATCAAGCCAAATTCATCACTTTTGTATTTGCCAATATATTTTTCGAGATTGATTTTTTGTTTAGAAACAGCTTGTTTTGTAGCTTCTTTTTTGGGTTTTTCATGAAGCACTCTATCCATCATGCCTGGATTTATTAGAGTCAACCTTTTCTTATTGTCGGCTGAAAAAGCAAATCGCATTATTCCTGTTTTTCCTACTAAAAATTCATTGTTTCCAAGCGGAAGAATCGGAAATTGGTCGTTTTCATTAGGTTTTACATAAACTAAAGTGTCATTGATTACTTTAGTTGCTCTAAACCAACCCAACTGCTCTGAAAAAAACTCGCCTTCATATTTTTTCAATTCTTCTGCTGACAAACTAATTACTTTAAGTTCTTTTTTGGGAACAACAATATCGGAAACTTGCCTACTTATCTGTGTTGCATCTAGCATGGTATGATTCGTCAAAACAATGACTGAAACATTATTTTTAGGATAAGCTCGAAACATCGAAAAATAGCCAGGTACTAAGCCGCCATGAGAATAAATGGTATTGCCATAGTCTTTTTTTACAAAAATACCTGCTCCATAATCTAGCTCTTCCGAATTATTCAAAGTTCCTTTACTCAACATCAATTTCCAAAAAGCAGAGCCAAATATTTTTTGACTACACATTTCGTTAGTCCATTTTGCCATATCTTCCGTGGTGCTATACACGCCGCCATCGCCAATTGCCTTTGAACGAATATCAACCACTTTTGGAGCTTCATTTCTTCCGAAAGTATGATAGCCTGTCGCAAGATTTTTGTTTTTTGAATATTCATACGAAGTAGATTTCATTCCTAGAGGAGTGAAAATTTGTTTTTTAGAAAAAGCTTCTAATGATTCACCACTTACTTTTTCGACAATCTGCCCTAATAGCCAATATCCTGTATTGTTGTAAGTAAATTGTTTTCCATGAGCATAATTAGCTGTCTGTTGCATTTCAATCAAACTTATATGATCTTCATCGTCTCCAATAAAAGCACCTGTTTGTTCATGTATGGCAGGCGATTCTATTAATTGGCCAATAGCCTCATTACTTCGAAGTCCGCTAGTATGATGCAATAAATGCTTAATAGTAGCCTCGCCTATTGCTTCATTAAAAGTAGGGAAAAACTCTTTTACTTTTGAATCTAACGAAAGTTTATTGTTCATGATGAGCTTCGCAATACAAGCTGCCGTAAAAGATTTGGATATAGAACCAACATCAAAAATAGTATTGGGCGTGTTTTTTGTCCCTTTTTCGACATTGGACAATCCAAAACCTTTGGAATAGATAATTGAATCTTGCTGTATCACAGTTATAGCACAGCCAGGTGCTTTGTCGATACGCAGTTGAGTCATTAGTTCGTCAATACTTTCTTCTACTGTTAAGTTTGGCGGTGTGTGTGTGGCACAAGCCGACAAAAATGAAAGAAAGACGATAGAAAAGAACAAATACAATGAGAGATTTTTCATTAAAATTTTATTTTTCATAGTTTAAATAATTATTTTATTAAGTGCCAAGCACTATTTAATAAACGGTCGATTCGTTGCTAACGCATTGATATTCAGCGTGTTAGTTTCAACGAGATGTATATTTATTTTTGTCTGACTACTTAAGCGTTTTTTTACATAGCTTCTATTCTTACTTTTCGATTTCTTTCAATGCAATTTTTCTATTTTCTTGAGTTATCTTTGAAATAGAAACCATGTCTTTAAACAATAAATTTGTGAGTTCTTTTTAGCTAATATCCTTATTGTAAAGTCATTACTTTTAAAGCAATGACTTGGTTGGTATAAAGTGATATGCTTTTCTTTTTCTATAATTCTTTTTTTTACAAAATTTCTAATTTTTTTTTCAACACAAATATACGAGTGCTTGGCACTCATAAAACACTGTATATAAAAGTGATTTCATGATTTGAATTTTAATAAGATTAAATATAATAGATATATCAAGTAAATGATTTAAAAAAAAGACACAAATAAAATAAATGTATCAACAAATAAGCAGAATAATAGCTAGATGTAAATATAGTGGATATATCAATTATTTTTTTAAACAAGAAGAATAAAAAATTAGTTCTGTTTTACAAAAAAAAAGTGAAATATTTTGAAAAAAATCAATTATTCAACAGTTCAACAGCCTGTTTTGCCGACTTCGTAGCAGTATGAACCGACACCCAATCGTTGCCATCAGTATAAGCACCGCCTGCAAAATATATTTTGCCATCAATAGGTTTGCCTAATTCTCTTACAGGTCGCCAATCCGCATCGTCAGACATATAGCCAGCCTTAATGAAAGGCTCGTTATTCCAATTTTGAGCAATGTGTTTTATGTAGTTTGGCGTAGCTTGATTGCCATAAATACTGTCGAGTTCATTCAAAATAAAGTTTTTCAAAGCCTCATCGGAGAGAGTCATATAATCAAGTGATGGCTTGCCTACTACAAAAAGTCCAAGAATATGTTTATCGGTATTTTGGCCTAATGCTGCATTATAATATATTTTTTGTCTATCGCTGGCTGGTGTAATAGGAAACTCAAACTCATTGTCGCCATAAAAATTTGTCGAAAACTCAAAAAAGGCTTTAAAGCCTTCCCAAATAACAATACTATTGATAGCGTCCAATTTTTATTCGGTTAAATTTGGCATAAAAACGATGTCGCCATCTTGAAGAATTTTGAGCGGAACAGATACGATAATTTTATCGGCTATATATTCGCCATTTTGCGTATTGACAATGACTTTTTCGCCAGAATAATCAATAGATTGTGCAATGGTTTGGTAAGAAATTTTGTCGGAAATAGAAGGAGCAATATATTCCTCAAAGAAATTGTACCACGAGTAGTTTACAAATTTTCGGTCTGGAGAATCTGCAATAGTTTCTACATTAACTTGCACACTGCTATCATTTACGATTTCTTCAAAAATGTCGCTACTTGTTTCTAGCCATTCAGCACCTAGCGGAATTGGAAAGTCTGTAAAGTCGGTATTTATTTTCATTCTGCCGCCATAATTTGCGGAAGCTTCCAAAATCTCAAAATCAATGCCTTGCTGTTGTAGCAAATAGCCTGCCGATAAGCCGCCAGCTCCTGCTCCAATGATGATAACTTTGCCGCCAAAGGGTGCTACAATGTTTTCATCTTTGCATGATATTAAGGAAAGTTGAAATGGAAGACCAAAGCCAAAAATGCCAGATATTTTAAGAAATTCTTTTCTAGTCATGTTTTTTTGCTTTCAAAATTAAGATTTTATGTGAAAATATGCAAGATTTGTTATTACTTTAGCAAAATAGAATTGGAAGATTTATTAATAAAAATAATCATATCGTAATCTTCTATCAAATTTGTTTCCTGAAACTCATTGTTTTTTTTCCTTGAGCCAACTTTTCTAAACTCCAAGTTTTCTTTTATCCATTGTCCATGTTCAGAATCGTTGTTTTTTATCTTTCTTAAATCCAATAAAAACATGGGTTCATCTAAAGATTGAAAAAAATATTCAAATGTTCCCTCATAAGAATCTTGTGCTTGATAAGTATTGAGCCGATTTTTTCCTGTTGCAGTATAAGTACCTTTATGAAAAGTAAAACCAATTGTTAAATAATCATCTTTTAATGATTGAGCAAGGTGCTTTCCCATGCTGTGGCCTGTTTTTTTGATATGTTCGTTATGTGCCCAAATAGTAAGTTTTGATTCTGGATTTTGCTCTGCTATCCATTCAAAATTTTCGGCCATATACTTATCTCTAGCGATATAAGAATTGCCTAAAAACTGTTCTAGTATTCGGTTATTTCTTAGCAACCATTCTTTTTTATCATCATTATATGAGCTTGCTTCAATCGCTAATTTTATTTCTAAAATTATTTCATTTGCTCTTTTTGTATGATATGCTGGAAAAGCTTTATTTTGATATTTTTTGTCTTTTAACATTTCTAAAATATCTCTTAACTCGTTTATATCTTTGAGCAAATCAGTTTGTTCTTCAAATGCTGCTTTTAGTTCTTTGATAGACTGAAAAAAAAACTGCATATCAAAACCTGTAAATTGTATTTTATTATTCGTTTTGTTTTGTTTTTTCATCCATTTAACCATGCTTAAAACCTCTTGAGTTTTCCATGTCCAAAAACGCATACCTTTAATCAGTTCTTTAGGTTTCTTTTTCCCTTCAATGATATAGTCATTAATTTCGTATGCTTCTGGCATATTCGCTTCTATTGAAAATATATCAAAATCTTTGTTTTGTGTCAAATACTTTATTATACGATGCTTCATTTTAAATATTTCACTCGAACCGTGCGAATTTTCTCCTAATGCGACAACTCTAGCATCGCCAACCAATTTATCTAATATTTCTAAATCTTCAGTATGCTCAAAATCAGGCTCAAAAGATTGTAAGGGATAAATCTGTTTTCTTAGCCATTCAAGCTGTGCTGAATTTGGTTTAATTATTGTTGGCTCAATGTCTTCAAATTTTGCACCATCTATAAATATTTCAAAATTATCAAACCAAGCTGTTCCTGTGCCTGTTAATAAAGCTCCGAAAGCTATTTTTTCGGTACTATCAGGTACTTCAATTTTTATTGCAACTTCTGTCCATTCATTGTCGCCTATCAGCCCATTATCTGACATATTATCAAAGCTTAATATGGCATTTTTCTTTCCCGTTCCTCGCCACCAAAGCCCAGCATATCCTTCGGCAACAGCATGAGTTTTTATTCTTCCTTTGAACTCAATTGTTTTGTTGAGAGCATACTCAACTGGAAAACTATTGGTACATACGGCAAACTGTTTAGCAGTAGGATTGTCACTTTCTATTTTCAAACTTTTCTCTCGACTAAATTTTTCTTTGTATTCAAGAGAAATTTTGTAGCCATTATCTCCGATGTACCATTTTTTTGGAATTTTGCTACCCACAATTTCGTATTCAAAATCAAGGTTTAAAGACTTTTGTGCAACTAAAATGTTAGATGCTAAAATTAGAATAATAATTGTTATCTTTTTCATAATATTCATTTGTGTTCCAACTACTTAAATAGTGAGCTTATTGCTTAGAGGCTGTTTAAATTCTATCATTTGGCTTAAAAAAGTCTAGCTTTTTCAGCATCAAAAACAAAATTTAAACAGCCTCTAAAATAGTAATACTAATCCTTAGATAAAACATTACATTTTTATTCTGTTCAAAAAAACGACAACTCTCGCCGTTGCTGTGTGTTATCACCAGCAACTAAAAGGTAAACAAGTTGTTTTAAGCCTTATTTCTCATAACAACTTGTTGGTGATAACACCAACAAGGGCGTGTCCTTATTTTTTATTTAGATGGTATGGTAATATTATAAGTAAGTTTTGGTATAATTATTATCCTGATTTTTTTGATAAAGTATTTCAAATATCCAAACCGTAATTAAATTTTTTTGTCAAAAAAAGAAAGATTAGAACAGAATATACAACTATTGATTAGCATTTATCTGTTTAAATGTGCCTACAATTTTCTAAAATCCAACAAAAATTCTATCTTTATACTTTTTCATAAAAATACTGAAAACAAGAAGTTTTAACGAGCGAAAACAATA
Source organism: Chitinophagales bacterium (assembly GCA_049613665.1). Taxonomy (GTDB): domain Bacteria; phylum Bacteroidota; class Bacteroidia; order Chitinophagales; family UBA2359; genus JBMZCV01. The sequence goes on along the minus strand of JBMZCV010000211.1, from coordinate 2,191 downwards.
AAACAAACTTGATTTTTTTGATACTTTTCAGTTTTTTTCCTCATAAAAGCAAGAAAATATTTTGAAACAAATAGCACCTTCCGAACTCATACTCAATGCTGATGGCAGCATTTATCACCTCAATTTGCGGCCAGAAGAACTCGCACATACTATTATTACAGTTGGCGACCCAGACAGAGTAGCAGCCGTATCAAAACACTTCGATAAAATAGAGTTGCGAAAGCAAAAAAGAGAGTTCTGCACACATACAGGCACGCTCAATGGCACACGTTTGTCGGTGATTTCGACAGGCATCGGCACAGACAATATCGACATTGTGTTCAATGAACTTGATGCACTCGTCAATATAGATTTTGAAAAACGCCAAATAAAAGAACAACTAACTTCTTTGGATATTATTCGCATCGGTACGTCTGGTAGTATGCAAGCTGATGTTGATGTCGATACGTTTTTGGCGAGTGAGTTCGCTATCGGTCTCGATGGATTGCTCAATATGTATGTGCATCAAAATAGCGAATTGGAAACGAATATTTTGCAAGCTTTGCCGCCGCTCAATATGGGTATTCGGCCGTATATCGCACCTGCTTCTGCTAGTTTGTTGCAAAAAATAGCTTTTGACATCACTAAAGGAATTACAGCTACTTGTTTAGGATTTTATGGGCCACAAGGCAGAGAACTTCGCCTAAAACCTAGCGTTCCGAATTTCTTGGACAAATTGAGTGCTTTTAGTTACGAAAATTATCGCCTCACCAATTTTGAAATGGAAACGGCAGGCATTTATGGTATGTCGAAAATGCTTGGACATCAGGCACTTTCTATGAATGCCATTTTGGCCAATCGACAAAACAAGACATTTAGCAAAACGCCTAAGCAAAGCACAGCACGATTGATTCAGTTGGTTTTGGAGCGACTTTGTCAGTAAATAAAAAATCATTCTAGTCTATACACCATTTTGTATAGACTAATTTTTCATCTTATTAATCATCAAAAAGTTTTAGCAATGAAAAATATACAACTCCCTCCTGTTCTTTTTTATCAACAACTTGTTGAAACAGAAGCTTATACAACTAAAATACATACAGTATTGCAAAATGCAACACGACCAACTGTATTGAAAGGCGTGGGTGGAAGTGGCAAAACGAGTTTGTGTCAAGCTTACTACCAGCAATTTGGAAAGGAATATGAGCATTGTATTTGGGTCAATTTTTTAGGGCAAACTTTCAATAGCTTTTTGTTTAATCAAGATTTATTGACTGCCCTCGAAATTCCTGCTTTTACGAAGGAACAAACAGAACAGCAAAGACTCGAAATTTTGATAGCTGCTTTGGCAAAGCTAAAAGGCAAAAAGTTGTTGATTATAGATGCTTTAGATGTGGAAATCACACGGCCAGAACGCAATTTTTTGGTTCGCCTACAACAAGCTGGAAATTGTACGGTTTTGGCGAGTAGTCGATATGAGTTGCAAGGTTTGGGCGTTGTGAAAATGCCTGTTTTTCAGCTTTCCGAAGCTCAAAATATTTATAAAGTTTATCGCTACGATGTAGAATTTGAAGATATAGATGCTACAACAGGAAAAGATGCAAGGTTTGAAAAGGAAACTAGCAAAACAGAAAATGAGTTGATTACACATTTAGGTCGCCATCCTTTGCTCTTGGAACTATCTGCCAAAACGATAAAACATGACTTTGAAGTAACGGCTGAAAGTTTGTTGCAGATATTTGCCGAAAACCAATTGACAAGTATTGACGAAGAAGTATATGTTAATGAAGTGAATGAGGAATATATTTTTCAGCAACATTTGAATATTATTTTTACGGTAGCCAAACTTTCTGACACGCAGCAAAAATTGTTGCAGGAAATTAGCTTGCTTCCGAGTATTCCGATATTTTATGAGGAGCTAAAAACATTTATTCACAAGGAAATACGCAGCGACAAGGAACTTAAAGCACAAGTACAGCAGCTTATAAAAACTGGTTGGCTACAACAGCAAGCTAAGAATGTGCAGATGCACCGTGCTGTTCAGTTGAGTATTTATGAGCAGGTGGCTTATGAGAAGGAGAGTTGTTATCATGTTATTAAAAATGTTAGTAAAATTAACAATAAATCTTTTCGAAAAAATCCTTTAAATGGGGAAAAGTATATTAGACCTGTTACTTATTAAGTCATTTTGTTTGTTTTGTGTTATTAAACT
>JBMZCV010000210.1:0-8037 GCA_049613665.1 Chitinophagales bacterium | reverse complement strand
GAGCCTAAAGTTATGAACTTTACTCTACTTTACCAAATGATTTCACTTTGAACCGCCTATATCTGAAAAAAATTATGCTAAAAATCTTGTTTAAGTGGCAAGCATTATTTTAATGAAGTATTTTGAAAAATCAGCATGTTAGCTCACTCTTGATTATCGAAATATCTGAAAATATAAAAAGAAAAAGCCCCTTTTTTAACCAAAATTGTCATACCGTAAATAGTTATGAAAGCTTATTTTGACTTCGTATATTTCAGCATGTCACTTATCTGTTTGATTTCCTCCACAAAACGCCGATGATTTGCCAAGCGAGGTATTTTGTGTTGGCCTCCTACTTTTCCCTTTTTCTTCAACCATTCATAGAAAGTATTTGATGCAACCGCTTGTACCAAAGGCATACGCATAGCCAAATTTTGGTATCTTTTGGCTTCATAATCTGAATTTATTTTTTGCAGATTTTCATCTAAAATTTTTGTGAAAATAGCCAACTGTTCAGGCATTTTTTCAAATTCAATGAGCCATTCATGTGTGCCATTTTTGGTCTCCGAAAAATAAATAGGTGCTGTCGTATATTCTTTCACTATTGCTTTTGTTTGTCGTGCTGCTGCTGCAATGGCTTTATCTGCATTATCAATAATTATTTCTTCGCCAAAAGCATTGATAAAATGTTTGGTGCGACCGCTAACCACTATTCTATATGGATTTAAACTCGTAAATTTGATAGTATCGCCAATCATATATCGCCACAAACCAGCATTCGTAGAAATGAGCAAAGCATAATTAGTGTTTAGTTCTACTTCATTGATAGTCAAGGCTTTAGCTTGCGGTTTATCTATTTCGGACATCGGCAAAAATTCGTAAAATATGCCATAATCCAACATCAACAACATATCGTTTCGATAAGGCAAATCTTGAATGCCAAAAAAGCCTTCTGACGCATTGTAGGTTTGCCAATATTGCATTTTTTGGTTTGGTATAAGCTGTTGAAACTGCTCTTCGTAGGGTGTAAAACTAACGCCACCATGAAAATATAAATTTAAGTTTGGCCACACTTCTGCTAGGTTTTCCTTTCCGCTTTTTTCCAGAACTCTTCTCATCAAAACTAATAGCCAAGTAGGAACGCCAACTAAGTGTGTCACATTTTCATGCAATGTTATTTGAGCTGTTTTTTCTAGTTTTTCTTCCCAATTTTCGAGAAGTGACACTGACAAATCTGGCGTTCGCAAAAAGCGACCTAAACGTGGCATATTTTGCATCAAAACAGCCGACAAATCGCCATATCTTATATTGCCTTTACCGCTAGTTATCCGATGGCTTCCGCCCAACACAAGCCCTTTGCCTGAATAAATTTGTGTTTTGGGATTATTGTAACAATAAAGCGACATAGCATCTTTTGCTCCTTTCACATGACAATTGTTTATGGCTTCGTAGCTCACAGGAATAAACTTGCTTTTGTCGCTCGTAGTGCCAGAAGATTTTGCAAACCACTCAACTGGGCTATGCCAAAGCACATTTTTGTCGCCTTCCAACATGCGTTGAATAAAAGGCTTCAAACTATCATAGGATTGAATGGGTACATTTTTTTGGTAATCGGCTATCGTTTTCATCGACTCATAGCCATGATATTGCCCCCAAGCCGTTCCTTTGGCACTTTGCAAAAGCTGTCGCCAAACCTGTTCTTGTTTTTTTGTGGCTTGATTTGCCCATGATTCTATTTCGGAATAGCGTCTTCTGAAATACCATGAAATAATTTGATTTAGTTGCTTCATATTGTAACAAAAAAGTGTCGATATTTTTTTTACAACTGTTTAGCACGAACTGTTTTGGCTAAAAAATGTCTGATTTTTTATCTCAAAAGTTCATACCTAAGTAATGGCAAAAAATCTCAAACTCAAATCAATAAGTTATTTTTTGAACCTTACTAAACAGTTATCTTTTTTTCAAGCAAGGCTATCACATATTTTTCTAAAAATCTTAATCCTAGCTTCCTGTGGTAAAAATAAGTATTTAAAAATCGTCTGTATTCATTTTTTTAGAAAACTTTGTAAAAAAAATCAAGTTCCGTCATATTTTTCTAAAATTTTGTTAGATTACCTTTAAATTTTCGTAATTTGTTGGTTGATTATTTTGAAGTGTTAAGATTTGAAAAAGCTATGAAATTAAAAGATTTTTTTGATAACAATAGAAGTCTTATAAAAATATTACCTTACTTTTTTATGTTGCTTTTTGTTGCATTATTTGTTGGTTTCAATGATGAAGCAATAAAAGCAGTAGCAGGTTTAGGGTTTATTCTTACCTTGCTATCGTTTGCTATGTTTCGTGAAGAAAATGACAATCAGCGAAGCCGTATGAAGCAAATGGAGCAAGAAGTTGTGTTTGAAAACGAATATATTAAATTTTTCCAAGCCTATGAGTTTAAGCATAGTCGTTTGCGAGAAAATCCGCATATTCGAGCCCATGAAATCAATGAAATGTATTTATCCTCTTTTCCGCCATCAGTAGTCATTGATAATAAAGAGGTTATATTTTTTGGATTAAAATTTAAGGAAGAGTTGCGACTTTTTGCAGAACGCAATAATATTAAGATAGGTAAACGCCTTGATATTTGGGAAAACATTTGCAAAGAATATCTGCATGTTGAATATACGCCTGTTGAAAAATTGGCTATCACAAAAGAATTGATTAAAAACAATATTACGACTCACGAACTCATGGAAATTCACTATAAAATTGGGCGACAAATGGCTTTTGTCAATTCGTATGCTTCTGAGTGGGTTTATTTGGGGCAATATGATGTGTTGCGAACTATTACGCCGCTTTCCAAAGCTTTTTATTGGTACACTATGGAAATCGCTTTACGAAATTTGAATAAATAATTTTATAGCTGTTTAGGTTGTGTGCTTTTGAGATAATAAAAGCAGACTATTCTGAGCAGTTAAAACATATTTTTTGCCATAAAAAAGGAAAAGCTTACTTTTGATATACAAAAGTAAGCTTTTTGTGTGATTCAGCCGGGGCTCGAACCCGGGACCCTTTGATTAAAAGTCAAATGCTCTACCAACTGAGCTACTGAATCAAACCCTTTTTTCTAAGACGATGCAAAGATAGTACGCTTTTTTGAAAAAAAAAAGTTTTTGAAAGAAAAAAAGCAAAATTTTCACTTTTTTTTGAAAGTTTTTATTTCTGAGGCTATTATATGCTTATTTTAAGGCAGTTATTTAAGTATAGTCTTCCAAAAACGGTATAAAAAACGAAAAAATAATTCTTATTAAACCTTATTCTCAAAATTTTAGATGAGCGATAGTAGGTAAATAAGATGGTAGGCATTTTTAAAACCCCATGCTATGTTATATAATCCCTTTGGAATATTAGCGAAAACAAAAAAACTCAACTTATTATACTGACGGCTATAATATTATTACCAACAAGTTGTTACGAAAAAATGAGTTTTAAAATACGCTATTTATCCTTTTAGTTGCTGGTGATAACACACAGCAATGGCGAGAGTTGTCGCTTTTTTGAAATAAAATAACATGTAATAAAAATACTAAAATGCCAATTACTTAAATTACAATGTACTAAACCTCTTATTTCTTAAATTGAGTTGGATATATAGTTTTTAAAACTCAAAAGCCAAACCAAAACGCATATAAATATTATAAAATTTGTCTTTGATAGTATCGGAATTGCCTTGAACAGATAGAAAGCCATTATTTACATCGAAACGAAACGCCAAAGCACGATAAATTTGCCAACTTGTGCCAAGCTGCAAACCTATATCAAAACGATTTAGGCTATTGCTTTCATCAAATTCTTCGTAAGTTCTTGAATATAAAGCAGCAATATATTGTTCTTCTGTTTCGTATTCTGCTTCTTGGCCAGCAGCACCGCCCAAATCCAGCAAAGAGTTTCCTGTATTTTTGCCATTCAACAAAAAAGAAAAATGCGTTCCGAAATGTAAAGCAAACTTTGGAGCAAGTTGATAAGACATTTGAAGTGGTATATCCAAGTAATGCAAATGATATTTGCCAGCGACATCAACCGTATAAAGTGTAGGGGTATAAAAGATTTGTTCGCCAATTTCTAAGGCATAAAGTGTGTCGGTGCGAGGGATATTTTGGGCATATTCTACGCCCGTTTTGTGGTATAAAACATGAACTTCTATTGCCCACTTTTCGCTCAAATCGTATTTGCCATATAAGCCAGCATGACTGCCCAACACTGGCGAACCGTTACTATTTTCAAAATCGACATTTCCCAACAATGCTCCTACTGTCAAGCCTCCTCTTGCTCCAAAATGCCATTCTTGCGACCAGAGAACAATAGTATTTAAGCCTAAAAGCAAACAGATTGTAAAGAAATATCGTTTCATCATTTGTATTTTATATAAAACTGTATTTCATTGAAAGTCAATGAGTTAAGCTATGATTTTGGAAATAAATTCTGCTCTACAATTTCGCAAATGATATGTCCAATCATAATGTGTGATTCCTGAATGCGTGGCGTATCGGTAGAAGGCACATTGATGAGCAAATCGGCTGTATCTTTCATTTTTCCGCCTGTTTCGCCTGTCCACGCTACATTAATCAAGCCTTTTTCTTGTGCTACTTTCATAGCTCTAATCACATTTTCGGAATTTCCAGAAGTAGAAATGCCTACCAAAACATCGCCTTTTCGTCCTTTGGCACGCATCAGACGAGCATATACTTCGTTGTAGGAATAATCGTTGGCAACGGCTGTTAGGTAAGATGTATTGACATGCAAGGCTTCGGCAAAAAGCGGCGGTCGGTCGTAGTAGAAACGGCCAGACAATTCGGCAGCGATATGTTGTGCATCGGCAGCACTACCGCCATTTCCACAAAACCAAACGTGATGGTCATTTCGCAAAGCTTCTGTAATTGCTTCGCTAACTCGAAATATCGTTTCCATCAACAAATCATTTTGCATAATCATTTGTTTAACACTTACCGATTTTTCAATAATTTGTTTTACTCTTGCTGCTGACATTTTTCTTAGAAATTAAATTTGTGAAGTGCCAAACACTAATTGATATGCTTCATTTGGAAATGCTAAAACTTTGAAAAAAGTAAATTAGCTTTCGCAAATGAGTCATTTATTTCTAATGTTTGACGAAGTAGTTTTTTCAAAAAATAAGATGAGAACAAATAATTAAATTAATGTGACTAGGCCGAAATAGTTGATAGTTAAGTAACGTTCAAATTCAGTATAAGGTAATACATTACATTAACTAACAACTATATAGACATTGAATCACTAGCGTCTTTTTTTGATAGGAAAACGCATTGGATAATCGACGTTTACTAAACCTTTCGATATTCTCTCGAGTTTTCTTTTTAGCAAACGTCTTTTTAAATTCGATAGATAAGAGGTAAACAAAATGCCTTCAACATGGTCGTATTCATGCAAAATAACACGAGCTGTTATGCCATCAAAAATTTCGTCATGCAACTCAAAATTGCGGTCATAATATTGAATTCTAATTTTTTCGGGACGCATCACATCTTCATGTATGTGCGGAATACTCAAACAACCTTCGCTGTATGGCCATGTTTTCCCCCCTTTTTGCACAATTCGAGCATTGATAAAGGCTTGTTTCAAACCTGTTTCCTGTTCTTCGTCATCATTTGTTGTTTTAGAAGCTTTCGAATCTTCCTCCTCGTCGTCTTGAAACAACTGTTCGCTATCAATCACAAATATCCGAATGCCCAAGCCTATTTGCGGAGCTGCCAAACCAACGCCATTTGCGTTATACATGGTCTCAAACATATTGTCTATCAACTGTTGCAAATCAGGATAATTTGCATCAATATCTTTTGCTACTTTATTCAAAACAGGATAGCCATAAGCTACTATCGGTAATACCATTTTCTTCTTTTTTTGCTGTTTAAGTGCTTTTTTTTAAATTTAAAACATTTCGGTATGATGACCTAAATATGATTGCAAGATGATAGTTGCACTCACTTCGTCTAAAAGCTTTTTGTTTCGCCTTTTTTTCTTTTTCACTCCACTCAAAACAAGCGTCCGAGCTGCCATTTTTGAAGTATAGCGTTCATCTTCTCGTTCTATCGGAATGTTTGGAAACAATTTTTGTAGCTTTTTAACAAACTCATTGCTTGCAAACGTAGCATCGGTAGGTGTGCCATCTAAATTGAGTGGCAACCCAACCACAAAACATTCTACATTTTCTTGCACTACATATTTTTTCAAAAAATCTAGTACCTTTTCTGTTTCTACTGTCTTTAGTCCTGTTGCAATAATTTGAAGCGGGTCAGTTACTGCCAAACCTGTTCTTTTTTTGCCAAAATCTATCGCTAAAATACGTCCCATAGTTGCAAAGATACAAAAAGGCTGTTTATTAAATAATGCTTGACAATTATTTTTTCAATTTGTCATTGTTGTGATGTCTTGTTGCGTCACGTTTTGTTTTTTTCTCCAAGTTTTTGAGCATAGCACTCGTCAAATCAACACCTGTCTGATTGGCAATACATACTAAAACAAAAAGCACATCTGCAAGCTCATCGGCTAAGTCTGCATTTTTGTCGCTTTCCTTAAATGACTGTTCGCCATATTGTCGAGCCATAATGCGAGCAACCTCTCCTACTTCTTCTGTAAGCATAGCCAGATTAGTGAGTTCATTGAAATAACGCACGCCAACCGTTTTTATCCATTCATCAACGATACTTTGCAAATCATTGATATTTAAATCTATTTTATTGTTTTTCATAACTAATAGTTTATATTTTTTGTAATATTTACCAAATATTCTCGGTTTAACAAAAGAAATATTTTTCTGATAGGAAGCCCTACTATTTTTCGCCACCAAAACTTGCAAATGTTGGGCGATTTAGCTTAGAAAAAATAGTCTGTCTAAACTTTTGGTCAAAAAAAGTATTTAATATTTGACAGCTAAGGTAATAAAATGCACATTTATAATACTTGTTTTATTTCAAAGCGAGAATAGCTGAGTAGTTACTAATTATTTTTCTTTTTTTTGCAAAAATATTATTGTTATCCTTTTTTTTTTTATAATTTGTTTTATCTTTGAACAGGACTGTTATAATTACACAAATCACTTATTAGTAGTAAAAGGATAAAAAACATTTAAATAACTTGAGTATTCAACACTTTAAGTAGTCGTTCAGAAGTTTTTGGGCATTTCAGAACAAAATAACACTTTGATTGTCAATGCGTTAGCAACTAAACGAAGGCTTTGTTGAATAGTAGTTGGTACTTAAAAACATCTTTTAGCTCTTGATAATAATAATTGTTATTATCTTTTTTGAGGGCATCTTATTTGCTTATTCAAACATAACAAATCTCAAAACTTGTTATGGCTTCTTAAAAAAAGCATCAAATTGAGCAAAAAGTCTAGTTTTTTTAGTAGCAGAAACAAAAGCTAAACAACTTTTTATCTAAAAAGTCCTAATACCCAAATACAATTTTTATAAACAATAGAAACATTACCAAAAATATGATTATTAACAGACCAATAGAGATTTTATTGATTGAAGATAATCCATCTGATGTTGTTTTGACTAAAGAAGCTTTTGAAGAGTCTGGCCTAGAATGCAATATACATGTGGCCAAAGATGGTGTTGAAGGTTTAGATTTTTTATATAAAAGAGAGAAATATAATGATGTAGTTACGCCTGACATTGTTTTACTTGATATAAATATGCCCAAAAAAGGAGGCAAAGAAGTATTGAGTGACATAAAAAAAAATCCTAACATTTCTAGCATTCCTGTCATCATGCTTACTACTTCTAAGGCTATAAATGATATAAAAGATTGTTATGCACTTCATGCCAATAGCTACATTTTAAAACCTGTTAGTTTCTTTGAATTTCTGAAAGTTGTAGAACAAATAAAAAACTATTGGATTGACAATAACAAACTACCTTCGCTAGTAAATCACTAAACAGTTACGAGAAAATTATATATTTTTTGCAAAATTTGTAGGGAAAATAATAGACCTGTTACTTATTAAGTCATTTTGTTTGTTTTGTGTTATTAAAC
>JBMZCV010000209.1:0-8050 GCA_049613665.1 Chitinophagales bacterium | reverse complement strand
AAAAAATAGTATGTTTAAGCCTTTGATAAAAAAATGTATAAATATCCGAACTATTAGACATTATTCACAAAAAAAGCGTACATGAAAATAGAAGCATGATTGGATAAATGCGAATATTACATTTACATAATTTTAGCAAATGTTGTCGTAAAACGAGGTGATAGGCACTTTAGAAGTGCCTGCCACCTTATTTTTCTATTATTTCTTATCTAAAATTTTGTGAATAAACTCTATTGTTAAAAAAAAGATAGCATTTTATTTCTACTTTTTTGCGAAAAAATAAAAAAAAGTAGGGTATTTTAAAATCTCATTCGGTTGAATAAATGAAAGCGTTTTAAACAACACTAAAATTATTTTTAATCTTTTTAATTTTTTAGAAACATGAAAAGTATATTGAAATTTTCGGCACTAGCAATGCTTGGTTTTATGCTCATTCTCACATCTTGTAGCAAGCAAGATAGCTTTTTAGATACATCGCTTGAAAATGGCAAAACATCAGAAATTGGTTTGACAAATTTTGAACCAGAAGTAGTCGTGAAAGGCACAGGCGACGACAAAGACTATAAAAAAGTAGTGGTGCAAGAATTGGTAAAAGAAGCAAGCTGCAAATATGAAGTCGTTTCAGGTATTGTAGAGTTTTATTATGAAAATGAAATGGTATTTGGCGTAAACTTCGGCGATGGCTCTTGCGATGAGTTGGCGACACTTTCATGGCTCAAAGAAGGCATTTTAGAAACAAAAGAAGTGAATGTTTGGAAAGTTTTTAAAGATGCAAAAGACGAAGGCATCAAAGATGAAACGGAATGTGAAGGCTGCGACAAAGACGATTTTAAAGAAGACTGTTTTGAATTGGTATTACCAATTACATTCACGATGCCAGACGGAACGACAATGACAATCAGCACAGATGAAGATTGGGACGCTATGAAAGATTGGTACGAAACTAACGAATCGGAAGAAGAACCAACTATCAGCTATCCTATTGACATTACTTGGGAAGACGGCACAACCGAAACTATCAATAATGATGAAGAATTAGAGGAATTAAAAGATGCTTGCGAAGATGAATATGATGAGTGGGAAGATAAAGAAGACTGTTTTGAATTGGTACTGCCAATTACATTCACGATGCCAGACGGTTCAACACTTACGGTAAGCACAGATGCAGATTGGGACGCAATGAAAGATTGGTACGAAACCAACGAATCGGAAGAAGAACCAACAATTAGCTACCCTATTGATATTACTTGGGAAGACGGCACTAGCCAAACTATCAACAATGATGATGAACTAGAAGCTGCAAAAGAGGCTTGCGAAGATGAAGAAGACGACGATGAATTTGACGAGTTTGATGAAGAATGTTTTGAATTAGTATTGCCTATTACCTTCACTATGCCAGACGGCTCAACGCTTACGGTAAGTACAGATGCAGATTGGGACGCAATGGAAGAATGGTACGAAACCAACGAATCAGAAGAAGAACTAACAATTAGCTACCCTATTGATATTACTTGGGAAGACGGCACAAGCGGAACTATCAACAATGATGAGGAACTAGAAGCAGCAGAAGAATTGTGTGAAGATGATGACGACGATGACGATGACGATGACGATGACGATGACGATGACGATGACGAAGAAGATGAAAATGGCGAAGGCTAAAAAATAAAATAAAGCTTCTTTTTTATAAAAAGATACAAGTTTTGGTTTCAAGCTGAAAATTTGTATCTTTTTGCTTTTTCTATGACGATTAAGATTTCAACAAAACTTAAATAATCTTGACAAGCCAACAATTCAAAAATATTTACCAACAATATGGCCGAGCTATCCGAAACTACGTTTATTATCGCTCTGGCAATACGGCTGTGGCCGACGATATTGTGCAAGAAACTTTTGTAAAAGTGTGGGAAAAAGACTTGCGTTTTGAGCCTAAAAAAATAAAAAATTTGCTCTATAAAATCGCCAACAATTTGTTTATAGATTATATTCGTCGGCACAAAATGGAAACAGATTATATAGAAAACCTAAAATTTACGCTCAAAACTCATGTAGAACAAACGGCAGACCATGACGTTTATCGCAAAAAATGCGAAAAAGCACTCAAAGATTTAACCGAAAAAGAAAGAACCGTTTTTTTGATGAGCCGAAAAGACCAACTCAAATATCACGAAATAGCAGAATGTCTGAATATCAGCACGAAAGCCGTAGAAAAACGAATGAGAAACGCACTTCAAAAACTTAAAAACAGCATAAAACGATGAAACACGATGACCAACATAACGAATTAGATTTTTTCAAAAATCTTGAAAATGATTTTGAGCAAAGTGATGTGGAACTTTGGGCGAAAATTGAGCAGAAAACCATCAATAAGCCTAAAAAAACGAAAACCGTCAAATTGTTTTGGGCAAAATATGCCGTTGCGGCCATGCTGTTGCTAGTGATTGGTGCTGGCGGTTTTATGAAATTTTATACGACAACTATCACGACAAACAAAGCAGATTTTGCAGCACACACTTTGCCAGATGGCTCTATCGTGGAGCTAAATGCAGAAACAACACTTTCGTATCAGCCATATTGGTGGCAGTTTGATAGAAGTTTGCGGCTGGCTGGCGAAGCATTTTTTGAAGTAGAAAAAGGCAAGCAATTTACGGTACATTCTGCCGAAGGAAAAACGCAAGTTCTAGGCACGAGTTTCAATATTTTTGCACGAAACAAAGATTATAAAGTTTTTTGCCGAACAGGAAAAGTGAAAGTCAGTAGCACAAAAACGGTTTTTCAAACCAACATTACGGCTGGCGAAATGGCGATAGTAGATAATGTAAACAAAAAAGGCGAAAAAGAAAAAATGGCATTGAACAATTTTATGTGGTGGAAAAATGATAAATTTAATTTTGTAAACGAAAATTTGCCAAATGTTTTTGCAGAAATAGCACGACAATTTGATGCAAAAATTGTGTTGGAAAGCGACAATATCGCAGATTTTGAAATGACAGCGAGTTTTGAGAAACATAAAAACGTAGAAGAAACTTTGGCTTTGGTGTGCGAAAATTTTGAATTGGATTTTAAGAAAATGAAAGGGAATGTTTATTTGGTTTCAAAGAAATAAAGATATTAAGTAGTCGTTCAGAAGTTTTTGGGCGTTTCAGAACAAGTTAACACCTTGATTATCAATGCGTTAGCAAATAAACGAATGTTTTATTAAATAGTACTTGGTACTTAAAAAAATACTATTTTTCCTGATTTTAGCAAATTATTGTCGGTAGCATAAATTTGATAATAGTATATTCCTTTCGACTGTTGGCTCAAATCAAAACTTGCTTCATTAGCGTTTGTCGTTGTCAAATAAATGGTTTCTCCTAATATATTGGAGAGGGCTATTTTTGAAATATTCAATTCGGATTTGATAGAAAAAATACCATCGTTTGGATTTGGATAAATAGTGCATTTTGTAGTCGGAATAAGATTTTCATTAATGATTGTGTTTGACACTAGCTCTCCGAATGAATTCGTTTTTAAGAGCAACATATCGAAATCTCCTGCTCCTATACTATTGGTATAACCAGCCATAGCGTAGCCATTATCAGAAGTTTGCTGAACAGAATTGAGGGTTTCAGTACCACTTTCGCCATATCTTTTTGTCCAAAGTGTATTGCCATTTCCATCTATTTTTATGATATACCCATCTACATCACCAGTAGCAGAAAAAGAATTTGAGTCGCCTACTAAAATGCAACCACCATCATTATTTGTTGGCCAAAGCCCTGTTATGGTATCTTCTAAATCGCCTCCATAGGTTTTTGTCCAAAGAGAATCGCCACTTGCATTTAATTTGATAAGATACATATTTTCACCTGTTCCGTCACCATAGCTATTCGTATTGCCTCCAACAAAATAATTGCCCTCATTATCTTCCCTTATAAAAGACGCAGAATCGTCCATTGTACCACCAAAATATTTTCGCCACTGTTCTATTCCTGAGCTATCTGTTTTCACAATAATAACATCTTTATGTTGTGTCGGTTCATAATAATCAATATAAGTATAGCCTGCAATAACATAACCATTGTCTGCTGTTTGTTGAGCCGCAAAACCATGACTAAAACCTGCTGAAGTCGGTTCACTAAAAGTTGTTCGCCATACTTTGTTACCCTCCGAATTTAGCTTGAGCAAAAGCATTCCAGAACCTGCGACACTTTGAAAATTGCCAGCAACGATGTAACCACCATCTTGCACTTGCTCTATATAATTTCCTGAATTTGCCCAAATACCTTCGCTATAATTCGTTTGCCACAATATATCGCCATTTGTTCCAACTTTTGTAAAATTGATATCATTGTTGCTATTTATAAGAATATATTCACCCTCGGCAGTAAGATTCGCAAATGAAGAAAGGTAAGGTTTTGTCCATTCTTCAATGCCTAAGCTATCAACTTTAACCAAATTAGTACCTCCAATGATATAGCCACCATCAAAAGTTTGTCTAACAGATTTAGCTTCTTCAAAAGCACTACTTCCATAGGTTTTCTCAAATGTATTTTGTGCCTCGGCTATATATAAACAACTAAGAAGAATAATACATATATATAATTGATGTTTCATATTGTTGATTTTTTAGTGTTAAGTGCAATTATTTAGAATCTTTTCGTTTCTATAAAACAAAAATCTACTCCTTTTTCAAAACAAAACTACGCAATATTTCGGTAGCAAGTGCTTCATACTCTGAAAAGTTTTTTTCTTCTCCTGTAAAACCTACCACATAAATCTTATTCTCCAATGTTGCATAAATTTGGTAGAAAGCATCTGACAGACGTTTTGAACATAGAAAAAAAGCATGGATAGAAGCGATACAATCTAAGAAGCTGTTTAGATTTTGTTTTTGATGCTTTTTGAGTGGCATAGCACCGCTACGGCTCGAAAAAAACAGTAAATTTGGGCGGAAAAAATGCTTTTTTTAAGCCAAAGGATAAAATTTAAACAACCTCTAAGCAGAATTACGAAAGCGTTTGTGTTGAAATTAGAAAAAAAATGCTTCCATTTATTCTTATAATAGTTGAGCATCAAGGCTTTTGGTCAGTATGGATGAATGTTTTTGCGGAATATGAAGAAGTACAAAAAGCATTGATAAAAAGTCATTTAGGCACTAATATGTCTTACTTTCCTGCTTTTGCTCAAGATTTTGTTTAAAATATGCAAAAAAAACAATAATTTAAACGACTTTTCTTAAATTGCTTCCTAGCTTTTTTCTAGCTAAACAGTTGCTTTTTTTTCAAGAAAACAAAAAGAAAATGTCTTTATTTTTTACAAAACGATGCTTACTATTTCTCTGCTGCTTTTTTTTCCTTAAAAATACCATTCATGCACAAAATATTAGTATTGATGTGGAAAACAAAGCTTTGCAAGACATTTTTTTTGAATGGCGAGACACCTACGATATTCAATTTATTTTCAACAACAAAAAGATAAAAAACTGTTTCATTACCAGAAATGCAAGCTATGATTCGATAGAAAAAGCGATAGAAGACCTTATCGCAAACTGCAATTTGAGCTACAAAAAAAGAGGAAAAGTATTTGTTATTTTACCTGAAAAAAAGAAAAAAAAACAAGCTGTCAAGCCAACAAAAAAGACTTACAATTTTTCTGGATTATTGATTGACGATAGTAGCAGCGAAACTTTGCCTGCCGCTGTTATTCAATACGAAAATCAATATATCACCAGTGACGCAACAGGCAGTTTTGCGTTTCATAGCCTCGAAAAATCCGCAAAGGTAAGCATCTCATATCTGGGTTACTACAAAAAAGATACGATACTTATTTCTTCAAAAAAACATTGTATTCCGCTCGAATCTGCTCAACTTCTGCTCGGAGAAGCTGTAGTAAAAGACTACTTGCCTATTTTTGACATACATATCGGCCAAACGGCAGGCCAATTCAAACTGAATCACAATATCACTAGCTTTTTGGCAGGCAACCAAAACAACAGCATTTACAATATGTTGCGGCTGCAAGCAGGCATTATGGCGAGTGGCGAGCAAAGCAACGACTACACAATTTGGGGTTCGTATCAAGGGCAGACTTGCGTATATTTTGACCATATTCGGCTATTCAATATCAGTAGTTTCGACGATAATCAGAGCGTTGTGCATCCGCTTATCATCAAAGATATTGAAGTGCGAAAAGGTGGTTATACGGCTGAACACGACAATTCGGTGGGCGGCATTGTGCATATTATCGGCAAAAATGGCGATACGAACCAAACAAAGTCTAACATTAATCTCAACAATCAAAGTGTGAGTGCTTATTTGAATGTGCCTTTGGGCAAAAATCTGACTTTGCAAGGCACTTATCGACAAACTTATCCAACTATTTTTGAGAAAGATGCAAGCAATATCGAAAAAAATGAAGCCCAAGAATGGGAATATCTTGAACCGAATTTTTCGTTTCGTGATTTCAATTTAAAACTCTCTGGAAAGACGAATAAAACCGATAATTTTTATGTGAGCATTCTGCACAGCAACGATAATTTTGATTATGAATACAAAACTAGCGAAACAGAAAGCGAGATAAAAAATAGTTATTATGAAGAAGAAAGTAATGAAAACAGGCGGCAATACGGCATTTCAGCTTTATATAACAAACATTTTGCAAAAGGTGGCTTTACCAATTTTGTCGTTTCCTTTTCAGAATTGCAAGCAGAAATCAATAGAAGTGTAGAATTTGATGATTTGTTGGACAAAGAAGAAGATGAGGAAGAGACAGAAGATGATGGCGACGATTTTAGCATAGAAGGCGAAAATCAGAATGGCATTATCAATTTTGATGCTCAAATAACGCACTTTTTGCCTGCACGAAAGCATCATCAATTTTCGTTTGGTGCAAAACACACCTATAATACCACCAATTTTGAAACGAATATAGAAAATTATGACAACAATGGTTTGAAAAAAAATAGCGAACATAGGCTCGGATTTTTCGCTAATGATGAGCTTCATTTTTCTAAAAAGCTATCTGTTAAAGCTGGCTTTCGCCTCGATTATCCTTTGCATATTGGCAAATTGTATGCACAGCCACGCTTAAATCTGACGTATCGAATGGCCGAAAATTGGACGTTTAATGCTGCTGCTGGCCGCTATCATCAGTTTATTGTGAAAAATTCTATTATTGATGACTTTGAGAATTTTTTGTATGTTTGGAACTTGGCTAACAATGATGTTACGCCTGTTTTGTCGGCTATGCACTACACAACGAGTTTTTTGTTTCATAAACCGAATTTCAAATTTCAGATAGAAGGATTTTACAAAAATATAGACAACATCAGCATTTATCGCTTTGATGTGAACAAAGAAAAGCTGACGCAGAGCATAGGCGATAGCCGTATTTTGGGGCTTGATTTGTATATGAAAACGAAAATCAAACGGCATGAGCTATCAACAGCTTATACTTTGAATAGAACACTAGAATATTTTTCGCATTTTACGGCAAAACACTATCAACTCGCACCACACAATCAGACGCATGAGCTAAAAACGGCTGCGGTTTTCAACTTTTCGCCTTTCTATTTTTCTACTAATTATATCTATGGCTCTGGCTTGCAACTCACCGAAAATGCTCGAAATAATGGCCGTTTAGTGCCTTACAAACGCTTGGATATGGCTGTTTTGTATCGTTTGCAATTCAAAAAAACAAAGCTAGATATATCGTTTTCTGTCTTAAATTTGTTGGATAATACGAATGTAAAATACAACGATTTTATCAATTTGCCAGATGAGGAAATCGTTTATTCGGAAGCGATGAGAAGGCGTTTTTTGCTGAATTTGCATTTTGATTTTTAGCCTTTTTTGTCATCCTTGTTTAGCTACACTAAATACACTGTAATATAAGTAATTGGCATTTTAGCCTTTTTATTATATGTTATTTTATTCCAAAAAAACGACAACTCTTGCCGTTGCTGTGTGTTATCACCAGCAACTAAAAGGATAAATAGCGTATTTTAAAGCTTATTTTTTTCGTAACAACTTGTTGGTGATAACACCAACAAAGGCGTGTCGTTCTT
>JBMZCV010000208.1:0-8127 GCA_049613665.1 Chitinophagales bacterium | reverse complement strand
CAAAAAGCGTTTTTTTATTCAACTGAAAAGTCTTATAAAAAATGTCAGAACCATTGACTACAAAAATTTCACTAAAATATAAATATCGCTTTTCCGACCTTTATCATCAACGCAAGTAATTTTGTTTCTACCTTTTTTCGGTTCAAAAAAAGCATTTTCAGTTGAGACAGTTGTTTCTAGAAACGCATCATCTATATACCAATGTATTTTTTCGACATCATTTGCGACATTGCAAGTTAGCATCAATTGTTTATTATCTGCTCTATCTATCAAATAATCTAAGCCATTGACAGGCGAACTAATTTTGGGTTTTTCGCCACCAAAAATCCGCTCGCATTTTGGGTTGTGTGGCGGAATTTTATCGTAATTGATGTGTTGTTTCTCAAAAAACGCCACAATTTCTGGCAAATAAGCTTGATATTTTTTCTTTTTATAGCCTACATTTGGCATACAGCTTTTGCAAAAACTATATTTTTCGTCTGCCGAAACTGCTACGGTTTGCAAATGTTCACATTTTTTCATACTCGAAACAAGCGGTAAATAATAGTCCATCACTTGCTTTTCGCAATCTTCCGTAGGCAAAAGTCCTGTTTCGGTGCAAACCCAACGAAAATCTAATTCCGAAGGCGATAGAAACCAATCCTTTGGAGCAGCATAATCTATCGTATTGAAAATGTCAAATAACAAAGGCGTTGCGATACCAGCACCTGTGAGTTCGGCCACACCTTCGCCCGAAAAATTGCCGACCCAAACGCCTATTGTATATCGGTTGTTATAGCCAATGCTCCACGCATCACGACGACCATAAGAAGTGCCTGTTTTCCATGCTATCTTGGGCAAGCTTTTGCTGTTTTCGATAGTTTTGGGCAAATCTGGCCGTGTGAGTTGCGTTAAAATATCTGTGATAACAAAAGAAGCAGATGGCGAAACGAGCGATATTTCTTTGATATTTTCTAAAGTATCGGCTTTCAAAAAACGCAAATCTTGATAAATGCCTTTATTTGCGAAGCTACTATACAGCCTCGTCAATTCCTCTAAGCTTACGCCACAGCCACCTAAAGCGAGCGATAATCCCAAATTTTTCCGCTTGCGTTTTATGGCTTCAAAATCGGCATGAATGAGCTGCTCGGCAAAAAAATCTACGCCAATTTGTTCCAAAATTTTCACGGCAGGAATATTTAAAGAGTTGGCTAAAGCAAATTCTAAGGTTACCATACCGTTGTAATCGCCATCATAATTGACAGGCGAATAACCCGAAAAATTGATAGGCACATCGCTGATTTTCATTTTTGGCGTAAGCAAACCTTTATCGAAAGCCAAAGCATACAAAAATGGCTTTAAAGTACTGCCTGGAGAACGAATAGCTTGCACACCATTTACTTGCCCTGCATCTTTGTCATCAAAAAAATCGGCACTACCGACATAGGCTTCTACTTGCATTGTTGTGTTATTGATTACGATAGCCGCAGCATTTCTGATGTGCTGAAAATACAATCGTTTAATGTAGTTGCCAACCAAACGTTCTGTTTTGTTTTGTTTGTTATAGTCTAAGTTTGTTTGTATATTCGCTATTTTGGAATAATTACTTTTCATTTTGTAAGAAAAATGAGGAGCTAAACGAGGAGGACTTTTCCGTTTTGCATTTAGCGGTTCTAACAAGGCATCTTGCAAGCTTGTTTCATCAAAAACATGTGCTTGCTCAAAGCGTTTTAGCCACTGATTGCGAACTTTCAAAACGGCATCATTATTTTTGCCCAAAAGCAAAGAAGTTGGCCGATTCGGAATGACCGTTAGCGTGGTTACTTCTGCCAAACTTAATTGTGCAGGCAGTTTGTCGAAATACAAAACTGCTGCCGACTTCACACCTTCGATGTTTCCGCCATAAGGCACTAAATTGAGATACATCTGCAAAATTTCGAGCTTGCTAAAGTGCCATTCTAGCTGCAAAGCTCTGAAAAATTCTAGCATTTTGTTGGCGTAAGTTCGTTTTTTAGGTTCTAAAAGCCTTGCTACTTGCATCGTAATCGTAGAAGCTCCAGAAGTTCGGCGGCTTTGAATGGTATTGTTGAAAAAAGCACGAAAAATCGCTATCGGATTGATACCTAAGTGATAAAAATAATATTTATCTTCCTTAAAGACAATCGCTTTACGCAAACCTGGCGTTATTTCGTGCAGTTCTGTTTTCATACGCCATTTTTCGTCTTTGGTCAAAAAAGAATGCAGAATTTCGCCATTTTTGTCGCTCACAATGGTAGAATATGAGGTATTGATGCGAAAAGGAAAACAAATATCTAAGATTTTGAACAGCACAATGCCTACAAACGCAAGTATAAAAAATTTGCGTAGCCAAAAAAGATAATTAAAGTCCGCTAATTTACTTTTTAAGTGCTGAAAATAGCTCATATTTTGGAGGTTTATAAAGCTTTGAATTGCTGCTATGTAGTTTTTGATGATGATAACAAGAATAGAAAAATATCATTTCTAAGTTTAGCGTTTGACATTTATCGCTTCAAACAAGATACGATTTTTTTTGCATTTGCTTCATTATTAAAGCTTTTTCGCAAAATTAGCTGTCTGTTATTTATTTTTTTTTCGGTAAAATCTTGTTCAAAATAGTATTTTATTTTCTCTTGAAATTCGGTAGCGGTATTTGCCAAAATGCAAGCCTTTTCTAAGCCTGTATGTTGTATCATCTCACTATTTGCAATGCAAAAACGGCCATTAAACAAGGCATTCAATAATTTTAATTTTATTCCTGTTGGTTGAAAAGTGGGCAAAGCGTGAATGTGTGCATTGGCTATCAAATTTTGCATTTCTGCGTGGCTAAGGTTACTTTTGACGGATATATGATTGTAGTTTTTAACAAGCAAGAGTAATTTTTTTGTAGGATTTTTACCTGCTAAAACAAAAGATATATTTATTTGACTAAATACTTTTTCTATTAAAAATAAAGCAGCTTGCTCATTTTCATTTACACTCAAATTGCCGTGATACAAGACATATTTTCCCTTTCCAAGCTGAATGTTTAAATTGTTGTGTGCGTGAAATGCTGGAATATAATGCGTTTTTTGTTTGCCATATTTTTCCGAAAAATAGGCCGTGTCTGCTGGCGAAATGGCGAAAATATTATCTGCAAATTGCAAGTTTTTTTCAAAATACTGCAAACGTTGGCTTTCGAGCCGAAAAAAAAGTTTTTTTAATAAATGTTGTTCATTTTGATACAAATGTCTATAATAATCGTGTTCAATATTGTGAGTTCTGACTAATTTTTGTCTATTTCGTAGCTGTTTGTGCGTAAGAAAAAAACAAGTGTGCAAGCCTTCAAACAAAATAGGTGCTTCCGTTTTGCAAAGGTTGTGCAGTAAAGCATCGTTTTGGCGAGAAGATACGATATAAGGGTAGGAGAGTGGCCGAGATTGAGCTATTTTTTTTCGCTCATAATAAAAAACCTGTTCGCAAACTGTTTCTAATTCACTTGCTTTTGGGCGACCATAAACAAAGCAGTGAAAAATAATTTTAATACCTTGTTCATATAAAGATTTTAGTTTAAAAAAAACATCTATCGCACCACCATAATCTGGCGGAAATGGTACATCAAAGGAGATAATATGAAGTTGCATTTTTTATTTTTTGCTTGACTAAAGAAAAACGATTTCCAAAGGTAAACATATTTTTATTTTTAGGAAAAAATAGTTTTTTGAGAAAAGCGATAAAAATATGTTTGAACAAGTAACTAGACTTTTATGTTACTTTATATATAGTAAGGCTTTTTTATATTTTGAACATGAGCAAAAAGGTATGACAAAAGTACATAAATAAAGGTTTAAACCATTGATAATCAAGGTTTTAAAATAAAAAAATAAAACTAAAGAGAAGACAAATCTTGAAAAATGTATTTTTTTTAAGGCTAAAAAAAAGATACCTTTAACACAATATACTACAATAGCATGAATTTGTGCTAAAAACAAATAAATTAACTAATATAATAATATGACTACTTTTATTCAAAGAAAATGGATAGTTTGCTTTCTGTTGCTCTGTTTTGCGTCTTCTGCAAGTGTTGCACAGGTCGTTATCAATGAGTTTTCGGCAGCAAACTATGACGATATTACCGACAATTATGGTGAAAATGAAGATTGGATAGAGCTGTATAATATAGATAGCAATCCACTTGATTTGACCGATTATTTTTTGAGTGATAAAATAGATAATCCTACAAAATGGGCATTTCCTGCTGGTACAATCATTCAGGGAAATGGCTTTTTGCGTATTTGGGCTTCGGGACGTGATGAAGGCAATGGCAATAATATGCACACGAATTTTAAGCTCAAACAAACGAAAAATAATGAAGCGGTGGTTTTTTCGTCTGGAACAACTATTCTGGACTCTTATGAAATATTAGAAGCCAATAAAACTAATCAATCTCGTGGACGTATGACCGATGGCGACCCTATTTGGGGTGTTTTGACAGAGCCTACTCCAAATGCCGCTAATGTAAATGTGAGAAAAGGCTATACGCCAAAACCTATTTTTAACTTAGAGGCTGGCTATTATCCAAATAGTATTGATTTAACCTTGAGTTCGGCAGATGCTACTGCAAATATTTATTATACGACAAATGGCGACGAGCCAGACAATAACAGCACGCTTTATGTAGGCAATGTTACATTGCCCAATACCAGAGTTATTCGTGCTATTGCGTATAGCGATGACTTAGATGTTTTGCCTAGTTTTGTGGAATCAAACACTTATTTTATTGGAGCAGATGAACATACTTTGCCTGTTATAGCAGTATCAGGCGAAGGAGTTGAAGATTTGTTAAACGATAACCTGCCGTGGTGGAACGAAGATGACCCTATTGGTGCGTTTGAGTATTTTGACAATACACAGCAGTTGATAGATGAAGGTGTGGGAGAGTTTAATAAACATGGAAACGATTCGTGGTTTTATGACCAACGTGGTTTCGATTATATTATGCAAGATGAATTTGGCTATAATCATGCTTTGCAAGATGAAATGTTTCCAAATACAGACAGAGATAAGTTTCAGCGAGTAATGTTGAAAGCAGCAGCAAATGATAATTATTCTTTTGAAAATGGTGCTCATGTGCGTGATTTGTATGTGCATAAGCTATCGCAAAATGCTGATTTGGAACTAGATGAGCGTTCTGGTAAGTTTTGCATTGTATATCTGAATGGCAATTATTGGGGCGTGTATGATATTCGTGAAAAAGTAGATGACAATGATTTTACAAGTTATTATTATGACCAAGGCCGTGAATGGATTGATTATATCAAAACGTGGGGCAATACTTGGGCAGAATATGGTAGTATTGATGATTGGAATGATTTGCATGAATATATTGTAGATAATGATATGACGGTGCAAAGTAATTATGATTATGTGGCTAGTGAATTGAATGTAAATAGCTTGATTGATTATATGATTATCAATACGCATGTTGTTTGTATGGATTGGCTCAATTACAATACTGCGTGGTGGCGTGGCCGCAAAGGTGATGGCGTAAAATGGCGTTATACTTTGTGGGATATGGATGCTAGTTTTGGCCATTATATCAACTATACAGGTGTGCCAGATACAGGCCCTGAAGCAGACCCTTGTAATACTGATGAGTTGTATGAAGATTTTACTGGTGACCCAGAAGGACACACCGAAATGTTGAGTTCTTTGCTAGAAAATGAAGATTTTTATGCTCAATACATCAATAGATATGCCGACTTAAATAACACTTTTTTCACTTGCGATTATATGATTGGTATGCTCGACGATATGGTGGCCGAAATTGCTCCTGAGATGCCTCGACAAATAGACCGTTGGGGAGGAAGCATGAATGGTTGGCAAACTGCTGTTAATACTTTAGAAAACTTTATCAATTCTCGTTGTGTAGCTATCAGCGAAGGTATCGTAGATTGTTATGAAGTAGAAGGGCCTTATCCGCTTACGGTTATCGTAGAACCAGCAGGAGCAGGTACGGTGTTGGTCAATTCGGTAGAAATAAGCAATTTTCCTTGGAGTGGTGATTATTTTGGCGGCCTTGATTTGAGTTTTGAGGCATTGGCAAACGAAAGTTTTACTTTCTCTTATTGGGAAAATACCAATGCGTCAAATCTAATTTCGCCTAGCCTAAGCACAGCAGAAATTGATATGGAATTTGTGGCTGGCGATACGCTTATTGTGCATTTCAACTCTGACGATATATATCATCAAGTGGTAATAGAAGTAGAACCGCCGCTTGCAGGCGATGTAAATTTCAATGCTTTTGTCAATATGACTTATCCATGGGATATTTCACTTATCGAAGGTTCGCCTATTGCTATCGAAGCGATTGCCAATGCTGGTTTTGCTTTCGATTTTTGGGAACTCAACGAAAATACCATACTTCCAGATGTAAGCTCGGCAGTAGCCAATTTCGATTTGTTGGCAGCAGATACACTTACCGCTCATTTTATAGCTACTGTGCCTACTTATGAAGTTACTTTTGTGGTAGAACCGCCATTGTCTGGCGATATTAGCTTAGATGGAACTATTTTAACAGCAAACCCTTTTACAGCTACTTTTGCTGAAAATGCCGAAATTTCGCTAGAAGCTTTAGCAGCCGAAGGTTTTACTTTTGCGAATTGGACGAGCGAAAATAACGATATTAATGCTGATGAAGCAACGACAACTGTAATTATTACGGCAGATGATGTGATTACGCTTATTTTCAATGAAATTCCTGATGTTGCAACTATCACTTTTGTAATTGATGAAAATAGTGGAGGCACGATTTTACTAGACAATGGAACGATTATTAACGACACTTTTTCGGCAGAGTGGGAGAGTGGCACGCTTATCAATCTCGAAGCTTTGGCAGAAGAAGGTTACACTTTCGGCTATTGGAATACAAGCAACAATACGCCAATCGAACCAGATGCCAATAGTAACAATATCAATTTTACGGTAGGTGCAAATGATTCGATAAGTGTCTTTTTCGAGCCGATAAGTTATGAAATTACGGTTACTTTGCCAGACAATACACAAGGAAATATCAGTATCAATGGCGAAACTGTCAATACAAGCACTTACACATTTACAGTAAATTATGGCGAAGAAATCAACTTGAATGCCTTGCCGATAGGTGGAAATGTTTTTGGCAATTGGACAATTGACGGACTTGATATTATTTCTGGCGACCTCAATAGTACAGGACTTGTGCTTGCTGCCGCTGCCGATGGCACTATTTCATTGTCGTTTCGTGCCAACTGTTTGCCAGCTATTCCTTCTGCTTTTTCACCCAATGAAGATGGCGTAAATGATGAATTTAAAATGCACATTTTATGCCCTATCAATGATTATCAGGCTCAAATTTATGACCGTTGGGGCAATCTTATTTTTGAAAGTACAGATGTAAGTCTTACTTGGAATGGCAAATACAAAGGCAAAATTTGTGACATCGGCGTTTATCCGTATCTGATTTCTTATGAAATAACAGAAAATGGCGAAACGAAAACCGAAACGCATAAAGGACATATCACGTTGATTCGGTAGGTTGTTTTAAGTGGTCTTTTTATACCTCAATGGTTCGGACATTTTTTAGAACAATTTTCAGTTGAATAAAAAGACACCTTTTGGCAAGGGAAACATACTATTTTTCAGTTCACAAGGCCATTAAATTTGCAAATATTGGCCGCCTTAGCCTAAAAAAAATAGTATGTTTAAACCTTTGATAAAAATATATAAATGTCCAAACCATTGATACCTATCAATTTTTTGGCAAGGGAAACATACTATTTTTCAGTTCACAAGGCCATTAAATTTG
Organism: Chitinophagales bacterium; assembly: GCA_049613665.1. Classification (GTDB taxonomy): domain Bacteria; phylum Bacteroidota; class Bacteroidia; order Chitinophagales; family UBA2359; genus JBMZCV01. The sequence goes on along the minus strand of JBMZCV010000208.1, from coordinate 308 downwards.
CAAATATTGGCCGCCTTAGCCTAAAAAAAATAGTATGTTTAAACCTTTGATAAAAAAAAATATAAATGTCAGAACCATTGATACCTATCAATTTTTTGAAAAGGTAGCTTGAAGAAAATAACCGAATAGACATAAATTAAAAAGCAGTATCATTTATTTAAAAATGATACTGCTTTTTTTGTAGATAAGCAACAGCAAAATAGCGGTTTAGTACATTGTAATATAAGTAATTGGCATTTTAGCCTTTTTATTGCATGTTATTTTATTCCAAAAAAACGACAACTCTCGCCGTTGCTGTGTGTTATCAC
>JBMZCV010000207.1:0-8172 GCA_049613665.1 Chitinophagales bacterium | reverse complement strand
CTAATTATTTGAATACATCATATATATAGCACACAATTCTTTACAGAAACAAAAATCTTATTGGATATGGTTTAGCTAAATTTGATAATGAGTTTATAAAAGAATTTGGTTTTACTACAAAATCTGCATTTTATAGATTTTGTGTTGAAAATAAAATAGCTAATACGATAGGAGTTGTAAAAAACAGAATGGATTTATTTGATTGTTTTTTTCCTAATAATCGAAAAGGTTGGTGGCAAAAAGGAGATGCTTATATACATAGAAAATTTTTAATTGATAATTTATTTGGCGACGAAAGTTTGAAATCTTACGCAAACATTATAAAGCTTTATATTGGGGAGTTTACTAAAAGACAAGGCTTTAAAATTAATGTAAAACCTATTTTAAAATCTAAATTTAGAAAGCTACAAGAAACTGGTTTGGAAGCAGAATTGTATTTTATGAATCATTTTCAAAATATTGATTTATTTGCAAATGGCATTTTAGAAGATGCTAGATTATATGGTGATGGTTATGATTTTCAAATTAATGTTTTAGCCAATACTTATCTAGCAGAGGTAAAAGGTATTCGAAGCAAAAAAGGAAAGTTTAGGCTAACAGAAAAAGAATATAAAAGAGCAAAAGAATATAAAAATAATTATATAGTTACGCTAGTTTTAAACTTAAATCAAAGCCCTAAATTACTTACCATTGAAAACCCTTTAAAGAATCTTAAATTTGAAGAACGTATTATTAAGAGAAAAGCAATTAAAGAATATCATTTAATAAAAGACTTATGTTAAATCAAAATCAAAAAATAGAATATTTACAGTTTTATTTAGCTCAAAAGAATAATTCTTATGCAGATACAATCAAGGTAGAAATAGCATTTTTATTTTTTGATTTATGCCAAGGTGATTTTAATTTTCTAAAAAAAGTGCGTACGCAAAAAGAGCTAGAAAAAAGAATTGATTTTGTAGTAAGTAAGGTCGTTTTACATGAACATGAAGAAGGAATACGACAAATTATTCAAGAATATTTATAAAACGACTTCTCTTGTCATAACGAGCTTGCGAAGTTATCTCCCCCTTGCTAAATGCAATTATCTATTATAGTAGATGGCTTCGCAAGCTCGCCATGACAAGGAAGTTTAGTACCATTCTTTGCTTAGGTCTTCCCATTTTGGATTGATACTATTGATTAAGTCGTCCTTTTTTTTTCGAGATCCTGCTTTGATTTGTTTTTCTCTTGCGATAGCATTATTGATGTATTTAAAGCTTTCGTAATAGACAAGTTTATTGATTTTATATCGGCTGGTAAAACTATTTTTCTGTTTTCTTTCTTTGTGTTCTTTTACTCTTTTTTGTAGGTTGTTGGTCACGCCTGTATAAACTACAGTGTTGAAACGATTAGTCATGATATAAATATAATATTGATGATAAGACATGAGCATTTTTGTTTTAACGACTATTGAAAAGTTAGATATTTTAGGTGTTGAGTGCTTTCGTCGTTTTGGCCGCAATTATGAGCAAGTCGCTGTTTAAGCCAATATTTGCTTTTCCTCTTAGCTCAATATCTTCATAGTTTTCTAGCGTTTTTTCATCAAACAAAAAGTCAAAACTTTCGTCAGTTGTTTCAAAGCTGTTCATGCTGCTTCGGAAAAAAACATTTAAGTTTTCTGGCGAAAAGTCGTCTATTAAGTTTTGCAAATTGCTCATGTTCTATATTGTTTGGTTAAATTTTTTATTTTTTCGAGCTGCAATAATAACAAAAAAAAGCAAATGAGCAAAACAAGCCTATAAAAAAATGCTTTGACATACTGCTCAAGCCTGTTGGTATTTAAATACAAAAAGCCTCTCATTGCTGAGAAGCTTTTTATTAGAAGGGGTGCAAAAATGCAAGACTACACCATTTTTTTGAGTAGCCATAAAATGAAACGCAAGCGAATTATATCAATTTTACATTAGTTGCTTGTAATCCTTTTTGTCCATTTTCCACTCCAAATTCCACTTTATCGCCTTCAGCAAGTGTTTTGAAGCCCTCTGATGCAATAGCTCTGAAATGACAAAATACATCTGCTCCACCATTATCTTGTGAAATAAAGCCAAATCCTTTTGTTTCGTTAAACCATTTTACTGTTCCAGTCACTCTAGACATAATTAGAAATGTTTAAATTGTTAAAAAATAGAGTAAGTTGTTTAAATGCTTATTTAGAATCGTTAATACTCCTCAAAGCAGAAAAAAGTGAACACTTTAATCTACAAAAGAAGCAAAAAACATTTTTCTTGTAGCTATTTGCGAAAATAACGAAAATATTTTGTTTTTTTTAAAAAAAATATCTTCCCTTACACTTAATTAGTTATAAACAATCACTTAATTAATACATCTTATAGAAAATGCTACACTAAATTATCTGCATGACAAGTCTATATATATAAGTTTATTTTTTATCGACAGTTTTTCTTTTTTGACAAAAAAAAGGACATAAATATCAAACATATTTTTTAGCTTTAAACGCATATTACTTTAGTAGAAATATGGCTTATTCTTGCACAAGTTTTTTTGTTTTCTACTACACATACTTTTCAACTCAATTTGAATTCCTTATGAATTTAGTAAAACATTATTTTCTCTATTTTTCTTTATTGCTATTTGCTGTATTTTATTTAACTGAAAATGAAATAAAAGCGGCCGATGTCACTTGGCAAGGTACTATTAGCGATGATTGGAATACGGCTGGCAATTGGAATACTGGTACTGTGCCGATAAGTACTGATGTCGTTTTTATTGATTTTGTCGATATTTTGGTGGCTTCCTATCCTGTCGTAAATGGCGTAGTGCCTACGGTTTGGCGTGTTGAAATGGACAACGAAACTGAACTTACGATTGCCAACGGTGGCCAGCTTACGATTGATGCAACGGCTTGCGTCAATTGCAAGGGTTTGTATATGCGGCCAAAAGGTACTTTAGTTGTGGAGGCAAATGCTGTTTTGACGATTATGAATACAGAAGATTATGGTTTGCAAAATAGCAAAGGAACAGTTATCAATGATGGTACGATTGATATCAGCAATACGACAGACCGTGCATGGTATAATTATACCAATGGTAGTGATAGCAACGGTGTTTCTGTAACAAATAATGGAACTGTCAGTTTTAACAATACGACAAATATTGCATGGTATTCGCACATACAAAATGATACGATGAATTTTGTGAATAATGGCAGCATGAATTTTACGAATATCGGAAATCATGCCATGTATAATTATTCGTATCAGGAAAATGCTTTAATCAATTTTGATAACAATGGCTCAATCACCATAAATGACGCTGCTATTAGAGGTATTTATAATGAAACGAGAGGCAATGAAGCAGGCTGGATAGCATATTGCAATTTCAATAACAATGGCATTATCAATATTTCAAATACAGGAAATGATGGCGTTTTTAATTACAACAGAAGAGGTGCTGTTTTTAATTTTAATAACGGTGCTGATGCTGAAATAAATATCAACTTTACAGGATATAGAGGCTTTTTTACGCAAAATAGCAGAAATTCGGTAGAAAATAGGCTACGTTCCGAGCTACATAACTATGGAACGATAGCGATTGATAGCACGATTAGAGAGGGTTTTTATTGCTATACCAACAAAGATTCCGTCATAATGGTCAATCACAACACGATAAGAACAAAGCGAACTGGCCGTGCTGGCGTTTACAATTATGTGAATAACAATTATGCTTTTCTGGATTTTCGGAATGAAGGAACGATAGATATTGGCAGAAGTGGTTTTAACAACTCTTATTATAATGCTGGCTTAGGCAATATACTTGATTTGACACAGGCTGGCGATACAACGGCTATTCTGCATTTTACAAACAATGGCAGTATTGAAATAGATAGCAGCCGCTACAATGGTATGTATAATGACGCAGATAATGGCGATTTGCAGTTTACGAACAATAATTTGATAAGCATTAAAGGTGCATCAAGCAAAGGTATTTACAATCGTTTATTAGCTGATTTAGTGCCAGACAAGGCAGATTTAGTGTTTGAAAACTTTGGAACTATCGCTATTGATAGTACGAATGAGCAAGGTTTGTTTAATCAAGCATATGATGACATTTTGATTTGTAACAATAATGGAGCAATAAATATTACTCATACAAATGGAAATGCTATTCGGAATACTGCGGTTAATAGCGGAGGTATTGTCAATTTTACAAATTATCAGCCTATCACTATAAATGACTTGACGAGCAAAGGGCTTTATACAAGTGCAGAAAATGATGGTTTAGTCAATTTTGTGAATGAGAGCGACATCACGATAAATACGACAACTAATCATGGTAGCCATATTTATAATGTTGATAGTGAAATCAATTTTACGAATAATGGAAATATGTGGCTTTCTAATATTGGCAATGATGGTTTGTATCACGACAACTTGGGCGATAATGAGGCTTTTCCAAATATTTTGAATTTTATGAACAATGGTCATATCGGCATCAATACGACAACTGATGAAGGTTGGACAAATTATAGTGCAAAAGGCATTTCTACTATGATAAATAATGGAACGATAGATATTGATAATGTTGCCGATTTGGGTATTTACAATAATACTAATTTTGCAGGCGAGCTTCATTTTACAAATGAAAATTTGATTGAAGTGCATACAGGAACAGATAGGTTACTCTATAATTTGACTGATAATGGCTCAAAAATCTATTTTACAAATAATGATAGCATAATACTTGCCGATACAGATAAAGCAGGTATTTATAACTATACTAGAGATGGCGAAATCCATTTTACAAATGGCAATATGGCCGTGATAGACATTGACAATATCGGAGATGAAGCGGGTTTTTATAATTTGTGTAGAAAAGAAGTGCCAGAGTACGAAGCCGATTTTTATTTCAACAATTTTGGAACGATAAATATCGACAATATCATTGACCACGGTTTTATTTTCAATAATAATAATGGTACAATGACGGGAAATAATACGGGAGATATAAACATCAATACGACAACAGAGCAAGGTTTTTATTGCTATAATTTAGCCATAAATATAGATTTTCCTTTAAATCTCAACTTTACGAATAGTGGCAATATAAATGTTGAAAATACTACTCTAAATGCTTTTTACAATTACAATTATAGATATGGAATGCTCAATTTTGTGAATGATGGCATGATGACTGCTACTCAAAGCTCGCAAAGAGGTGTTTATAATTTTTGTGACAACGATTTTGCAACGCTCAATTTTACGAATAATGGCGATATTGATATAGACAACATATCACAACAAGGGTTTTATAACTATTCGAGACAAGCAAGTGTCGATACAGTAAATGCTTTGTATTGTACCAATAATGGAACAATTGACATTAATCATACAAGCTTAGAAGGCTGGCAAAACTTTGTGCAGAGAGGTTCTATGCACCTTATAAATGGTGAAAATGCAAGTATCAATATTAAAAATGCGACAGACCATGGCCTATTCAACTATAATGTAGAAGACCTACCAGATTATCATGCAAAATTAACATTCGATAATTATGGTACAATACAGATAGATAGTACTGATTATAATGGTTTGTTCAATAATAATTATCGAGCCGACACTTTGGCTTTCAACAATTATGGAACGATAACGATAGACCATAGCTTAGAAGATGGAAATTACAATTATAACTATACTTCAAATATTGCAGAGCCTTTTTATGATTATGGAAAAAGTGTTTTGAATATCAATAATTTTGGCACAATGGACATTGACAATAGTACCGATTATGGTATGCATAATTATACCGATAGAGGCGAAGAATTGTATTTTACCAATTATGGAAATTTAAATATCGCAACGACAGGCATTGATGGCATTTACAACCGTTGCCGACCAAATGGCGATTATACGCCAGAATTGCATTTTGATAATATGGGAGGAACAATGAATATTTCGGCAACTACTTCAAACGGCATTTACAATTATGCACAAAATGATACCCTTTATTATCACAACAACGGAACGCTCATATTAGATGATATTGGCCAAAATGGTATTTACAACTATGCAGGCGGTGTTGGTGCTTATGCCGATTTTTATAATAATGCAACACTTACACTTACAGATATTGCACAACATGGCATTTATAATTACTCAAACAATGATGACACATATAGCAAGTTTTATAATGATGCAATTGGCGATATAACAATTAGTAATACAATGCTTGATGGAATTTATAACCGCACTTCCTCTGGCAGCAATACGGTAGCTAACAAGCTTTTATTCGTAAATGATGGAACAATAAGTGTGTCGCAAACAGGCGAAAAAGGCATACATAATGACGCTTATCGCACCTACGACTTTGTATTTAATAATAATGGAATACTCAACATTAGTAACAATTCTTTAGAAGCTTTATACAATTCCTGTGAATCAGACAACTCAAATTATGGAACTTCCGCTTTTTCTATGCAAAATGATGGCGATATAAGCATCAATAACAATCAGCACAAAGGCATTTACAACTACAATTATAACGGTACTTTTGGTTTTGAAAGCAATGGAAATATCACGATAGACAATGTAACGAGAGAAGGAATGCATAACTTAAATATCGTGACAAGCAACGATAGCTACCCAAATACGGCTTTTAACTTTCATAATGGTGGCGAAATGAAAATATCTAATGCTGCTTATGAAGGTTTCAAAGTCAGCAATTATTCTGCTCCTTTTGAGATGACGACAATCGGAAAAATAGAAATTTTTGAAAATGGAAAAGAAGGCATAGAAATCGTCAATTATTCGGATAGCCTTACGGTGCTAAACACAGGCGAAATCTATTTGCACAACAACGCTTATGAAGCTTTATATCTAAACAATAGTAGCCTTACCGAAATGCTTTTCACGAATGGACTTTGCGGTTTTATAGAAACACAAGGTAGAATCAAAAACTATGATAATGTCGTATTTCAAAACGATGGATTATTAGTAGATTTGTATGGACAATCACATATCAACAAACATCGTTTTATCAATAACGGAATCATTGAATCGGCTAATGGTTTTCAACTGCAATCTAATCAGCTCGAAAATAATGCCGAAGATTTGCCTTATATCGCTGTCAATGATTTAACTTTTGAAGAAGGCCAAGCTATTTCGCCAGCACTTACAAATACCGATGCCGTTTATTCGCAAATAAATTGGTATAGCGATGCAGCAGCAACGACTTCGGCAGGCAATTACGATGCGATAAGCAATACTTTTACACCAAATGCAGCACTAGCAGTAGGAGAGCATACGCTTTATGTAGAAATGAACGACAATGTGAGCAATTGCGTTTGGCTGCGACCAATTAATATTACGATATTGCCAGCTTTGCCTTACATTTTCGAGCCAATTATTATTTTGCAAGGAGCTTACAATAATGTTACAGGTTTAATGCGTAATGATTTGAAAATCAACGATTTATTACCTTTGGCACAGCCATTTTCTAACTACACAGGCACAGAAAGTTTTGCTACTCTAGGCGATATTCCAAACAATGCAGTAGATTGGATTTTGGTGGAAGCACGCTCCGAAACTGATATAAATATCATTGTAGAACAAAAAGCAGCTATTTTGTTAAACGATGGCAGTATTTGGAATGTTGATGGAAATAGTGGAGTGGATTTTAACGATTTGAATATAAACGAAACTTACCAATTTAGCATAAAAACACGACATCATTTGGCCGTGATGAGTTCAGCAGTTGCCTTGATTAATACGGTAGATAATACAATTAATTTAGATTTATCTGATGCAGCAAATGTCGTAGATGGAGCAAATCAATTGAAGGATATAGGAAATGGCATGTATGCTTTATTGGCAGGAGATTTTGACCAAAATGGTTCGATAAATACTGATGACTACAACTTATATCTGAACGAATCTTCAGCTATTCATCAATATATTTCTAGCGATGCTAATTTAAATGGCCAGGTAGAAATAGCCGATTTCAACCTATTGCTTCAAAATAATGGCAAAACAGCCATAGCGACATTGCAAGATTAGGTACATTGTAATATAAGTAATTCTACATTTTTAGAGTATTAGAAATGACATATTTCTAAAACAATGAGTGTCCATTCTTTTTTATATTTGACTCTTTTGGCTAGAAAAATATGTCATTTCT
>JBMZCV010000206.1:0-8180 GCA_049613665.1 Chitinophagales bacterium | reverse complement strand
GTTTTTAGGGCGAACATTTGTCAGTAAAATAACATCAAATTCGACACCCCACCTGGAAGGTCTAGCGAAATAATGCGGTAATGTTTTGATAGCTCTGCCGTCCAGCTATCCCAAGTGTGCAAAGAAGAAGCGATGCCATGCAATAGTAGCAAAACAGGTTTTTGGCTTTCGCCCACATCTTTGTAGTGTACTTCCAAGCCATTTATTTTGATAAATTTAGACAAATCATCGGTATATTTATCTTTCAATTCTTCTGGCTCAATATCTTTTTTCACTTGTGTAAGCAACAATACAAATACGATAGCCAATAGGAAAATTAAAAATAGTAGGTTTCGTTTTTTCATTTTATAGTAGCATTTTTTCACAAAAAAATAAAAGCTGAACTTGACGCTTTTTGATAGTTGTAAAAATACAAAAAAAAAAATTAAGTGCCAAGCACTAATTAATATAGCCTATTTGAGTTGCTAACGCATTGAAAATCAAGGTGTTATTTTTCAATATTTGTGGAATAAATTTGTATGACTATTTACAAAAATAGTTTTTGGCAAAAATGGCATATTATTTTTACTCAAAAAATTTCAAACCTTGCACACAATAAATATTGTAATTTAAAAATCGTTTAAGTTTTATCATAACTACATTTGAATAGAATAATGCCAATAAGAGAGTATATTTTTTTGTCTGATAATTTAGTAGGTAGTATTTTTAAAATGTATAAAAAATTGGTTATCATTTTTTTTTATAGTATTATTTTTGCAATGTATTTTTAGCAAAAAAGATTAAAAAACGAAAAAAAGTTTATGTTATGAAAAAACATGTGCTAATTTTCATTCAGTTTTTAATTTTTTAATTACTTTTGTACTCCACAAATAAGCACATTTTTTATTTCTTATCACTACTAAGTTTATCTATATCTACTACTATAAAATTGTATTTCAAAAACACTTTTATAGTTTTTGGAATAAATAAGTGCCAAACACTATTTAATAACAGTCGTTTGGTTGCTAACACATTGATATTTAGTGTGTCAGCTTTCACAATTTGTAGAATAATTCTGTCTAACTACTGATATTTATTACGGAAATTATTTATTCTTTCATTTTTAAACTAAAGAAATGTTAAAACATTCACTACACAAAATTCAAACTTTGTGTTTCCTACTTTTGTGCCTTTTCTCGTCTCAACTTGATGCTCAAACTTTGCCTCCTTCTTCTTATAACTATGGAGAAGTAGTTCAAAAATCTATGTTTTTTTATGAGGCTCAACGTTCTGGTGCTTTGCCTGCCGACAATCGTGTGCAATGGCGTGGCGACTCTGGCTTAAATGATGGCTCTGATGTTGGTGTCGATTTGACAGGTGGCTGGCATGATGCTGGCGATAAAGTAAAATTTGGTTTTCCAATGGCATTTTCGGCTACTATGTTGGCTTGGAGTGGTGTGGCCGACCAATCAGCCTATGAAAGCATTGACCAATGGGATTATTTGTTGGATAATTTGCGTTGGGTAAATGACTATTTCATCAAATGCCATATCAGAAACGGAGATGGTTCTACACAAAGATTTTATGGACAGCTAGGAAATGGAACGCTAGACCATAACTTTTGGGGGCCTGCCGAAATTATGCAAATGGCTCGCCCTGCTTATTTTGTAGATGCTAATAATCCTGGTTCTGAATTGACAGGCGAAACGGCAGCAGCTATGGCGGCAGCAAGTATGATTTTTGCAAATAGCGACCCTGCGTATAGTGCCGAATTATTAGACCATGCGATAGCTTTGTATGAGTTTGCTGATACTTATCGTGGCAAATATTCAGATGCTATTTCTGATGCAACGGCTTTTTATAACTCTTGGAGTGGCTATAATGATGAGATTGTTTGGGGAGCGATTTGGCTGTATCGTGCTACTGGCGACATGGCTTATTTAGACAAAGCAATAGCAGAATATCCAAACTTGGGTGCTGCTGGAAATTATACTTGGACTTTGGCGTGGGATGATAAAGCTTTTGGTAGCTATGTTTTGATGGCCGAATTGACAGGCGAAAATCAATATAAGGAAGATGCAGAGCGTTGGTTAGATTATTGGACGACTGGCTACAATGGCCAAAGAGTAAACTACTCTCCAGGCGGACAAGCTCACCTTGATACTTGGGGTTCGTTGCGATATGCAGCAAATACCTCTTTTGCGGCTTTGATTTATGCAGAGTATATCCAAACTTCTAATCCTACAAAAAGCGAAACTTATCGCAACTTTGGTATTACGCAAGTAAATTATGCTTTGGGCGACAATCCTAATAATAGAAGTTATGTAATTGGCTTTGGAAACAATCCTCCTCTAAATCCACATCACGATACGGCTCATGGTTCTTGGTCAGATAATATCAATGAGCCAGCTCAAAATCGTCATATCTTGTATGGTGCGTTAGTAGGTGGGCCTGGCTCGCCAAATGACCAATATGTAGATGATAGAAGTGATTATATTGCCAATGAAGTAGCTTGCGATTACAATGCAGGTTTCACAGGTGCAGTAGCTCGTTTGGTAAGTTTGTATGGTGGTTCTTCTTTAGCAAATTTTCCACAGCCAGAAACTTATGATGTGTGCGAAGAGTATTTCAATGAAGCAAAATTAAACAGTTCTGGTAGCACTTTTACGGAAGTTGCTATTTATAGCACCAATCGTTCTTCTTGGCCTGCCATGATGACAGACGCTATTTGCTACCGTTATTTCTTCGACATTAGCGAAGGTATTGCAGCAGGTTATTCTATTAGCGATTATACAACAACACTAAATTATGCACCATCTGGAAGCACGGTTTCTGCTTTCCAACTTTTTGAAAATACGACTTATTTTGTAGAAGTATGTTTAGGAAATGAAATGGTTTATCCAGGCGGTCAATCTGCTCATCATGCCGAAACACAATTGCGTATTGCATTGCCAAATGATGCTCCTGCGAGTGCATGGGACGCAAGCAATGACTATTCTTTTAATACCGTAAGTGGTGGAACGCTTACAAATGCTTGGGAATCTACTATGCACATTCCTTTTTATAATGATGGCGTTTTGTTGTGTGGTATGATGCCAGACGGTTCGGGTGCAAATGCTTTGCCTATGGCAGATGTAACAGTTACTCCAACAAGTGGTAATGCTCCAATAACTGTTTCTTTTGATGCTTCAAACTCTACTGATGCAGATGGCGATGTTTTGACTTATGCGTGGGATTTTGGCGATGGAAACACAGCGACAGACGCAACAGGTTCTTATACTTATACAACTCCTGGCGTTTATACTTTAACTGTGACTATTGATGACGGAAACGGTGGAACTGTTACCGAAACAATGACGATTACAGCAATTGATGCAACACCACAAGCACCAACAGCAATTATCATTACGGATATTGACAATGGCCCTTCTCCGCTTACTGTTATGTTTGATGGCTCTAGCTCTAGCGATGTCAATGCAGATGTACTGACTTATATGTGGGATTTTGGCGATGGAAACACTAGCTCCGATATGATTATAAACCATACTTATATGGTTGTTGGTACTTATACTGCAACATTGACTGTAAGCGATGGCACATTTACTGATGTAGCTACTATAACTATTGATGTAGTAAATCTTGCTCCTACGGCCACTTTCACGGCAAGCCAAGTTTTCGGCCCACCGCCATTGATGGTTGATTTTGATGGTACAGGTTCTAGCGACCCAAATGGCGATAACTTAACTTATGCGTGGGATTTTGGCGACGGAAACACAGCGACAACTGCAACTGCAAGCCACACTTTTCAAAATGAAGGTGTGTATTCAGTCACTTTAACCGTAACGGATAGCTATGGCGAATTTAGCACTTATAGCAGCACAGTAAACGTAAGTCTTACTTCTTGTCAATTAGCTTTGGCTTATCGTTTGCCAGAAATAGCACCAAACAACAACAGCGTAAGAGCTCACTTCAAAATTTTTAATCAAGGCAGCGACCCTGTAAATTTGAGTGAAATTACTTTGAGATATTGGTACACCAAAGAAGGAACTGCTGACCAAAATACATGGGTAGATTATGCCGTAGTAGGTTCTGGAAACGTAACGACAAGTTATGCGCCTATGGCTTCGCCTGTAAGTGATGCAGACCATTATGTAGAAATGGGTTTCACAGCAGGAGCAGGCATATTAGCAGCAGGAGGAAACTCTGGCGAATTTCAGTTGCGTTTTAGCAATACAGATTGGTCAAATATCAATGATAGCAATGACTATTCTTACAACGAAAGCCATACAAATTATACGGCTTGGGAAAATGTAACCTTATATTGCAATGGAAACTTAGCTTGGGGCGTAGAGCCTGCTGGTGGCACAACGCCAACAAATACACCGCCAACAGTTAGCTTTTTAAGCCCAGCAAATGGTGCAACTGCAAATACAGGAAACATCACATTTACGGTAGATGCTGCTGATACTGATGGAACAGTTGCTTCAGTTGTTTTTGATGTAAATGGCACAAGTGTAACGGCTACAAATATAGGTGGAAATACTTATGAAATCAATTATAATGCTGCAACAGCAGGAAGCTACACAATCACAGCAACAGCTACTGATGACGATGGTGCTACAAGTAGTGATACCATAAATATTAATGTCGTTGATAATAATGCAAACACTCCTCCGACTATTAATTTTTCAAACCCTACAAATGGAGCAACACTAAATACAGGAAATATCACCTTGCAAGTAAATGCTGCTGACAATGATGGAAATATCATAAGCGTTGTTTTTGATATAAATGGAATGACTGTAACTGCCAACAATATGGGCAATAATATCTATGAATTTAACTACAATGCTACAACGGCAGGAAGCTACACAATCACAGCAACAGCTACTGATGACGATGGTGCTACAAGTAGCGATACCATAAATATTACAGTAATTGACAATAGCACAAATACACCGCCAACGATTAGCTTTTTAAGCCCAGCAAATGGTGCAAACTTAGAAACAGGTTTTATCGTTTTTCAAGTAGAAGCAACAGACACAGGTGGCTCAATTACAGATGTCGTTTTCAATGTAAATGGCGTAGATATAACAGCGACAAGTTTGGGAGGCAATATTTATGAAATACTATATGATGCTTCAGCAGCAGGCACTTATACCATTGTTGCGACAGCAAACGATAATGAAGGCGGCACAAGTAGCGAAACCATTACGATAAATGTAGTAGAAAATACGCCTCCAACAGTTACTTTCATTAGCCCAATGAATGGCGAAACATTGAATACAGGAAATATTACATTTACAGTAGAAGCTACTGATGCTGATGGTAGTGTAAATGGTGTTACTTTTGATGTAAACGGAAATAGCATTGTGGCCAATAATGTAGGTGGCAATATGTATGAACTCACTTTGAATGCTGGAAATGCAGGAAGCTATACTATCATAGCAACAGCAACTGACAATGATGGTGCTACAAGCAACGAAACCATTACGATAACCGTAACAGACAATACTTTCAATTGCGATATACCTACCAATGCTCAAGAAAGTGTGAGTGGAAATAGCGTCACGCTAAGTTGGGACGACATGGACGCTATCGAATATCAAATTGCAGGCCGTAGAGCAGGCGGAAATTGGACATTGATAACGCCAAATATCGACAACTCAAGAAGTTTTAGTTTGGCTTCTAACAATTATGAATGGACAGTTCGTGCGTTGTGTTCTTTTGTATGGACAGATTGGGCAGCAGTTCGTTCTTTCACTGTTACAGGCAAAAATGCAAATGCTCAACATGGTTTTGAAGGCGAAACTATCGAAGCATTACAGCTTTCGGCTTTCCCTAATCCTACGAGCAATATATTGAATGTTGTGGTAGAAAATCCTTTGCAAAACGGAACGAATGTAGCTATCTACAATATTTTGGGCGAAAAAGTATGGTCGCAAAAAAGCGAGCAAACAACGCAAAATGCTTTTGAAATTTCGGTAGCTGATTTGCCAAAAGGTTTGTATTTCGTAAAAATAAACAATGGCTTAGAAATGGCTGTTGAACCTTTCACGGTTTTTTAAGTACCAAATACTATTTAATAAAGCATTCGTTTAGTGGCTAAGGCATTTACAATCAAAGCCTTATTTTGTCTTGAAATGCCAAAAAAATTCTGAACGACTACTTAAAGTAAACGGATAATATACATTATACTAAATTTGTTAAGCCTTGAAGATTTTTTAAATCTTCAAGGCTTTTTTTCTAAAACTAAAGTGAGTAAAAATATAAATGTTTTTATTCCAAAAAAAACGATAACTCTCGCCATTGCTGTGTGTTATCACCAGCAACTAAAAAGGTAAATAGTGTATCTTAAAGCTTATTTTTCGTAACAACTTGTTAGTGATAACTCCATAGCCGTCAGGATAGTCAATTGAGTTCTCTGTTTTCGCTAATATCCCAACGAGATTATATGACATAGCATGGGTTTTTAACCCTATGCCTGGGCTATCGAATTTAAGCATAACAAGAATATTGTTTTTCGCTCCAAAAAGTGCCAAATAAACTATAAAACAGGTATGAGTTTTCAACTCGTACCACATCAAATTGGTAGTTTTTAACTACCAGATAGCTTTGAATTGGACGAATAGGTAGCTAAAAGCTACCGTTTTGGTTTAGCACGAGTTAAAAACTCATGCTGGTACACTCTTTTGCTGATATTTTTTTTAATATTAAGACTTACTATTTTGTCATTTCTTACAAAAAATAGGGCGAACATTTATAAAAAAGCACCATGAAATTCGACACTCCACCTTGAAGGTTTAATAATAAAAAAACTATGCCAACACACTTGCGATATAATTGCCGACACTACCTCCTGGATTAGCGATAATCAACAAGCTTGCTGTTTCGCCATCGGCTACTAGCTCACTAGCCACAAAAGAAGTCGATTGTTCACTTTCTATAATCAAAGCACTTTCGGGCTGCTTGCCATCGGCAGTATTGCCTACCCAAACTCGCAGAGGCACATCGCCTGTATTTTCTACCAACAAGTTCGTTTTTGCCGACATATTTTTGCCAAACAAAGCTACTCGCTCGCCTGCTACAACACTACCTTCTTCTGCCAAAAGTATCAAATTATTGTCTTCCTCCTCATCGGTGCTATTGTTGCTTCTGATAAGATACTGCAACTCATAGTAATTTTCGGCAAGGCGAAGGTCGTCGATATAGCGAAAGATAAGCCGCCCAAATACGGCGTGCATCTTTTTGGCCAACTCAAAACGGCTTTGCTCTAGGGTATCACGAATGTCGGCCAAGTCTTTTTCAAAACCTTGCTGAATATCTCTCAGTTTGAACAAATCGTTGGCATAGTCCGAAACTTCGATTTGCAAATCGGCCAAATCTGGAAACATCTGCAAGCGTTCTGCCAAAGAAGAAGTTTCGCTAATGCGGTCGTCATAAGTGCTTGCACGAAACGGCTCACGTCCATTCGGAAATATCATGTTATACTCTGGCGTAGTGTCGTCATAAGTCAATAGACTCAAGGCTTCCCAACGCTTGATTTTTTTGCTCATCAGCAGAGCCATTGCGTTCGCAAATCGCTGTGTCTCCATCTGATAGCGTGCCTCTAAAGTTGTGCGTCTCGTATAATATTTGGTAAAAGCTTCGTAGGCTGGCAAAATATAATCGTACAATTCTTGGATAACACTATCGGTTGTTGCTCCTTTCTTTAGCTTTGTGAGGTGGTCGGTCGCTAGGCTTTTCATTCTTTTGGTATTCCGTTTTGTGGAATTGTCGAAAGGATTGTTGAGATAAGACCATCTAGTTAATACATTCATAATAATAAAATTTAAATTTAAATTTAAAAAATACTATCGTATTAGGCGTTTTTGTACGAAGCTAAAAAATGGAAGTATTAGGCAGGTACACAGTTAAAACACATACAATAGCTTTGTTTTGATATATTTTATAACGTTTGTTATTTTAAAAAAGTTTTTTAGTGTTAAGAAAAGAACAAAAAGCTATCGTTTTATTTCTAAAGTAGCTTGGTTGATGCTGTTACAAGCCTACTTTAAGACTAAAGTAGCTTGGTTGATGCTGTTACAAGCCTACTTTAAAGCTAAAGTAGCTTGGTTGATGCTGTTACAAGCCTATTTTAAGGCTCAAGTAGCTTGGTTGATGCTGTTACAAGCCTATTTTAAGGCTCAAGTAGCTTGGTT
>JBMZCV010000205.1:0-8236 GCA_049613665.1 Chitinophagales bacterium | reverse complement strand
TTCAAGTTTAATAACACAAAACAAACAAAATGACTTAATAAGTAACAGGTCTATTCATAATGAAAATGCTTTTTTTATTAGTGGAGCAAGTGTAAATGTCAATGAAACTATTAAAACTTATGTTGGGAAAATAGGTATAATGGGGAATTTAATTGATTATAGAGCTTATGAGTATTTAAATGATAATTTATATATTGAAATGTATCAGTTTGGTATGTCCAATTTTGAGAATGGATATGCCGTTTCAGGGAGAATAGAGGCACAAGCAGGACAGTTAGAATATTATTATGACGCTTATTTAATGTTAGTAAACGAAGAATGTGATAGCACCGCTTTTTACACTTATCGCTACAACGATAATAATACTTCCTCTTGGGGAATGTGTCAAAGTCTAGACGAAGAACACCTGATATTGGCAGGGAAAGCTAGAGTAAACAATCAAAGTGTGCCGTGGCTACTAAAAGTCAATGAACTTGGCGAAACACAATGGGAACATATTTATGCAGTAGAAAATGAAAATAGCACTTGGTTCAAAACGGTAGCACCTGCTTTAGATGGAGGATATTATGCCGCAGGTATTACTAATTTTTACAGCCTAAATGATGCTTTGTCCGATATATTAGTTACAAAAGTAGATAGCGAAGGCATCGAAACAGCTAGAAAAACCATAGATTTTGGCTTTTTCGATTCGGTAGGAAAATTAGTAATTGCACAAGATGGTGGCATTGTTATCACAACTTTTGATGATGCCGACCCATTTACCAATGATTATGGCGTAGGAAAATTGTTAAAGTTAGATACAGGTTTAAATACTATTTTGTGGGACTTAGATGTTTTTTCAGATGCAGCTGTTCAAAGTGTAGTTGAATTGACAGATGGCGATTTTGTCGTTTGTGGTTCTTACAAATTCCCCAGCGGCATGGTAGATTTAGCGATAGCGAAAGTATCTTCCGATGGCGAGTTGTTGTGGCGGCGAACTTATGGCGGTTCTTGGTCAGATGGAGCTTACGATTTGACGGAGTCGCCAGATGGCGGTTTTGCCCTCATTGGTCGTAGCGATAGCACAGTAGTAGATACGGCATATCTCTATTTTGTCAAGACAAATTGTATGGGTTTAGTAACCGAGCCACAGGCATCATTTGAGGAAATGGCGATACAAAATGGCATTTATCAATTCGACAATACTTCGCAATATGTATATGCCGATAGCCTCGATGGTGGGCATTTTATTTGGGATTTCGGCGATGGCACGCCTCCTGTAACCATAAACAATAGCGGTTCGCCACAACATATCTATGCTTTTAGCGGACATTATACCGTTTCTGTTACGGCAGTAGTCTGCAATGATACGAGTTTTTTTCAAAAAAGCATTCCAGTATTAGTGACAGGTTTTGAGGAGGAAAATGTTTTTGGTAGTAATTTTGAGCTTTATCCAAATCCAGCAAAACATAAATTAGCCATAAAAACAAAGCTAATGCAAGATTTTAAAGTGCGTATTTACGATAATTTGGGTAAAATGCTATACAAAAACCCACATTATCAAACCGCTACCGATATTGATATATCGCAGCTTTCGGCAGGCATCTATTTTGTTGAAATAAAAGAAAAAGACGCTGTTTTTTTAGAGAAGATAGTTGTTTTTTAGATGGTGTTTTCTTTCAAAAAATGAAAAAAAAGCCTTGTTACATAAAAGTAGCAAGGCTTTTTTATTTGCCTAAAAAAGAAAAAAACACACCTTTTTCTACATCTCACACTTTTTCGTTATCTTGCCATAAATCGCATTAACAATATTTTTACACAATCATTTCAAGTGAATTTACTCAAACTAAGTTGGCACAATTTAATCGCAAAACCGCTTGCTACCGCACTAAGTCTCATTTTGTTAATCTTGGGCGTAGGCATTATTTCTGTCTTGTTGTTGGTCAATACGCAACTCACTGAACAGTTCAACAAAAACATAAAAGGCATTGATATGGTAGTAGGAGCGAAGGGAAGCCCTTTGCAACTCATCTTATCTAGCGTCTATCATATCGACTCGCCAACAGGCAATATTTCGTATAATGCGGCCATGAAGCTGGCGAAAAATAGAATGGTGCAAAAAAGCATTCCTTTGGCTTATGGCGATAGCTACGAAGGCTACCGAATTGTTGGCACAACCAATGAATACACTCAACATTATGAAGCAGAACTGCAAAAAGGCGTGTTTTGGAAAAGCGATTTTGAAGTAACCGTTGGTGCAACAGTAGCGAGAAATTTGAAACTCAAAGTTGGTGATACTTTTCATAGTTCGCACGGTTTAACAGCCGAAAGTTTGCACAAACATGAGAACGAAAGCTATAAAGTAGTTGGCATTTTATCGCCAAATGCTTCCGTTTTAGACCAACTTATTTTGACATCTATCGCAAGTGTTTGGGCGATACATGAGGAACATACACACGAAAAAGAAGAGACAACACACGCACATCACGAACATTTAGAGGGGGAACATTCACACGAACATCAGCACGAAACGCAAGAAGACAAAGATATTACAGCTATGTTATTGTCGTTTCGGCCGCCAAAGCCAATGGGATTTATGCAGCTTCCTCGCTTAGTCAATCAAGAAACCAATATGCAAGCTGCCTTGCCAGCGATAGAAGTGCATCGTTTGTTTGACAATCTAGGCATTGGCTTCGATGCCTTGCGAATCATTGCTTTGCTGATAATTGTTATCTCTGGTTTGAGCATTTTTATTTCGCTATACAATTCTTTGAAAGACCGAAAATATGAACTCGCTCTCATGCGTTCTATGGGTGCATCGCCTTTCAAACTTTTTACGATGATTATGTTAGAAAGCTTGTTTTTGTGTTTTATCGGCTATATTTTAGGTGTTTTGAGTAGCCGTTTGATGCTCTATTTTCTAAATAATATGCTGCCGCAAAATTCTAATTATTATTTCAATTCTTACACTTTTTTAAACGAAGAACTACTTTTATTAGTCAGTAGTTTGATAATCGGCTTTGTAGCAGCACTCTTGCCAGCTATGCAAGCTTTTAAAACAGATATTTCAAAAACATTAGCAAATGTATAAAAAAACAAAAAAAATAAACCTTTTCTATCGCAAATTTAGCATTCTGATGAGCTTGTTTTTGCTTTTTTCTAGCCAATATACAACGGCTCAAATCGAGGTTTCTTGGGAAGATTTATCGGCAGTAGCGAAAGTAAAAGAATATATTGAAGAGTATGATATTAATTATGATAAGCCAATTTTTGCTCCAGAAATAGAAGCAATGAGCGGAGAAGACATCGTTATTACAGGACATATTTTGCCTTTAGATGTGCAAGGAGATTATTATATTTTATCGGCATTACCTTTTGCGTCTTGCTTTTTTTGTAGCAAAGATGGCAAAGCAGGAGCGGAAACAGTCATTGAATTGAAGCTAAAATACAAGTACGATTGGTTCAAAATTGATGATGTATTGACTTTTAAAGGCCGTTTGAAACTCAACGATAGCGACCCAAATGTGATGTACTATGTTTTGGAAAGTGCCGAAATTGCAGTGCGATAGCCGAAAAATAAAGGTAAAGTAGAATGCTATTTAAAATCATATAATTAGCTCATTTTCAGTTAGTTATGATGTTATTTTTAAAGCTTTAGTTAGATAAAAAAAAGAGCATGATTATTTCTAATCATGCTCTTTTTTTATCTAGTTTTTTGAAACTTAACGTTGTCTCGAATTAGTATATCTTCTTTGAGGTGCTTGAGGTACAACACTATCATAGTACTGGGCAGCAGTATAAAAATTTAGATGTTTTGAACTATTCAAATAATCCAAATCATCAGAATAGGCAAATAAACAAGAACCCATTTTAATTCTATCAATAATTTGTCGATTTTCTTCGAGTGGCAAAGCTGGGCAACCCCAACTCAAGCCAGAACTACCGTGTTTTTTTACGAACTCATAACCGACATAAGGTGCACCATGTATCACAATAGAACGTTCTTTTGCATTATGATTAAAGCCTACATCTAAGCCATGAATGCGAAGCGAATAACCAAAATTGCCATAATAAGTATTTTCTGTTTTGAAAAAGCCTAAGCTGCTTTGATAAGAATTGTGATAATTGGAAAAGCGACGAGCATATACCAAACCACTGTTTTTGCCATGAGCAACCCAAGTATGATTTAAAATTTGCTTGGTGTTCAAATCAATAACATATAACCTTTTTTCGCTCGAAGCTTTGCTAAAATCAATAATAGTAAGATGATTTTTATGCGTAGCCGTTAAGCCTTCTCGTTTTGTGTTATAGTAGCCTGTCATAGCAAATTTGAAGATATGATAAGATAAGCCTTTTGAACTCAAACCCGAACCATAATAAATATCTTGAATGTGGTTTTCCAAAATACCCATCATTCCTTGTTCTTCAGTATTAAAATTTGCTGAAGCTTGCGAACCAGAGGTATCTAATTTGAAAGGAACAAAACACAAAATTGCTAATATCAAGCAAGAAGTAAGGATTTGTTTTGATGAATTGTAAAAACTATCTTTCATAGTGTTTCAAGTTAATATGTGCTAGTAATTAAATTTTATTTTTTTGTAAGCGTTTTACGTTTTCTTATTAATATTAGATGTGCAATTTCAATGCCATTTTTTTTTGAAAAAAGGCAAGCTGAATTGATTTGGTAAGGTATTGTTTCTGCAAAAGTATAGATAAAATTAGAATTATTGAAACTTTGATTTTTTTTTCTAAATATTATTTTTTTAAGAAAATAGTATTCAATCTTTCTAATGGGCATAAATTTATATGTTTTTTATCTGTTTTACAACATTCTTGCATAGCTTTTTTTCACTTTTTTGTAAAAAATAAAAGTCGATATTTGCTTTTAAGCTTAAAGAAAATACTAAAATTATATTTTATAACTTTTTTTTGAAAAAAATAAAAAATACATTTGAATTTAAATGTATTGTAATTTATTGATAGTTAGTTATTTAAATATTTGTATTTAAGTAAATTAAATTATTTTTGAAAAAATAAATAAAAAAGTAAAAAAAAATAATTTTGCCTGTAACTTTTTGGCTACTTCAAACGCCTTAGCTATGTAACAAGTGAAAAGGCGATATATGGATAAAAAATCGGTATATCGTTGAGTATCAATAAATAGAAAGAATAAAGTCGCATCAAAGTATCGTGAAAAATGAACTATTAATTTTGACAGTCTTTATAAAAAAAACTATCTGACTATTCAACTAATTAAGATTGTATTTTTATGACATAGTAACGAATAAATGTTCATTTTTTCAAAATTTGAATGTTTTGTGACTTTTTACAAAAACACAATAAACTAACTTGAGAGCAACTTAAAAAAACTGCTAACTGTTCAGCGATAGGCTTTTATTTAGTCCAAATTTCTAGTATTGAATAGTTATAAAAAAAATAAGCAAAACCATAAGTTTTACTAAGATAATGACAGCAAAACAATACAATCAATGTGTCGATTTATACGCCGATAGGGTTTTGCGTTTTATTGCCAAAAATATACGCAATAAAGCGGAAGCTAAAGATGTGGTACAAAATGCTTTTGAGATTTTGTGGAAAAATCACGCTAAGATTGATTTTGCTAAAGCAAAGGCTTATTTGTTTTCGGTGTCGCATCACAATATGATTGATGGTATCAGAAAAATGAGACGAATAGAACATAGTGAAAGTTTGCCTGAAACTGCTATTTCGAGTGTTGCACAAGAACAAACAGACCTTAAAGTGTTGCTCGAACAAGCACTAGCACAACTGCCTGAGAATCAACGTTCTATCGTATTATTGAGAGATTACGAAGGCTATGCTTACAAAGAAATTGCAACAATACTCAAAATGAGCGAGACGCAAGTAAAAGTTTATTTGTTTCGAGCCAGAAAAAAATTAAAACAGTATTTAGGAAGTATTCAACATATTATTTAGGACAGTTACACCATGAAAATATCAATTTATAACTACGAAGAATTTATACTTGATTTTCTTGAAGGAAATCTATCTGAACAAAAGGAAACAGAGATGTTACTTTTTTTGGAACAGAATCCGCATTTGCAGAGCGAAATAGATGGACTGCTCGATGAAAGTTTGATTTTGACAGCAGACGAAACCATTGTTTTTGAAAATAAAATCATTTTGAAACATCACGATGATTCTGCTATGATTGGCTTTCGCAGAATATGGCCACCTGTTATGCTTTTGGCTGCTGCTATTTTTGCTTTATTTGCTATGAATGAGAATGTGTGGAATAAGTCATTAAATATAGAGCAAAAACCAATTTTTTCGCAGCAAAATCATTTTAAAATAGATACAGCAGCAGCTATCGAAGATACTTTATGCAAAATTGTAAATAAAGCAACTTATTTAGCTGACAATCAAGGAGTTATAAAAAATAAAATTACAAAAAATAAACCTGAATATAATCATAATATTCAAAATCCTATTGAAAAACCTAAAAGTTTAAAGCCAAAAGAAAAACCAACAAAAAAGAATATTATGGTAGCTACAAACGAAAAAACAAACCATGGAAACGTTTTGGAGCAAGTAGCAACCATAAATGATGATGCACAGCAAACAGCATTTATATTTGAAAAACCTAAGCCAAAAGTAAATGCAGTTGAGGTGCAGCCAATCGAAACTTTAGTGAAAAAAGCATCTGTTTCGTCCATAGCAAGTTTGCCTATGCGAAATGTAACACAACTTGAAGTAAATACGACAACCGAGTTTTTGAATATAAAACAAGTTATCGTGGCAGTTGAAAACAAGGAAGAAAATGTGAAAAACCAAAGCGAAAAACAAGATGTACAGCAACGCAAACTGCCATTTGATGCAGAAGAACTGACTAGCGATATTGTAAGCAAAGTTTTTCGGAAGCAAAAACAGTCTAAAAATAAGGAGTTTTCTTTGTTAAATGACTTGAAAAGTGCTTTTGTACCAGAAGCTTATAGCAATGATACGGAGCAAGTCACTACTGCAATTCATATTTCTGTGCCTGTCGAAAGTAAAAGTTTTCGATTTATTCAAAAAGTGTGGAAGAAACAGCAAGACCAGTAAAACCAACTATTTTTTTTAAACTAAAAAAAACCAATTAAAAATGAAAAACTCAATTTTTTTAAGCTTATTAATAGTTTTATTAATCAATATCAGTGTAATAGATGCATTAGCTCAAGAAGTAGAAAGTAGCCAAAAAGGAGATACCACAACTATCAGCATCGGTGAGGTTGATATAACAATAATGGATAATTCGGGAGATGATGATGACCAAATTGAAATCAATATCAGCGATAATGATGACGATGACGACGATTATGATGACGATGACAGTTTTAATCGAATCAAAACTCGCTGGCTTATGCTAGATATTGGTATCAATAGTTTTATACAAGATGGAAAATTTGGCGTTTCGGGCGATGAGTCTATCTTAGAAATTAATGCTGGTAAATCTTTCGATTTCAATTTATATGTGTTTAAGCAACGCATTGGCATTATCCAAAATCACATGAATTTGGTCTATGGTTTGGGCTTCGATTTTAGCAACTATGGTTTTGCTCAAAATGTGATGTTAGAAAAAAATACAAATCCATTGGCCGTCACTACTTTATCTGATGAGGTTGATTTAAAGAAAAACAAATTGCATACGATTTTCTTGAATGTGCCTTTGATGATTAATTTTGAAACTAACAAGAACAAGAGCAAATCTTTTAGAGCAAGTGCAGGTGTGTATGCAGGCGTATTGCTAGGAGGAAAAACAAAACAAAAAAATAACGAAGGTGATATAACGAAGGTAAAAGATGATTTCAATATCAATCGTTTTCGCTATGGTTTGACAGGACAAATAGGAGTGGGGCCAATCAACTTTTTTGCGAACTACTCGCTTACGCCAATGTTCAATGATGGCTTGGGCGATAACTTGCAACCTTTAACGGTAGGTTTGAGTGTTATTCCATTCTAAGCTTTTTGTTTGAAAATGAAGAAAAATGATTAATAGGGTAGAAATGGCTTTTTAGGAGCTGTTTCTGCTTTTTTTATCTAGTTCAGCTTTCGCAAAAAAAAATACAAAAAACTATACATATTAAAATCGGTTAGCTATTTTTGCTATCCGATTTTTTTATTTTCATCTTTACTTTAACAATGGTTCAAACATTTTTTTTTAACAATTATCAGTTTAATAAAAAGACTCCTTTTGGCAAGGGAAACATACTATTTTTCAGTTCAAAAGGCCATTAAATTT
>JBMZCV010000204.1:0-8242 GCA_049613665.1 Chitinophagales bacterium | reverse complement strand
CACAATATGGCTGGATTTGGGACGAACAAGGCGATGACTGGGTTTGGGACTCACAATATGGCTGGATTTGGGACGAACAAGATGACGATGACGATGATAATTATTGGTATAATAATAACTGCAATGGAAATGGTAACGGTAACAACAATGAAAATAATTTAGGGGCAGCAGTAAACATAGAAGTTAGTCAAATATGTTTTCCAGATACCGTAACTATTGGCGATACAGTAGTATTATGTGGTTATATTGTCAATAAAGGAAATGCAGATTTTAACAACAGTCTTTATGTCAAATATAACATTGAAGACGAAATGGCAGACAACTTTTCTACTGACCAAGAAGCTGGTATGGAAGGAAGCACAGACGTTTCGATTCCTGCTAATGATTCTTTGGCTTTTGACATTCCTGTTCAAGTAACCGAAAATAATTTTAGAGTAAATTCCTATGATGTTGTAGTGGTTTGGCCAATTGGCCCTAGCCTCTCAGCCAATTTACCAAAACATACCGAAACATTTGTAAAAAGGTCGTCAACAGCAGCTAAAAATGCCGACAAGAAAACTTTTTTAGCCAATACAAATTATGAATTATATCCAAATCCTGTAAGCAGCTATTTTTCAATAAAAGCCTCGAATAATGATGCTGCTGCGGCTATTCAAAAAATAGAAATTTTTAATACCATAGGACAAAGTATTTTTGAGCAGCAATATAAAAACTCAACATCAAAAGTAAATGTTTTGCTGCCTAATCACACACTCACAGGTATGTATTATTTGCATCTTACTGATGTCAATAATCAAACCTTTATAGAACAACTCATTGTGCAATAATTATTGCATGCCATTCTCATAAATATTTACAAAAGGAATTGTGAAGCAAATTTTTGCAACAGTTCCTTTTTTTTGTTTTTACAGCATCGTTTTACATAAATTTTGTTACTTTGCATTTATTTGTCTTTTCGCACTTCCTTTTCAAAAATAAATATTTAGCAAAAACAAAAAGACAGGTTTATTTTTCAATTATTTGCATCAAAAAAACTTTGCCATTCAAAGTATTTTGAGTAAAAAAATTTAAACGATAACAATGACACAAGAATCTATTAGCCTCAATAAATATATTAGCGATACAGGCGTTTGCTCACGCCGAGAAGCCGACAAACTCATTGAAGCTGGCAGCGTAAAAATAAATGGAAAAACAGCTCGAAAAGGCAATCGGGTTTTTGAAAACGATAAAGTAACTATCAAAGGCAAGCCGCTCAAAAGCAAGCCTAAAATGGTATATCTTGCTCTCAACAAACCTGCTGGAATAACTTGCACAACAGACCGAAAAGATAGAGACAATATTATCGACTTTTTGAACTATCCAAAACGCATTTTTCCAATAGGCCGCCTCGACAAAGGCTCAACAGGCCTCATTTTGCTGACCAACGATGGCAATATCGTCAATAAGATTTTGAGAGTAGAAAACAATCACGAAAAAGAATATATTGTTAGAGTTGATAAGCCTATTACAGCCAATTTTATCGGGCGCATGAGCAAAGGTATTCCTATTTTGGGTACAGTAACAAAAAGTTGTTTTGTGCAACAACAATCCACTTTTGTATTTAAAATTATTTTGACGCAAGGCCTCAATAGGCAAATACGCCGAATGTGCGAATATCTGGAATATCGTGTTGCTTCGCTAAAACGAGTGCGAATAATGAATATCAATCTAGCTGGCTTACGACTTGGGCAGTCTCGTCATTTGAGCGAAAAAGAATTGAATATTTTGAAAACTACTTTAAAACATGAAACTAAAATATAGTTTTTAATTTTTAGTCATGAGCTTTTAGTTGAGCATACAAGTAAAAAAACCATCTTAAACGTGACAGGTTTTGAAAATCTGTCACGTTTCAACAAATAGATAATATTTAAAAAAAGATTTACATAATTTACTTTACAGTATGCTAAAAAATAGCTTCTGAGCTTTTAGTTATATTTCTTAAAAAAAAAAAAACGAAAAAAAAACACCTATCTTGTAATATTTCCTCTCCAACAACGACTTACCTAATATCTACCAAATTCAAGTAGCTAATCGAACCGAATTTTACAGCTAAGTGCCAAGCACTATTTAATAAACGGCAGATTCGTTGCTAACGCATTGACAATCAAGGTGTTAGTTTGGACGAGACGTATATTTATTTTTGTCTAGGTACTTACATTCCTCATGTTATTTCAAGCTAATATATGACTGATGAGCAGTTACATAAAAAATTTGTTCACAACATAAGCAAACATCAAGGCATTTTGCATAAAATCTGCAATTTATATGCTCACACCGCAACAGACCGACAAGATTTGTTGCAGGAAATGCTATTGCAGTTGTGGCGTGCTTATCCTAATTTTCGTGGGCAGGCAAAAATCAGCACATGGATGTATCGCATTGCTTTGAATACGGCCATTTCTAGCTTTCGCAAACAAAAAAGGCAAATAAAAACGCAAAATTTTCAGTCCGATGACGTATTTTTAAACAAGTTTATAGACACGATAAGCATTGAAGAAGACGAAAAGCTGGCACAAATGTATGCAGCTATCGCAAAGCTAAAAGATTTGGAAAAAGCTATTGTTATGCTATATTTAGAAGATTATTCTTACGAAAAAATAGCTGATATGCTGGGTATTTCGAGCAATCATATTGGTGTAAAATTGCATCGCATTAAATTAAAATTGAAAAAAATGGTGCAAAAAAAGTAATCTTTTTTACATCTTGTTATTTACACTTTAAGTAGTTAGACAAAAAAATATGGAATTAGATGATTTTAAAAAAAAATGGCAACAGTTTTCTGACAAACACATTGAGCAACAACATTTAAATGAAGCTCAACTCAATGTTTTGCTGAAAAAGCGTGTAGTTTCGGCACTCAAAAAGCTGAAAAAAGCCTTCTGGCTAGATGTCGCTATCTTTGCTTCGATAAGTATTATGTTGTTTATCGCAAGTTTTAGTACACTCCATTTTATCGCCAAGCCTTTACTTTTCATGCTTATTTTGCTCTGGCTCATCAATTTACCCATTTATATTGCTACTTATATAAAATTACATCAATTTAATGATAAGAAAAATAAAAATATCAAGCAAAATTTGCAAAGCTTAGTTACTCGCATAAAATGGAGTTTGTCGATTAGTCAAATAGCTGGCATTTTATCGCCATTTGTCGGTATTTTTGGCGGCTACTATGCCATTCATCAAACGATATATGCCGATACCTTTTGGCAACTTTTGGGTATTTCTTCTATCATTGCTTTGCTCTATTTTCCTTTTTTAAGATGGTATTTAAACAAAAATATTGGCACTTATTATGAGCATTTGAAAGCCTGTTTGCACGAATTTGAAGATATTTAAACAGCCTTAAAAAAAAATGCCTAAGTTTTTCGTAACTTTGCAAAACTAAAAAAGCCAGAAGCTTGTTGTAACTTAGAAAAACAGCGTGTATAATAAATATACTTCTGCAAAAATTTTGATATTTAAAATATAAAAACAAAAAATCGTTTATCATGTCTATTACAAAACGAGTTGTTAGCATATATACCGAAGCTACGCCCAATCCTGAAAGTATGAAATTTGTGTTGAACAGAATGTTATTTGCTCAAAACTCTGCCGATTTTCGCACTGCCGAAGATGCAGCAGGTATTTCGCCTTTAGCAACTGCTCTATTTGAAGGTTTTGAAAGTGTAAATGGCGTTTTCATCATGAACAACTTCGTTACGATTACCAAAGCTTTAGCTACCGATTGGATTGAACTTATACCTACTTTGCGTGAATTTATCAGAGCTTATGTAGGCGACGAAAAATCAATTATCAATCCAGATGCCATCAACGATTATATGGATAATCATAGCGGCGGCGACCCAAATAGAATTGCGGAAGACGACCCTGAAACCGTGAAAAAAATTAAAGAAATGCTGACCAAATATGTGCAACCTGCCGTAGAAGGCGATGGCGGTTCTATCGTATTTCGCAGCTATGAAGAAGGCATCGTAACACTCGGAATGCAAGGTTCTTGTAGTGGCTGTCCATCTTCAAGCATTACGCTAAAAGCTGGCATTGAAGGCTTGTTGAAGCGAATGGTGCCAGAAGTACAAGAAGTTGTAGCAGAAGCTTTATAAAAAAAAATTATTTGTTTTAAACTGAAAATCAAATGCTTGCAGAATAATAAAATATTCTGCAAGCATTTTTTTTACTTATATCATAATAGTTTCCTAGCATTTAATTTAACAATTTCTTGCACCATACCAAACATCATAGCATTAAAATCTTCTTTTGCTTCCTTATTGTCGATAATAAATTTGTAAAAATCAAAATTTGTCGTGACGTGATTTAATAACTCTTCTTGAGCAATTTTATCGCTTGTTATTTTTGCGTTTTGTTCATCAGAATATTTTATTGAATTTAGCAAATCTTCATTTTTGGCTACATCATTTGCTATCTCTTTCGTCATTCTCCGAACTTTGTCAAACTCGCCAAATTCAGTTCCATACTTACCATTGAAGGTTTCAAGTATGTTCGACAACCTATCAATTTCGGCTTCACTTACTCCGCCTCTCATTTCGGTTGGAATAGGCTGTAAATCTTCGCCTTGTTCCAATACAACACTTGTTGTCGTTTCTAATTGTAAGCGATAGCTATCCATATTAATATTATTCAAAATACCTTGTGCCAAATCTACCGAAGTATCACCGCCCAATTTATTTTGCAGATGATTCAAGAAAATATACAGTCTTTCTAAATACGCATTTTCAAAATTTACAATTTGAGAAAGAAAGATATACAAGCGAACATAAGTTTTTGTTTTCGCTCTAAAATCTGCTTGCTCTTCTTCATCCAAATCATTTCGGAATATATCGCTAGCTTCATCTAATAAAGCATGAAGTTTATCAACCGAAACATTGGCTAATATTTTGTTAGAAAATGTCTCAACTTGTTCTCTTGTATAAACTTGATAATTGTCTAAGGCATCTTGCAAATCAAACAGTTTGTTTGGGTCTGTCGCTTCGCCCAAAATGGTACTTGCAAAATAAGGTTTGAAAGCTTTTTCGATGTCTTCCGCCGTATTCGTAAAATCTAACACGAAAGTGTCTTTTTTGTCTAAATGGCTGCGGTTTAAACGTGACAAAGTTTGCACTGCATTAACGCCTCCCAACTTCTTATCGACAAACATCGTATGCAGCAAAGGTTGGTCAAAACCAGTCTGAAACTTGTTGGCTACCACTAAAAAACGACAAGCTGATTTTTCAAATTCGCTTGGAATTTTGGCAGTCGGAAAACCATTTAAACTTGCTTCCGTTTCGCCATCTATGTCGCCCGAAAATCCTACTATGGCTTTGTATGGACTATTGATAGCTTTCAAATATTTGTCGAAAGCTTGTTTGTATTTTACAGCATTTCTTCGGCTGCTAGTTACCAACATCGCTTTTGCCTTGCCACCTACTTTTCGTTGCATGACAACATTTTCTACAAAATGGTCAATCATTATTTCTGCTTTCTTCTTAATAGCATGTTCATGACTTTCCACATAACGTTTTAGCTTCTTTTGGGCTTTCTTTTTGTCATATTCTGGGTCGTCTGTTATTTTTTTGAGCAAAGCATAATAGCTTTTGTATGTCGTATAATTTTGCAATACATCTTTGATAAAGCCTTCTTCTATCGCTTGTTTCATCGAATATAAATGAAAAGCTCTAAATTTGGTGCTATCACCTTCTTGATAAGACTGCCCAAACAGTTCCAAGGTCTTGTTTTTTGGCGTAGCCGTAAACGCAAAATAACTCGCATTAGACAACAGCTTTCTAGCTTTTATCATCGTTCTGATTAAATCTTCGCCTGTTATCTCATTACTTTCATTTTCGTCATAATCGTTCAATTTCTTTTGCAATTCTGTTTCATCGCTCACTTTCGCTAAAGTTTCATTCAGTTTTCTAGCCATTTGGCCGCTCAAACTGCTATGTGCTTCATCTATGATTATGCCAAAATTGTTGCTCGGCAAATCGCCAATTTCCTCCACAATATACGGAAACTTCTGAATAGTCGTAACAATGATTCTTTTGCCTTCTTCCAAAGCCGTTTTCAATTGCTTGCTGCCCTCCGTAATCGCTTGTACTAAGTCTTTTACTTGCTGATATTGCTTAATATTTTCTCGTATCTGTTTGTCCAATACTCTACGGTCTGTAATCACAATAATGGTATCGAAAATGGCCGCTGTGCCTTGTTTGTCATGCAAATCTGTGAGCTGATGAGCCAGCCACGAAATAGAATTGCTCTTGCCAGAACCTGCCGAATGTTGTATTAAATATTTTTGGCCAACTCCTTTTTCTTGGGCATCTTTCAAAATGCGTCTGACGGCATCTAGCTGATGAAAACGTGGAAATATCAACTTTTTGACTTTCTTAATACGTTTTTTGCCTTTTTTATCGAGATATTCCCTGTCTTCCGTAATGATTTGGGCAAAATTTTGAATGATATTTGTGAGGCTGCTTTTTGTTAAAATATCTTTCCAAAGATAATCGGTGCGAATACCATCATTTGGCGGATTGCCTGCTCCCTTATTGTAGCCTTTATTAAATGGTAAAAAATAAGATTTGTCTTTTTTTAGTTCGGTACACATCCATACTTCTTCGCTATCTACTGCAAAATTGACGACCAATCGGCCAAAACGAAATAGCTCTTCTTTGGGGTCTCTATCTTCTTTATATTGTTTAATGGCGTGTTGCACATTTTGCTTTGTCAGTTCGTTTTTGAGTTCAAAACTCATAACAGGCAAACCATTGATGAAAGTAACTAAGTCTAATGATTTTTTGTTGTTAGGCGAAAAATATACTTGTCGTATTACCGAAAAAATGTTGGCAACATAATTTGCTCTCGCTTTTGCATTGTATTTAGATACTGGTTTGTCATAAAACAAATGCAGCTTTGTGTCTGTAAAACCTTCTCTAAT
This sequence comes from Chitinophagales bacterium, assembly GCA_049613665.1. Taxonomy (GTDB): domain Bacteria; phylum Bacteroidota; class Bacteroidia; order Chitinophagales; family UBA2359; genus JBMZCV01. The sequence continues at coordinate 1,281 of JBMZCV010000204.1, read as the reverse complement.
GCCTTTTCGCAAAACTTCTATCACGCCTTTTAACTTGATTTGGTCGTTGAGGCGTTTAATGATTTTTTTCTTAAAAAGGTCTTTGTGGTAGCGTTTGATTTTGGCTAAAGCTTTGGGCTGTGTGGCTTCCAAAAACTGAAACAATAAGTCAGAATCAATACAATTTATTTTGTCGTAATCGTCATTTTTCCGCAAAACATATTTGTTGTTTTCCACCAAATAGTCTGCAATATGTTTTTCAAAACCGTTTTCTTTTGTGTTTGTGAGCTTAGTCATTCTTATTTTTTTGTCTAAATAAATAATTTAAGGCTTTTTGTAGGCTTTATTCTCCGCATGATTGAGATTATAAACCCTTTTGAAATGAAGACTTCTAGAACCGAAATTGATTAACAAACCAATAGGCAAGTTATATACTTGACAATAGTTCATCGCTTGTGCCAAATGTACGTCTTCCAATTTTATGACAGCTTTTAGCTCAAGCATAATTATTTCTTCTACAAAAAAATCTACTCGCCTTGTTCCTATTTGCGTGCCATCATAAAAAATCGCCATTTCCATTTCTCTTTTAAAAGACAAGCCTTGCTTTTCCATTTCAATAGCTAAGGCTCTTTGATAAATGACTTCTTGAAATCCATTGCCCAAGGTACTATGCACTTTCATAGCACAGCCAATTATTTTATGTGTCAGTTGTTTGTATTTCATGTTATTTTATTTATTTCGTCTGTATTATGATTTATTAGATGATATGATGAGTTGGATTATTGCCGAAATATAATCTCTGCTCGTATTCCTTTTCGTCTGTATTATGATTTATTGGATGATATGATGAGTTGGATTATTGCCGAAAAAATACATCTGTTCGTATTCCTTTCATCGTTTTGATACTTTAACAAAAAAATCATATAATCCCAGAAAAAAAAATCCTAACAAATCCTACAAATCATACAATCCTAGTAAAAGAATGAGTTGAGTTGGATTATTGCCGAAATATAATCTCTGCTCGTATTCCTTTTTGTCTGTATTATGATTTATTAGATGATATGATGAATTGGATTATTACCGAAAAAATAATTATCTATCGCTATCCATTTGCAAAATATTTCCTATAATAATAACAAAAAAAATCATATAATCCCAGAAAAAAAATCCTAACAAATCCTAAAAATCATATAATCCTAACAAATCCTAGTAAAAAAAATGAGATGATACGATTCATTAGATTATTACCGAAAAAATAATTATCTGTCGCTATCCATTTGCAAAATACTTCCTATAATAATA
>JBMZCV010000203.1:0-8311 GCA_049613665.1 Chitinophagales bacterium | reverse complement strand
CCAAAAGACTAATTTTTAAAAGGTCAATCTTTTTGATTTTCTGACGATAAAAAAAATATTAACTACTGCTTGTTATAAAAATGAACACCCAAATTGTCAGAGAACCATGTTTTTTATGGAAGAAAAGAAAAACATTGAATACAAAAAAGAACAGCACAACTATTAAGTCCACTTGCAAAAGGAGTAACATTGCTCGAAAGCAATATATTTGGGTGGTCGTCACTTTTGCTAGCTTATTTTTCGTTATACTGTTCCGTTTTTCGTATATTGAGTTTCACAATTTCGTGCCAAGCACTATTTAATAATAGGACAATAATTTGTAGAATAAATTTGTCCGACTACTTATATTTGAATTTATGAAACTCACATTTTTTTTGAATCGTGCCGAAAGAAGAAAGGTTTTTTTATTACAATATTATTTTGGTTATGGTATTTTTGTTACAGTTACTCGTATCATTGTTGGGCCACTGCTACTTTTAGTAGGGCTAATGATGATAAAAAAAGGTAGCACTTTTTCGCTTATCTATGGTGGAGCGAGCATTGCGTATAGCTTTTACTATATGATGCGGCCATGGCTTCAAGTACTTTTTCGCACTCGCTTCAATCCTACTCATCTCGATGTAGAACTCCTAGAAAATAGCATTAAACTTACAGATGAACTAGGTAGTAGCGAAATTAATTTCGATTCGTTTACTCAAGTTTATAAAAAAGGCAATTATGTCATTATGAAAATGAAAAACATGCAAGTGTTATATTTTCCTATGCATCTCATCGAAGCCGAAAAACGCAAAGCTTTTGAAGCTTTTTTGTTGGGCTAACTTTTTTTGAAATGTGAATATAGCATTTTTTTATCTTTTGCAAAAAAATAAACAGAATTATCTCAATAAAAAAAGGTCTTCTTACTTTTTAATAAAGTAAGAAGACCTTTCTTGTTTTTTAGCTAAAATATGATTTACTATTGAGCAATAATCATTTTCTTAACCGTCTGTGTAATACCATTATCAACGCTAATGAAATAGTAACCATCAGCATAATCGCTAACATTAATATCTATTGTTGTAGCATCAGTAGTAAAAGTACTTATGGTACGTCCAATCATATCAACTACTTGCACATTATAGCTAGTTTTTGTCATATCAAAAGCCGTAGCAATTTGTAAAGTAGCTGTTGTATTAGCAGGATTAGGATATAATTCTACTTGCAAGCTTTCTTGAACGTCTGCAAAAATATCATAAGTATTTGCATTTTTGCTTCCTGCTTGTGGAGTGCTAAATACAGCAACAGGCATCACCCAATCCGTCCAAGTACCATCACATTTCACTCTTACAGACCACTCATAGTCTTGGTCATATAATAAGCCGCTAGTAAAAGTACGAGAATTGTTTTGCGTTTCAGGGAAAACTTTCCAAGTTTTGCCTGCTTTACGTCCTGCCAACTGATAAGCTTCAGCAGAAGCGAAACTATCCCATTCAAGTGTTACATTCAAATCGCTTGAAGTATCAATTGTACTCGCTAGACCTGTCGCTTCTCCACAACAGTTATAAGTATAACATACACTTTGAGCTACGCCAGCATTACTACTTACTGCCCAACAAATAGGAAATTCTTCGGTACAAGGTAAGCCACTTTGAGTATTGATGCTATTTTCAATAACATCTACGATACCTTCTACAAGTGGAGCAGCACCAAAAACATTCAACAAGTCTAAAACAGAAGAAAAACCATTTACATCATCACCAGAGCAAATGCCTGCTCCCATACATAATGGATCGCAAACTTCTTGTTCTAAGCTTGATTCGATAGCACTACAACAGTTTATACCTGAAGATGTACCAAAAATCATATCAACAGCAGCCTTAATGTTACCTAAGTTGTAGTGTACTGCTGTTACACAAAACTCATCACCATCTTCAAAACCATAATCAGCAGGATTGAAAATACCATCATCATCAAAACCTACAATAGCAGGCCCCATAAGTACAGAATCATCAGCAGCAGTACCTGTTACGATACTATCAGAAGCTGTAATTATATATTCAATATGAGTAAAAGAAGCATCATAATTCATCAACATAGGGTCTGGCGTTTCACAAACCATACCACCCATTGCTTGCATTTGTCCACCTGCATCGGCTTGCAAAGCAGAACATTCGGCAGCTTGCGTAGTTCCAGGCATTGGCCCTTGTGCATTTACATTTATAAATAGTGCTAAATTTAGGAAAGCAACTAGTGCAGTACAAAGTATTTGTTTTCTCATTGTTTAAAGTTTTTTATCTTATTAAGTTTTTTAAAGAAAATATATGAAGTGCTAAAGTTAGACTTTTTTTCTTATTTTTTTATATAAAAATAGCTTTTTTCTTTTTTTATATGAAAAAAACATTTCTAATAAAAAGCTTGTCAGCTATTCTTGGTTTAACAAAAGAAACCTTTTTTGATAGGGAAAACAAACTATTTTTTATAACAATTATTAGCTTGATAAAAAGACTCCTTTTGGTAAGGAAAATATACTATTTTTCAGTTCAAAAGGCCATTAAATTTGCAAATATTGGCCGCCTTAGCCTAAAAAAAATAGCATGTTTAAATATTTAATAAAAAAACATATTAACATCCGAACTGTTGTTTGATAAAAAAGTCCTTAAAAACTAATTGCTGACACAGAAAAACAATCAGATATTTTTTTACAATATTTATTTTATTTCAAATCGAAAACAACTAAAAGCTTGTTGAGATTCAATAATCAATATCTCATAATGTGGCACTCATAAAACTGTCTTTATTTGATAGCAACTCGTATTTTTGCGTTAAAAAATAAAAATAATGATAGCCATACTTATTTTTGTATGAAAAAAATGCTACTTTTAAGTCTGATTGTAGAATTAAGCATTCATTTTTTTTGCCCTAAAAAAATTATATCTAAGACAATTTTTATATGCTTAGTCAAACAAGCTATAATTTAGTGCTTGGTACTTAGATTTTGCGAAATGCTGAATACATTATGAGTATTTAATTAAGAAAAAAAACAATATGGCAGATTTATCTATCAATTTTGGAGGCATAAAAGCTCCTAACCCTTTTTGGTTGGCTTCCGCTCCACCTACAAATTCGGGTTATCAAGTGATGAAAGCATTTGAAGCAGGTTGGGGCGGTGCTGTTTGGAAAACACTTGGCGTTCCTGTTGTCAATGTTTCGAGCCGATACAGTGGTTTAAATTATAAAGATAAGCGTTTAGTGGGTTTCAGCAATATAGAACTCATCACGGATAGGCCTTTAAAGGATAATTTGAGAGAGATAGAAGAGGTAAAAAAACATTTTCCCAATCATGCTGTCATTGCTTCTTTGATGGTAGAAACAAGAGCAGAATGGCATCAAATTGTACGAGATGTCGAAAATGCAGGTGTTGATGGTTTGGAACTCAACTTTGGCTGTCCACATGGTATGTGCGAGCGTGGTATGGGTTCGGCAGTAGGCCAAGAGCCGAAAATTTTGCAAATGATTACTGAGTGGGTAAAAGAAGTAGCAACTACGCCTGTTATCGTAAAACTTACGCCAAATATTAGCGATATTACACTACCTGCCGTAGCTGCTGTTCAAGGTCGTGCTGATGCTATTTCGCTCATCAATACTATTCAGAGTCTTGTAGGTGTCGATATCGACAATTTTGTGCCTTATCCTATTGTCGATGGCAAAAGTACAAATGGTGGTTATTGTGGCCCTGCCGTGAAACCAATTGCTTTGAACATGCTAAAAAATTGTGCTCAACATCCGCAAGTAAACATTCCTATTTCGGGTATTGGTGGCATAGAAACATGGCGAGATGCCGTAGAATATATGTTGCTTGGGGCAAGTAGTGTGCAGGTTTGCACGGCAGCGATGCACTATGGTTTTGGCATTGTGCGTGAAATGATTTACGGTTTGGAGCAATACATGATAGAAAAGAATTTCAATACTGTGTATGATTTTATCGGAAAAGCTTTGCCAAATACAACAACTTGGGAAAATCTCAATCTCAAACACAAAGTAGTAGCAAGCATCAATGAAGATAAATGTGTCGGTTGTCAGCTTTGCTATACAGCTTGCGAAGATGGTGCTCATCAGGCTATCGGTTTGCCTCGTTTAAATGGCGAAAATGATAATCGTGTGCCGTTTATTATCGAAGAAAATTGTGTAGGTTGCAATTTATGTTCGTTGGTTTGCCCTGTGGAAGATTGTATCACGATGGAACGCAAAGATGATGGCACACAGCACGAAACTTGGAAAGAACGTGGTGTAGCTTGCAACATTCCGACTACGTTCAACGATGAGCGTGGCGGAGGCGTAGGGCATTATATTCCAGCACCTAGCGAGGCTTTGAAGAAAAACGAAAAATATAACGTGAAGCGATAAAGTGATTTCAATAATAGACTTGAGAAGGTAGAAGATATTGAAAAAGCGTCTTCTACCTTTTTATTTTTCTACTCTAAAAAAGCAAAAAAACAATTTATTTCCTACAAGAATCCATACCTTTGCCCCTTCTTTCCTAAAAAAACAAATAACATGAGCATAGAAAATGAATTGAAAACACGAAGTGGCTCACAATGCGAATTGTGTCAAGCAGCTAACAATCTGAAAGTTTACGAAGTATTGCCGACACAAAATGACGATGCCAACGACAAAATTTTGATTTGCGAAACCTGTTTTGAGCAGCTCGAAAATCCAGATAAGGCAAATCCTAATCATTGGCGATGTTTGAATGATAGTATGTGGAGTGCTGTTCCTGCCGTTCAGGTGGTGTCGTGGCGAATGCTCAACAATTTGCGTGCAGAAGGCTGGCCGCAAGATTTGCTAGATATGATGTATCTCGATGAAGAAACAACAACATGGGCAAAGGCAAAAAGCGAGGAATTTGAAGAAACAAAGGTACAACATATTGACAGCAATGGAAATGTGTTGAAAGCTGGCGATACGGTTATTCTCACCAAAACATTGAATGTAAAAGGTTCTAGCATTACGGCAAAACGAGGCACAGCAGTACGCCGCATTTCGCTAGTAGCCGACAATGCCGAACATATCGAAGGCCGTGTCAATGGCCAACATATCGTTATTTTGACAAAGTTTGTTAAAAAATCGATGTAAGCAAAAGTTTAGGCTTCAAAAAAAGGCAACTGATTGTTCATTTTTTCTTGCCAAGCCAAAAATCCAATTAAAATAGCATGGTCTGCCTGAAAATGTTTTTGTAAGATAACTATGCCTTTTTCATTTTCTAAAAGTGCTTGTTGCAACTTATCATTGGCGACAAAAATCAGTGCTATATGATGGTGAGTCATCGCTATTTCAATTTGCTTTTTAAAACAAAACTGCTCATAAATATTCAATATTTGATACTCATAAGTCAAAATTTTTGCATATTCTTTTCCTTTTTGACCAATTTGCGAAGCCATCTGATACGCCTCTACTGCTTCACTATATCTACCTACAACAACTAGGTTTTCGGCAATAGTTTCTAAATAAGCTAAATATGTATTTGCCTGTAAATCATTGTTTTGATAAGCATTTTTACACATTTGCATCAAATTTCGATATATTAAAAGCGTATGTTTATCTGTTTTAGGATAGCGATTATTGACCACAATTTGCAAAGGCCGCAACATCTGTACGATTTTTTCTTTTTGGTATAAAAAGCCCAATTTTGAAAGCTCTTTTATTGTCTCTTTAAAAAGCTTGTTGTCTCTTTTTGGATTATGTAGCAATTGTTTCAACAAAAAATAAGGTATCTCTACACTTGGCAAAAGGCTATATTGTTTCAATATATCTAGCTGCATTTCGGTAAGTCCTTGCAACTGAAAGCTAATATCCAGATGCTCTTCTAACGTATATTCTTCATTGTTTCGATTGACAAATACATCAGTATCAATGGCTGTTAGGTCATTGTTTTTGAGTAATTGTAGCAAACTAGCTGCTGTAATTTCGAGGTCTCTGCAAAGTATTTTCGCCATTATTTCCAAGAGAAAAGGATGAAAATCGACATATTCAATTAAAAAATCTTCCTCTTCTGTCGTAATATTTTGCGTTAGCACATCATCATCTGTTATCTCATCAAGGCTAATGCTTTTTTCAGCATCTCTATACTGCACATATATTTTTTGAGCCGCTTCAAAACTCAATTTAGGCATTTTCACACTTTTCAAACCTTTCACTTCATGTCTAGTATTGACGAGCAATTTACAATTTGCTTTCTGCTGCAAATGGAGTAAAAAATTGCGGTCAATTCGAGTGATATTTACATTTAAGCCATCTATTACGATAAGTTTTTTGCCTGTCAAAACTTTAAAAGCTCCAATAAGCAGTTTCTTTTTTTCGGCTGCTGTTTGGTTTTGACTAAAATTAGTCAATTTTAATGCTTCTAATAATTGACTATCATTTCGGAAAAAGTTGTAGTACAAATTGCCTCCTACCACATCTATCCAAACACGATGCTCATATTCCTCCTCATAGTGTTCGAAAAAAGCTTGACACAAATTGGTTTTTCCGCTGCCCGCTATGCCTTCAATAACTAAGGGGCGTGTGGATTTGTCTAATACCTGCTTTATTTTTTGAACTTCTTTTATTGTACCTATAAAATATTCGTAGTAATGATGTGGCGGTATCGTCATCTTTTTTCTTTATTTAGGTGGTGGTAGTTGTTTTTTTATTTTTTGTTGTAATATTAATAGTTCTTCGAATTCTTCTTGTTCTTCTGGGTAGTTGTTTTTTAGAATGGTTATGGCTTTTTGGTTGTAAATAGTTGCTTTTTCATATTCATTCAAATCTAAATAAATACTTGCTAAATTATTGTAAGAAATGACAAAACTTATATCCTCTCTATCTAAAGTTTGTTCATCAATAGCTATTGCTTTTTTCTGAAAAAATAGAGATTTTTCAAAATTCTTTGTTTCTCTATAAATCATAGCTAAATTATTATAAGAATTAGCCAGTTCAGGGCTTAATTTATCTAAAATTTGTTCTTGAATCTCTAATGCTTTTTTTCGATGAAATAAGGCTTGTGGTCCATCATCTAATTCATAATAGATAAAGGATAAATTATCATAAGAATTAGCTAACTCTATATCTTTTTTGTCTAAAATTTGCTCTTGAATTTCTAATGCTTTTTTTTGATAAATTAAGGCTTCTTCAAAATTTTCTAAATAACAGCAAATAAAACCTGCACTATGATAAGACTTGGCTAATTCTATGTCTTTTTTATCTAAACTTTGTTCTTGAATATCAATAAGTTTTTGCTGACATGTCAAAGCTTTTTCATAATTTCCTAATTCGTAATAAATGTTTATGATACTATTGTATGTTATTACTACTTTAGGGTGGCTTTCTTCATATACTATCTTATCAATATATAGTCCTTTTTTCTGATAAACTAAGGCCTCCTCAAATTTTTCTAATTCTACATAAGAACCAGCCAAATTATGATAAATGGTAGCTAAGGTTGGATGTTCTTTTCCTAAACTTTTTTCCTGAATTACAATAGCTTTCTTTTGATAAAAGATAGCTTGTTCAAACTCTTGTAATGATAAACAAATTAAACTTGCATTATTATAAGAAATGGCTAAGTTAGGATGGTTTTTATCCAAAATTTGTTCTCGAATAGCCAAAGATTTATTTTGATAATATAGAGCCTGTTCTAATTCGTTTAATTCGTGATAAATATTAGAGATATTATGATAACTAGTAGCTAGATTTGGATGCAATTTATCCAATTTGCGTTCACGAATATTCAAAGCTTTTAAAGCATGCTTTAAAGCTTTTTTATTTCTATCCAAAGACATATAAATTGTCGAAAGAGTATCATAGGTCGTCGCCAATGATAAACTATTTGTTTTTTTGCCTCGAATATTTAAAACTTGTTTGATATATTTTGAAGCCTTTTGAGGTTTTCCTAACTCTTCATATAATACAGCTAAGTTACTATAAACTTCAGCTATTTTTTTTTGCTTTATATTTTTTTGTTTTAAAATAATCTCTAATGCTTTATCATAATGTTTTTCAGCCTGTTCAAATTTTCCCAAATCTTGATATATAGAAGCCATACTATTATAACTAACATTTAACTCTATATCGCTTTTTTTTAGCATTTTTTTTTGGATTTTCAATGCTTTTTTTTGAAACACTAAAGCTTCTTTAAATTTACCTAAAACCTGATATGTGAAAGCTAAGTTAGTATTTAAAATAGCAATATCTAATACTTCTTTTTTCTTTGTAAGAAAAACAATAAAATACTCTAAATAATCAATAGACCTGTTACTCTATAAAACTATTGATTATCAGTAGCTTATAAATGTTC
>JBMZCV010000202.1:0-8485 GCA_049613665.1 Chitinophagales bacterium | reverse complement strand
CACTGTCCAAATCGCCACTAAAGTCTGCTTGCGGCTCTGTGAGCAAACCCATACAGTTTGTTTTGACGACATACAAATCGACAATATCTGTGTTGCTTGCAGTGCGTCCCGAAATGACGAAACCGCCATCTAAAGCTTCGATAATGTCAATACCATAGTCATCTTCATTGCCACCATATTGCCGTCGCCACATAAAATTGAGGTTCTTATCCAACTTCAATAATTGCATATTTACATCAAAGCCACCATTTTCTGGATTAGCTGAACCAGTAAATACCAAGCTACTATCAGGAAGTTCTATGGCACGCTCAATAAATTTTTCATAAAAATATTGATTAAGTACATTTAGAAGAGTTCCATCAGGACTTATATTCAAAATAACACTATACTTATTTGTTGCTGTTACCTTCGCACCATGTATAATAAAGCCACCATCTTTTTTTTGTAGGAATTTGCCAATATACTCTCTAGCATCTAAATCGTATTCTGCATCCCATATTTTTTCTCCATTTTCATTTATTTTCACCAACAAAATATCTCCTGTATCTGAGCTAGAATTTATAACGCCTAAAATATAATATCCAGAGCCATCATTTGCAGGAATAATATCATTGAAATAGGCACGGCCAGGATAGTTGTAATAGATGCTATCCCAAACTTGTTCGCCATTTTCATTGAGTTTGATGAGATAGGGATGAATACTTGCTAGTGTATTTCCTGTTGTGATTTCGCCAGCAAGAAAATAGCCATTGTCGGAAGTGCGAGTACAAGTATAAATACTATGATGAATATTAACATTTCCAAGAGTATCAGATTTTATATGCTCGCCTGTTTCATTTATCATGACATAATATGCTCTAGATAAACTAAAAGTATCTACAATAGTTGGGTCATACCCCCAGCCACCTAAAAAAAAACCATATTCCGTTTTTATCATTTCTTTCATATTACCATTATAACTAGGTTCAAATTCCAAATATCTATTAGGTGAAAAGGCATTTCCATATTCATCTATTTGTAGTGAAAAAGAGTACCAGTTGTAAATATCATTATCTCTTGCGTGTCCAGATATGATATAGTTATTTTGATTGTTTGGCATAATACTAATACCATTGTGTATAATATCCCACGCATATTGCTTTTCAAAATACTTACTTTGGGCATTGATATTTTTGTTTTTTATAAAAAAAAGAGGAATAATTAGAATAAAAAATATTTTTTTCATGATTTTTTGACGTTTTTTTATGAAGAAATTGAATGAGGTATTTTTAGAAAAGGCAGTATTCTCTTTTCAAAATAAAGAATACTGCCTTTGGATGTTTAACTACTATCTTACCGCTTGTCTTATGCGACTGCTTCGTACCTCGCAGTGACAAAATTGGCATAAAAAGTTTATTCAACTGCTTCGTACCTCGCAGTGACAAAATTGGCATAAAAAGTTTATTCAACTGCTTCGTACCTCGCAGTGACAAAATTGGCATAAAAAGTTTATTAGACTGCTTTGTACCTCACAGTAACAAGAAAGAGGAAAAGTTACCAAATTGTAAACTTTTCTACATTTTGCTGGGCTTCATTTTTTATGATTAAAAAATAAGTCCCTGTTTTTAGGTGTTCTACTTCTAAAGTAAACTTATTTTCGCCTTGTTTTGTTTCAATATCTTGTTTCAAAACTGTTTTGCCCAAAATATCGGTTACATTTAGCTGCATATTTTCAGTGGCAAAACTCGTGAAATTGATGTGTAATTCATTTTTGGTAGGGTTTGGATATAAGTTGATTTCATGGAAAAAGTCATCTGTTTCATTGACAAATGGATCTTGTGTAGAATCATAATTACTGTTTTTACAAATAGGTGTTATAAATGTTGCAATAGGTGTATGCCAATCTGACCAAGAACCATTACATTTTGTTCTGACGCTCCACTCATAAGTTGTATTTGTTTGCAAACCATTGTCAAATGCTCGAAATGTATTTTGTGTTTCAGGAAAAACTTTTGCTATTCCGCCTTGTTTTCTTCCTGCCAATTGATAAGCTTCGGCATTTGGCATTGTTGTCCAATGGAGTGTTACAGCACTGCAACTCAAGTCAGTTACCCATAATTCGGTTGGAATATCGCAAGTAGCACTACTATTTTCTGATAGAAGTGGTATATCAATCGCAAATTCATAGCCTTTGGCAGCATAGAGCAAGGTTTTTGCATGAAAAGAAGCATTTGTTTTTTGCGAAGCAATAGCTAAAAGCGAGGCAGTTTGTGCGGTATTTATATCACTTAAATCTTTATTGGCCAATGCCATATTATATAATGTTTGATATATATAGTAAAAACCAACATCATCATCATTCAATAATTCAAAGTTAGCCAATTTTTCCGCTACTTTAGCCAAGTTTTCCTGAGCCAAATTAATCTTGATAGACCAACGTTGTGCATAAGTCGTATTGACAGCATCGAGCAAGATATTGAGGCTATCCAAATCGCTATTTGTTGCATCTATATCATACATAAATTTTTGTATCCAGCCTACTATGGCTCTATCTTTTTCTTCTTCCTCTTCAAAGGCAATAATTTGTTCAAAAGTCCGCAAAGCATCGCAATAGTTAGCAGTATTTGTATTAACATCTTGACATTCTTGCAAATAAATATCTTCATCTATAAAATTAGTTGTATTTGTCATGCCACTAATAGTGCTTTGCGTGTCGAAATATCTAAAGTTTTGGTAAGTCCAAGTTAGGCTACCAGCAGGATTTGGTTCTGCATATATACTTAAAGCAGGGTTATTAGGATTAGTTAAAATAAATTGATTGATAGCAGGAAGTTGGGTAGAATTACCAAATTCACAATCTCCTTGCACTCCTAACATATGTTCTGCATTAATAGCTGGTACATATCCCACATTGGCTGCTTGCGTAGTAGAAATACCGATGTGTATGGCATCATTGTAATAATCTTGAAAAAAGTTATCGCAAGTGCCAACGTATTTGTTGTTTCCTAATACATAAATGGCGTTTCTATTGCCTTTGAAAGAGCTACCTTGTATTTTTCCACCATTATTGTCTTGTAAGGCTAAACCATAAGTTATACCAGCCGTTCCAGCAGTAGTTATTGTAGGTGTTTGCCATTCATTGCCATAATCAATCAAAAAGCCATTACAAGCTTGTAATAAAACGCCTATATTTTCAACATTATTGGCAAATAAGCAAGCACCATTATTAATGGTTGTAGAAGAAGATACTTCCTCACAATATCGTTGAAATCGATTACCTGCTATTCTAATAGGGATAGCACTCGCTTGAATAGATATTTGATTACAACAATAAAGGTTGTTACTAGCATCATAAATATTACCTGGTGGAATGCCGCCAGGACTACTTAAAGAAGAACCTATAATACAAGTATAAAAACGAGAATTTTGTACTCTAAAGCCTACATTTTGCAATCTTACACCAAAACGCATATTTTCAAAATCACAATCATTGATATTAGCAGTTTTTGTTATTTTGGGAAAAACTGCTGAAATACCAGTTTCTCCAATAACTTCTGGTAAGAAATCGCTAGGATTCCAATTTGCTACGGCGTTCAGAGGAAAAGGTACTCCTGGACTAGTACCATTTGAATTACTGACTGGAAGACAACTAAAATTACATCCTATTATATCTGTTATCAATCCTTCTTGATGGCTAAAATCAACGCCCATAAAACAATTGAAGAAATCGGTATCTTCAACAATTAAGTCACCACCTCCTGTTTCAAATCCTGTCCAAATTTCTGGAAATAACTTTGGTACAAAACTATTTCCCCAAAGTAAAAAGTCGGTTTCATCTGCTTCTAAAACTTCTGCCATATTATCAAAATCATATTTTGGTAAATAGCAAGTTGCTACACCTATTAAGGCATCATTAATATTAGAAGCATTTATAGTTAAGCTATTTTGAGGGTTTGTGTCTGTTAAATAATTTTCGTTATATATACGAATACCTTGCCACATTGTATTGCAGTCTGTTGCCCCATTCATAACAGCATTATCAATAATAAGTGTACCACCTTGTAGCACAACTATGCGTCCTTGTGGGCCAAAACTAAAATGAATAGGACCATTAAGGAAGCCATTATTATCTAACCCAATAATGGTAAGTGTTGTACCTTTAGTTACTACAATATCGCCATTTATGCGTATAGGATTAGCACTAGTTCCTGCTAGAAAAGGATTGCCATCTATACCCATGCCATTTACAAAATCTAAATTCCAAGTTTTTACCGTATTTTCTGGGAAAATATAATCGTTACTTGCATCCGTACAAGAGGCATCATTTACATCAGGCAGAGTGTTTGGAGTATTGTAACAGAAACTCGCATAAGCAACATTGCCGCCAACACTAACTGTTACACAATCAGTAGCCGTTTGGCAAGTGCTATTGCCAAGCATATCAGTACTAACGGTTACACAATTTTCCAATTCGCCACAGCTTGCATTGCCACCTACTTGTGCCATATATTGATAAGAAACACTTGTACCTGCCCCAATAGAAGGAATAGTACTTGTAAGCACAGGAGCAACCCAAGTAGGATTTGGCAACCCCATATTTTGAGCCAAAGGAGATAGACCTGTTGGAGGAAAAACATCTTCTAAGAGAATATCCGTAATTACGGCACCTGTATGATTCGTTAAGGTAATCGTATAAGTAAGTTGATCACCACCTGCAGCACTCGTTTGGCTAACCGCTTTGTTTACTTGTAAGCCAGCATAAAGTGGTGTAACATCAATAACAGCAGTAGTATAGGCACTATTGATTGTACTATTAATGGTGTAACCTATTTCTAAGTTGATGTTTTGAGTTACATCTGCCGTAGCTTCATTAGTGACTAGCAAGGTGGCAGATACAGTTATACATTCAGTTTCGTCAATTTCTACTTTTGTTATATCAAGTTCTGAATCATCAATCACAATAATACCAGCAGGCAAGCCAAGTTCGCCAAAATTTAAGCCTGTAATGGTAGCATCATTTTCATTACATATCGTATAAGTTACTGTTACTTCTTCACCAACACAAGGGGCATTATTAGAAATATTAGAAGTAACATCTATACAAGCCGCATCTACGCAAAATTTTTCGGTATGAGTACAGCCATGTATATCAGACAAAACCAACTCAAAACAATTGTCTAAGCCACTCAAATCAGATATGTCAAATGACGATAATGGAGTTTCAAGTACGATTGGGTTACTCCCTTCTTCCACATTTTGATAATATCCGCTTGTGGCATTAGTAGAAAATGTGAAAAAAGCAGTTTCTCCTTCGCAAATATGGCTATCTCCATCAATCCAATCAAAGGTAATACCTTCGGCTACGGTTATATCCATTTGGTCTTCATAAGTAGTGCCACAACTTGATGTTTTTATGCAACTCAAAGTGTAATCGCCTGCTTCCTGAAAGTTGAAGGTAATTTCATTGCTCATTGTATTGTCGTTGAGAATAGTATAAGGTTCTGGATTATTGCCTCCTTCGATAGACCATTGATAAGATTTGGTATCGCTGCAAGCATCAATATAAGTCACTTCTGTATTGGTGCAAACTATTTCTTCGCCGCTGATGGTTAGGCGGTTGTTGTAAGCTAGGCCGTTATAGAAGATGTTGGGTAGGAGGGTTAATGCATATTGCACGTCATCAAGGTAGAGGCTATTGCTTTCAAAATTACAATCTGAAGCAGAAAGATCTGGATTATTAATTACAGATAAATATGGAGTATCACTGCCATTACTTTTACCATAAATTTTACCATTAACAGCTAATTGAAGGTGAAAATTTGATATTGAATTGGCAATTACCTCGGCCGAACTAACAATATCTGGATCTGTTAAATCATATTGTATAAGTACTCCATCTATATTTCCTTGTTTAAGATATATTTTACTTCCATTAGGGGAAAATTCTATTCCTCTACTATAATCATTGGAAATATTTGTAAGAGTATTAAAACTCCCATCTTCATTATCAAAGTTCCAAAGCAATGTTTGTACATTATCCGTTGAACTAATTTTGCCATTAAAAGCTAGTTTATCACCACTAGGTGAAAATTTAAAAGGAATACCTATTGAGGTAAGTTCAGTTGAAACACTATAAGGTTCTATTGGCATATTAGAACCAATAATTTCTCCTACAATACCATTACTATCTAATAGATATGTTTGGTAAACAGAGTTAACAGGGGCATCATCTATTTTTTTGGCACAAATAATCCACACATCTGTTCCGTTACAATGTAAAGCAGCGGTTACGCCTTCTTTAATATCATTAGAATTGTCTATTATCGCATTTTTTACTGTTACTTCTCCATCAGTTGTTCCATTCATATCTACAATAGAATACCAAAGGCCTCTTTCGCCATTACCATTAGCAGCACCAGCATTTTCAGTTGCACCAGATGTAAATACATAATAAATGCCTTGATTAGTTTCGCCTGGCATTGGTGCAATTAAAGCACCTTGTGCAGAAGACCTATTTCCTTTTAATCCTTCTCCATTAAACATAGGGGTATGTTGCCTATTCCAAACAGTTACGCCATCAGTATAAAACAATAAATCGCCACTTTCATTAGCAATACTCGCACAACTTTCACTTGAATTTAATTGTCCATCTAATAATATTGTTGGTTCTTCTGTATTAAAATCTAAGCCTGCATTTTTTCCAAAATACCAAATATTCGCCTGCTTTAGTCTATTGCAGTTCCCTACACTGATTCTTTTACTAGCTATTTTTGAACAAGAAATACCATTAACCATTGTTGTCACTTCTAAATAGATAGTTGTATAGCCAGCTACATTAAAATCGTCATACATAAAACTTTGATTAGTTTCTAACTCGAAACCTTCTTCTACAAACCAAGAAAGTGTAGTCGTAGCATTTGGCATTATAGAACTTGAAAATGTAAGTACATCACCGGGTATAATTTCAGTAATATCGTCTTCAACAGTAATTACAGGATAAATAGGGCAAACAACTTCTATATCCATGCTATATAATTGCGGCGTACAGTTCATATCATCTCCGCTTACTGTCAATGCAACAGTAAAAATACCTTCTTCATTAAATTGATATGATACAGTTGCTACATCTGAATTTTGTGAGGCAATTAGTGCATCACTTTGCGAGATAGTCCACTCAAAAACATCATATTTAGAATTTGGAAACATAGGAATAAAACTACTTGTAAAGGTAAGTGTAGTCCCCAAATCAATACTTCCATTATTAATTGATGGACTAACTGTGAAATCAACTTCAATATAATCATCGCAAGGCTCTAAATTTCCTTCTGAATAAACCAAACTGCTTCTAATACCATTTGGCATAGTAGGATTCCAAGCTTGTAGAGTAAACCACATCCTATTTCGCTGCCCAAATGTAAAACTTGTGTGGCAAGTTTGATCACCATAGTCCATAAAATTGTCTCGTAAATCATTTACATCATCAGTAAAACCATCCATTACATCTGTATCACAAGTATTGATAGGGCCACTACAACCATCACTAGGATCGTTACTACTATCTGGCGGTGTATCACATACTTTATCGCCATCAATTTTACAGTCATTATTCAAACAACCACAATAATTATTATTATCACAATTATTACCAAAAGTGTGGTATAAATTGAAATAATGCCCTAATTCGTGTGCTGCTGTTTTCGCAGCCTCACAATCTGTCCAAAAAGCAGCCTCTACTACAAAACCATCTAAAGCTGTGCCATGAGAGGCGGCTAAAGTAGAATATCCTGCTATACCTTCACCATCATTTGGTTCAGCAGTATTAAAAATCCTATCTACTATCCAAATATTGAGATAATCCGTAGAAGGATACAACAAGTTACCAGCATCATCAATAGGCCCTAAAGTTTTTAGGGTTGTTTGTTCATTATTGATGTCGTGGTCAGTTAAATTATCATCATTGTGAGAAGTTATACCAGTTGATTCACCATTGTCAATAGTTCGTTTGGCCAATGACAATTCAATTTGTATATCAACAAAATCAACTAAGCCATTACAATCACTTCCTGAAAATAGCGTATTAATGTGATTAATACCATCTTCGACTTGTTCAGGGGTTAATAAATCTGGTCCACTAGGCGAAACGATATGAACAACAGTAGGAATAGTATAAGGTGCGATTCGCTGTACAGTAGTGTTCGCTGTATCACCTCTTCCTACATAATCTTGATAAGCTTCTTCATACTGCTCATCAATAAAACGATAATTTGGATCGGTTTCCAATTTTGTTTGATGCAAAAGGTCTGTGCCACATTCGATATCAGTAAGGCTTTGCCCTTTCAATAAATTTTCTGCGCCATAAGTCTGTAAAAACAGCACACACAAAAGCACAAAATAACGAATAAAGTTTGCTCGCTTCATAAGATGTAAAATTTAAAAAATTATGAAAATGTGATTAATAGACCTGTTACTTATTAAGTCATTTTGTTTGTTTTGTGTTATTAAACTT
>JBMZCV010000201.1:0-8620 GCA_049613665.1 Chitinophagales bacterium | reverse complement strand
CAAGTTTAATAACACAAAACAAACAAAATGACTTAATAAGTAACAGGTCTAATAATTAAATACCCTAATAATGCAGGTGCCGCATGTGGTTTTGAATTAGAAGGAACTCCTAACTTAGATGCTAATATTAGTGATGAATTAGAACCTAGAAGTCAAGAAGGGCTGTCGAATATGTTTTATACAGGCCTTGGACTACAAAAAATAGATATTCTAGGGGAAACATTAGTTTGTACTAACAATGAAGTTACTTTTAATATAGAGGATCAAGGCTGCGATGGATTTGTAACTTATGAATGGTCGGTAGAAGCAGTAACAGGAAATGAAACCGATTATGAAATTACAAGTGATAATATAACAAGCAATAATATTAATGTAATATTTAATAATGTTGGAACATATATTATTAGTCTTGACAGAAATACTTCTTGTACTACTGCACGAGACGAAGTAAGCATAACAGTAATAGAAGCAGATATAAACTTTGAGTGGCAAGATAAGCCGACCTATATTTGCCAAAATGAAAATGCGTTTTTCTCATTTTCCGCTTCTAATTTTATTGATGCACAAGTTATTGAAGCAGGAACAGGAACACCAGTTGCCGATGCAAATGGACTTAGTTTTACAATTGATATGATTTTTTTAGATGACTTAAATAACTGTTTTGAACTACATTTAACTGACGAAAATAATTGTATTCATATTGAAGAGTTTTGTATTGATGCTGCTTGCATTGATATTACACCAGCTCTCTCTCCAGTTTGTATAGGCGAAGAGGTAACACTACAATACATAATATGTAATCCTAATGCAGCAAATCTTGAAAATATCAACTTTAGTAATTTACAACTTCCTAATGGTGTCAATATAGTAGAATTACCTACTGTTGGTTTTATAGAAAGCCTTTCAGAAGGAGAATGTATAACGATACCAGAAACACCTGCTATCTTAGAGATTACAGATCAGTTTGCAGTTGATGTTGAACATTATATTAATTTGGAAGTTGGTTATACTTTAAATGGTGCTAGTACTTCCACAGTTATAGGGACATCATTTACAGCTACTACTACACCAAGTATAGCTGTAAACAAAACAGTAGAACCAGCAAGTGTGCCAATAGGCGGTAGCACGGTTGTTTATTCTATTGAATTGACAAACGAAACGGAAAATATTATTGATGATATACAAATTGCAGATGTGCTACCAGAAGGTTTAAATCCTATCGAAAGTGCTATTAACTCGCCTGAATTAAATTATGATGGTGAGTCTAAAACAATTTCTTTCCTTACTCCTATTAGTTTGGGAGGTAATATTTCTCAAACATTTCAGTACGAAGCTATGATAGCTGAAGATGTGTCTTGTAGTGAGTTAGAAAACTGTGTAAGTGTTGTTTTAGAAGATGGAGCTTGTGAAACTTCTGATTGTGCTGCTGTCACTATTGGTTCTGGCAATAATGCTATACCTTATGCTGTATTTTGTGGTGATGGAACAAATATACCTATTGTCAATCCTACCGAAGAATGTGATATTGAAATTACTAATGATTTTATTCTGCCAGAAAATATCACCGCAACTTGGATGCCAACTTTTAATGTTGATATAAATATCAATCCTTTTTTCGATGGTAGCAATTATAGTGGGCATTCAGCTAACCCTGTATATATCAATGGCACTATCAGAATTACGGCTGGCTGTAATATTACAATTAATGATATGCACATTGAATTTGGCCCTAATGGAAGAATTGTGATAGAACCTACTGCTGACTTAACTTTAAGTAGTTGTTCTTTTACTGGAAATACTGCTTGTAAAACGATGTGGCAAGGTATTCGTTTGATAGGCCCTATTTTAGATAATGCAGATAACAATTCTATCACAATCAATAATGGAACTGAAATAAATAGTGCGTTAATAGGACTAGCTACCCTTGATTTGCCTATTTATGATATTTATAATATTGGTGCTGTATTAGAACCATATAGCCCTTTACTATCTTGGGGAGAAAGTTTTACACCACTTATTTTTCCAGATATAACAAATAATATTAATCTAATTGATTATACTTCGCCTGACGAAATTGGCGGTGGAACGGTATCCGTAAATAATGCTAATTTTCTTAATTGTTTTCATGGTATAAACCTCAGTTTTGCTAGAAGGGCAGCCTCAATAAAAGAAACATTATTTACTTGTGAAGCAAACAATAATGAATTTCCCTATCCTTTATCACTACAATATGATGAAGATTTACAAAATCCTCAAGTAATAGGCGAAGCTGGTATTGAGGCGATAGGCGCTCAAGCTGCCATTAATGTAAGCAATGCTTGTATTTTTAGAAATATGCGTTTTGGCATTAGGACTTATTTGCCAAAGTCTGGCGTTGTTTCAATATATAATTCATTTTTTCAATCTTGTATTGTAGGCACATCTTTCAATAATCTAAATAACTCCAATCTTGTTATGGATTCTGAATATTGCTGTTGCCAAATAGGCATACAAGCTCAAAATTACGCAAGTCATCGTATTTTTCAAAACTCCTTCAAAGGCGATTGTCCATCTCTTACTGGCTATGACTGTATTTTTGATGATGAGATATTTGACCATATAGGCATTTTAATGAGAAACACAAAATTTGATCTTAGTGGCAATATATGGGGAAACTTTAATGGCGTGCCTGCCCCAGAACATGGAATTGTTATTATTAATAATGTCAAGTCCAATGGTGGTACTATCTCTGATAATACATTAGAAGGCAACCAATACGGCTTATATGCCTTAGAAAACAACGAAAATGTATTTACCTGCCAAAATCAATTTCTCTTTTATGAAAATGATGCCATTCATGTAGGTATCTCTGAAGCTGAAAATGAGCCTAGCTACAACTATACGCCAAGTTTACCACATCAGCTTGCAAAACAAGGAAATTGTGAAGGGCCTCCAAATTTACAATACGCTGCTGGCAATACTTTTTTCAGCAATGTAAGCGGTCATTTAGACATTTACCTAGAACCTAATGCAGCAGTAGGCTTCGAACAATTTGAGTATCACGATATTGAAGCTACTTCGAGAAGTCATAATCCCAATTATGATGGTCTGAGTAATTTAGTAGATTGTGCAAACACTCAAAATAGTTGTTTACAATTTTTCAGTATTGAACAAATACCGATGATTGTTGATGATACCGAAAAGGATAGACAAATTATGTTGTGGATGCAGCATTTTGCTAGTCAAAATGATTGGAATACGGCTAGAATAGATAGTGCCAACAATTTATTAGATGCTGTCAATAGCACTTTGTCTTTAGCTTATGCTATTGAACTTAATTTGCAAGTGAACAATTTGAGTAAAGCGGCCGAAAAACTAGCACTTTATCCACAAAATACTATAGAAGAACAATATTATCATTATATTGTTAATATGCAATACAATTTGCAAGTAGAAAACAAAAGTATTTTTGATATCAATGGTAAACAAGTAGCCGATTTATTGGCTATTGCACAAACAACTTATCCGAGTGCCTATACTGCTCAAGCCATATTAGGCTTAGTGAAAGGCTACGAATTTCCGATTAATATAGCTTTTCCTAATCCAGATATCATAGTAGCAACTTGTGGAGTACCGACAAATCTAAATAAAACAAATCTTTCTTGCAATAGCGTAACGCTAAATTGGGACGCTATGCCAGATGCCGAAGCTTATATCTTAGCTGGCCGCAAGCTAGATGGTGCAGTAAAAGTATTCCCTGAAACGCAAAATACTTTCCGCACTTTTACAAGTGGTTTGCAAACCAATACGACTTATCAATGGAGTGTCAAAACAAAATGTGATGGCGTTTGGACAGTTTATGCCGATATTGCAGACTTTACGACACCTTCTTGCAAAAATAGTGATTATAATATAGCAAACGATCCTTTTGTAAGCGAAACAGAAAACTATTTTGTTGATATAAACTTATATCCAAACCCAGCAAAAGATGAACTGCACATTACTTTCACGAGTTTTGAAACCGAAAACATACAGCTTAGTATCACAGATATTTTAGGCAAAACGGTTTTGCAACAAGATTTTGAGAGCAAACAAGGCGAAAATAATATATTGTTACAACTAGATAAACTGCAAACAGGCTATTATTTCTTAACGATAGACAACGGAACACAACAAAGCATAGAGAAATTTATGGTTTGGTAATGTTTCCCCTTTTTTGTCACTACGAGGCACGAAGCAGTTGAATAAGTTTTGATGCCAATTTTGTCACTGCGAAGGCACGAAGCAGTTGAATAAGTTTTTATCTCAATTTTGTCACTGTGAGGTACGAAGCAGTCTAGCATGATAAACAGACAAAAATAATTTAAACACCCAAAGGCAGTATTTTTTGAAAAAGAGATACTGCCTTTTTCTTAAAAAAATAGAAACCATGAAAAAAATACATTTAGTTTTAATTATCTTGTTTTTTTGTATAAACGAAAATTACTCAAACGCCCAAGAAAAATATTTTGAAACACAATATGCATGGGATTTTATACAAAATGGACGTAGAATATTGCCAAATAATCAAAACAATTATGTCATATCTGGCCAAGCAAAAGATAGCATATTATACGATTGGTATTCTTATTCTATCGAAATAGATAAATATGGCAACAATTATCCTGTAAATAGGCATTTAAGCTTAGAACCAAACTACAATGGAAGTATGCGAGAAATGATAAAAACAGAAGATGGTTTTTTTATAGCTGGAGCTGCAAACGATCCTAATATTCAGGGTAGTGCAAGGGCTTATTATATTATGACAAATGAACAAGGTATTGCTTTTCAAGCAGATACAGTAGGCAATGATGAAATATTAAATATTATGTATTCCTGCTGCCGCACTTTTGATAGCGGTTATTTCTTAGGCGGTGAGATTTATACAGGCGGTGGCGAGCCGGGTATTTTCCCCTATCTCGTCAAACTCAATGCTCAAGGAGACCAAGAATGGGACAAAGTTTATGACAATTATCAAGGAAGAGGCTTAATATATGATTTCATTCCAGCCCCTGATAGTAGTGGATATTATATATTAGGTACTGTTGGTGGTTCGTTTTTCAACTCAACAGGCGATGTTCTTTTGGCCAAGATAGACGAAATGGGTACAGCTATCTGGGATACTGTCTATGATTGGGGAAGTAATGAAAATGCTGGCAAATTTATTTTACGAAAAGAAGGTGGTTTTTTAGTTTTTGGGAGTCAAAAAGTGAATAATGGGGATATATATAGTGTTATTTTATTCTTTGACGAAAATGGTCATCTTACTCATACTCCAATAGATGACTATTATTTTAATCATTTTATTGAATCAGTAGTACAACTTCCAGATAGTAGTTATGTGTTTTCAGGCAATAATAATCCTGATAATAACACTGACGACCTAAATGCTCAAATCTTGAAACTTGACAAAGATGGCAATTTTATGTGGCGGCGGCAATACGGTGGCGAAGATAATGATTATGGTTATGATATTATTGAAGCTTTAGATGGTGGTTTTGTGATGTGTGGCCGCACTGAAAGCAATACAGATGGTGCAGATGTTTACGTCGTCAAAATGAATTGTATGGGCTTACTCACAGAACCGCAAGCCGCTTTCGATTATGAAATAGAAGACGGCTTCGTTTCTTTCCTC
The DNA here is from genome assembly GCA_049613665.1 of Chitinophagales bacterium. GTDB lineage: Bacteria > Bacteroidota > Bacteroidia > Chitinophagales > UBA2359 > JBMZCV01. Next base: position 2,967 of record JBMZCV010000201.1, on the reverse strand, counting down.
AACGAAAGCCTATATGTATATCCAGATAGCATTGATGGCGGCTTTTTTGTTTGGGATTTTGATGATAATTCAGAAGTCATAATGACAGAAAACTACGAAACTATTACTCATGAGTATGTACAAGCTGGGCAATATACCGTTACTTTGAAAGGTATTGTTTGCACTGATACGAGCATTATCAAAAAAACATATTGTATTGGCACACAAAACGCTACTGCCGATTTTTCGTTTACCAATGAAGATATTGGTCTTTATAGTTTTTCGCCTACCGAAAGCTATCACGATGCCGCTTTTCTATGGCATTTTGGCGATAGCACAACTAGCAATGAGCAATTTCCTACACATCAATTTGCTCAAAATGGACATTACAACATTTCTTTAAGCCTTATTTTGTGCAACGATACAAGTGTTTACACACAAGATATTTTAGTTGATGGCGTAGGCATTTCAGAAAACAACAATTTATTAGCCAATCAAATACATTTATTTCCAAATCCAGCCTCTGATTTTTTACAGATAGAAACTGATATTTTTCATCAAAATGACAAAACAACAATGAGCGTTTTCAATGTTTTGGGCGAAAAAGTGCTAGAGCAAGGTTTTACAAATGAAATTAATATTTCTGCTTTGCCTATTGGAAGTTATTTTTTGCAGTTTAAAAATGAAGGGGATACTGTTGTGAAACGGTTTACGAAACAATAGAGACAATATGTTTTTAATTGCTCAATACCATTTAAACATACAATGTCCTCAAGGTGTTTCGGTCATTGTATGTTTAAATTGCCTTTCGACTAGCCTCCCTTTATATTCCCCTACCTCTCCACCTTCAAATCAAAACCAAAAACAGGCCCCACTACCAAAATTTCAGTACCCAAACCCAACACTTTGATAAGGCTAATATCTGTCAAAGTGCATTCAAATTCAGTCTCGTATTTCGCTTTCATGGCATCGCTCAAACCCCTGCGGTATTTTCGTATCAATAAAGTGCCAAAAGTATAATCACTGATTAAGATTTTCAAGCGATGCCCTTTGTTGATGTATTGCCACAGATAATTCAAGTCTGTAATTTCGCTATCAAAATGGTCAACAAGCTCTAATTTCGGCAAATATGGAATTTTTCTAGTATCAAAATAATTACCATCATTCATGTGCAGCTCTTTGATGTTTTGCAAGGTAGCGAGTTTTTCTCTCGTGAATTTGTAGTCGTTAATCTCGCAAACTTTTTCTTTTTGTACTGCTGCATCTGACATTTCAGTAGCGTTTGGCGTAGTGTCTTTCCAAAATTTATTATCTATTAAATACATGATGTTTATCGTTTTTACGCTTAAAAAATAAGCCTTCCTTTATTATTAATGACACTCCAAAGATAAGCTATTCCGTTCAAACGTGCAAGTCTTTCTAGCAATTAAACCATACTTTAATACACTATTTAAAGTCTTTAAAGTCCGTTTTATTAGCTACTTACTTGCCAATAAAAAACATTTTTCATACCTTTACACTCCAACCAAAAACAAGCGTATGAAATACAACAACGAAGATAAAATAGCCTTGATACACTTCTTTATCAAGACACACCAGAAGCATATCGCAGCCGATTTGGGCTACCGAAAACTCGCTATCATCAATATGTTGAGGGAAGAATCGCCTACTCGTGTGCAGAATAAAGTGCTGCCTGTGCTGTTCAAACGCATCGATACGATACTGCCCACTTTGCTCAAAATGGGTTTCGACATCGGCAAATATATCCCTCTGGCCATACAACGAGGCTTGAATGTACGCCAATATGTGCCAAATGCTGTCGTGCAATATATCGGCAAACCGACTACGAGAGACAAAATAAGTGAGGCAGATAAGACAGTTATGTTTGCGAAAAACCGACAGATATTGAGTTTAATTGCCAACACGAGAATAAAAGATTTAGCCGACAAGATGAGTATTTCGGCTGACTCTTTGAGTGTTATGAGTACCGAACACAACGATATTAGGGATGTTTATGTGCCTGTTTTGTTTCAGATTTATGACGAGTTATTGCTAATCGCTGTCGATAGAGGCTACGATTTAGAACCATTCTTGGAAGCAGCCATACAAAAAGGTTTGCAGCTCGAAAACTATGTCGTGCGACAATTGTGGTGTGATGTGAGAAGAGGAAAGGCAAATTTAAGCGAAAATATGCATTACATAACATTGCCTAATCACGAAGTATTGCAGTATAAAAATGGCAGGTTTAATAGGTATAATGCCGCAAAAGAAGGCTATGAAAGAGCAACAGGCATTACGCATTTTAGCGATATACCTCAACCACTTCGAGAATAAAAGTATTTAGTTTTAATAGCAACAAAAGCATATTTCAGTTTTTGTATTTCTCGAATATACTTTTACTTTATAAAGAGTTTAGCTTTATTAAAAAAAAATAGCCTTGATTGTTTGCACAAATAAAAAGACATAAGTGCTTGATTATCAACGGATAATAGTATTTATATTTAAAGTATTTATTTTTATTGATTTATGCAGTAAAATAGGCAAGTTTTGTTTTATCATAATGGTTTTTTTCATAATTTATATAAAAATATTTATTTTTGTATAACCATGACTACAAAACCATTACATCATAAATCTAAACTATTTTGAATTCTTATGTCTAACTCGAAAACAAAAACAATAAAATTATCGCATTGTCAAGCTAGACAAATGCGTCAAACTTTAAAATCATGCCTTGCTGAGGAAAAAATTAGATTAAACCCCAGACCAAAAAGAATAAGTAGGATAAGAAATATTATCGCTTTGTTCCAAAAATAGAACTTTAATTATTATGCGAATAAATAAAGTAACAATATATTCTTGGCTTTACAAGAGTTATTGAATAAGATAGATATGTTTTGTTTTTAAAAATTAAGGAAAGTTTTGTTATTATTGTATATTAGACCTGTTACTTATTAAGTCATTTTGTTTGTTTTGTGTTATTAAACT
>JBMZCV010000200.1:0-8657 GCA_049613665.1 Chitinophagales bacterium | reverse complement strand
GAACATTTATAAGCTACTGATAATCAATAGTTTTATAGAGTAACAGGTCTAATAGACATAAACAAAATAATTGATACTTTTTCATAAGATTTATATTTTAGTTAGAGAGTTTTTTTATTTGCTTATTGAAATATGAGCGTTTTTTTTAATTTACTTTATAGCGTATTGAGCCAAATTTTTTTAACGAACTTCAAGTAGTGCCTGAGACTTAGATATTTTCACAAGGTAATTTTTTTTTGCCAAAAAAGCAAACTATAAGAATGACAATAAAACATGGAAAAACCTGAAAAATTGTTTGACTTTTGTTTTCGATACTGAAAAAAAAAGTTGAAATCCGCTTACAAATGCAACTTTCTTAAAATTTAGGTAGAAAGCGTCTTTTTAGCAAAAATTGTCACAAGGTAAATAGTTATAAAATATTAATTTTAAAAAAAATCAGTAATGTTTGCTTTTTAACAAACCTGTTATTTTTTATAGGTATGCAAGCAAAAAAATGCTGACATTTCGTTGAAGCTAACACCTTGACTTTCAATGCGTTAGCAACGAATTTGCCGTTTATTAAATAATATATTTGGCATTTATTTCGAAAACTTGAAGTGCTTTTTTTAACCAAAAAAATAAACAAATTGCCTTTTTATGAAAGCTAACACAGACTTTTAATGCCTTAGCAATTTAAATAAGCTCTCATACTGTGCCTAATAAGAACAAAAATGAATTATTATAACACAATTGTTTTTTTTGCTAAATTATTGTTCTTATTTGTTGCAAAAAAAGAACTTACTGAAAAAACAACAGACATTTATTTTTTTTTGCCTACCTTTGCTGCTTTATACAACTATTCTTGTTTTAACAAAATTTGTTTTCTTTTTTAAGGAAAAGAAAACATTATTTTACATTTAAGTATCAAAATGATATGTTATTAAACTAAGTGCCTAGACAAAAATGAGCTGACATTTCGTTGAAGTTAAGACCTTGACTATCAAGGCGTTAGCAATGAATCTGCCATTTATTAAACAGTACTTCACATTTAATAATCTAAGTAATGCAACTTTATTTTTCTAAAAATGTTATTTATTAGTTCTTATTCAAATTTAAGTGCTAAACTCTAAATTAATATAGGCTGTTTGACAAAGCTATTTTTAATCAAAAGCATCAAGTTTATCACTTTTTTTATGAATAGATATATCACTTGCTTCAAAAATTTGAAGAAATTTAGTTTACAAAATATTTAGAATAAAGACAAAAAAACAAAGTGTAACACTTTAGCTAATTTTGCGGTAAAAGAAGTAAGAGGCATTTTTTTTTAAATGACACCTTAGTTTACTATTAATGCTCATATAAATTTTGTGAATAAAGTCTGTTTAATACACTCAAAAAAACCAACTAAAAAAAATAATTCTCACTATATGTTTGACAATTGGAATGCACAACCATCGCTAATGGATGAAGACGTAGAATTTTTGCCTATCGTGTCGCTCGAAGATGAAGACAACAGCACTAAAGATGATGAATATGCCGAAATAATTCCCATTTTGCCTTTGCGAAATACGGTGCTTTTTTCTGGCGTAGTTCTACCTGTTACGGTTGGCCGTGAAAAATCGGTGAAAGCTATTAAAAAAGCATATCAAGGTGATAAATTTATTGGCGTAGTGTCGCAGCTTCGTCCCGAAATAGAAGACCCTAATAAAGAAGACCTATCAAAAGTAGGAACAATCGTTAAAATCGTTAAATTATTGAAAATGCCAGATGGCGGAATGACCGTCATTTTGCACGGCCGTGCTCGTTTTGAGTTGGGAGAAATCACGCAAGAAGAACCTTATTTGGCAGCTAATTTCAAGCTTTTGACCAGCGAAGCTATTCCAGACAAAAACGAATTTCAGGCTATTATAGGCAGCCTCAAAGATTTGGCTACACAAATTATTGATTTATCGCCCAATATTCCTTCTGAAGCAGGCATTATTCTAAAAAATATGGATAATGTCGAATTTCTGATACACTTTATTTCCTCAAATTTAAATGTTAGCACGAAAGCAAAACAAGAATTACTAGAAATAGATAGCGTTTTGTTGCGTGCCGAACAAGTGCTAGAATATTTGCACAAAGAACTGCAACTGCTCGAATTGAAAGACCAAATTCGATCTAGAGTAAAAGTAGATTTGGATAAACAGCAGCGAGATTATTTTTTGAACCAACAGCTAAAAACGATACAAGAAGAACTAGGAAAAGAAGGTGCTGGCGTAGAAATCAAAGACTTGAAAAAACGGGCGAAAGGCAAAAAATGGAGTGAAGCAGCCAAAAAAACGTTTGAAAAAGAACTCAAAAAATTGCAACGCCTCAATTCGGCTATGCCAGACTATTCGACAACACTCAACTATCTCGAACTTTTGCTAGAACTGCCTTGGAATACCACTTCAAAGGATAATTTTGATTTGAAACGCTCGCAGAAAGTGCTAGATAAAGACCATTATGGACTAGAAAAAATCAAAAATCGCATTTTAGAATATTTGGCTGTTTTGAAGCTAAAAGGAGATTTAAAATCGCCAATTTTGTGTTTTGTCGGCCCTCCAGGCGTTGGAAAAACATCTTTGGGCAAGTCTATCGCAAAAGCTTTGAATAGAAAATATATCAGAATGTCGTTTGGTGGCTTGCAAGATGAGTCCGAAATAAGAGGGCATCGCCGCACTTATATTGGAGCTATGCCTGGCCGTATTATTCAGTCGATTAAGAAAGCAAAAACCTCAAATCCTGTCATTGTTTTAGACGAAGTAGATAAGGTTGCTTCCAATTTTAAGGGCGACCCTGCCGCAGCTCTGCTCGAAGTCTTAGACCCAGAACAAAACAATTCTTTTTACGACAATTATTTGGAATTGGAATACGATTTGTCGAAAGTGATGTTTATTGCTACCGCAAATTCGCTGCAAACCTTGCATCCTGCTTTGCGTGACCGAATGGAAATCATACGCTTGACAGCTTACTCTTTAGAAGAAAAATTGCAAATTGCGAAAAAATATCTCATTCCAAAACAAAGAGCAGAACATGGTTTAATAGCTAAAAATATCACGCTGACCCAAAAAATAATTAAACAAATTATTGCTCAACACACGCACGAAGCAGGAGTGAGGGGTTTGGAGCGAAAAATTGCGGCAGTTATGCGAGCGGTTGCCAAATCTGTGGCTTTGGAAGAGAAATACAAAACGAGAATTAGTGCAGCAGATATAGACCGAATTTTGGGGCCTCACATCTATGAGCCAGAAATTTATCAGGACGACAACCCTGCTGGCGTTTCTATTGGCTTGGCATGGACGCAAAATGGTGGCGAAATTTTATTTATGGAAACGAGCCTTAGCAAAGGCAAAGGGCGGCTTATGCTGACAGGAAATTTGGGCGATGTGATGAAAGAATCGGCACAAACCGTTTTGAGTTATATGAAAGCTCATGCTGAGGAGTTGAAGATTGAGGCGGATATGTTTGAAAAAACGAACTTCCATTTGCATGTGCCAGAGGGAGCTATTCCGAAAGATGGCCCTTCGGCAGGCATCGCTATTCTAACAGCTCTCACATCGGCAATGACGAAGCGAAAAGTAAAACCGTTTTTGGCCATGACAGGAGAAATTACTTTGCGTGGGAAAGTATTGCCTGTTGGTGGCATCAAAGAAAAAGTATTGGCTGCAAAGCGAGCTGGCATCAAAGAAATTATTTTGTGTGAAGCCAACAAAAAAAATGTAGATGTGATAGATGCGAAATATATTGAAGGCGTGCAGTTTCACTATGTCAAAAATATGCTTGGTGTCGTAGAGTTGGCTTTGTGTGAGTAGAAAATAGGTTTTATAGGAAAAATAATCTAGCCAACAATAGTCGAGTTATTTTTCCTATAAATACATAAACCGATAAGAAAGTTCATCAATAGAATAGTCCTCTTTTAAGTTATTAGATTGTGTAACATCAGAATATCTTTGAAAATCTACTTGTCGTTGATGTGCTCTTTTAAATCCATTAAATTTATAGTAAAAAATGGTAATTTCTGCTTGCTCTTGTTCCATTTTGGAATCATTCCAAAGATTTACTTTAATTTCACCGCTATTAGTATCAAAGAAAAAATATCTCTGAAACGAAAAATCACACATATCAGGTTTTAAAATTAAGGGACTTTTTTCTGCCTCAATCCAATCATTCTGAAATTTTTTCCAACCTTTAGGAGCTTTCTGACACCCTCCACAACTCAAAAATAAATTTTCCCAACTGAAAGCAAATTCAGGAAATATTTTTTTTGGCCAAAAATGCTCAATAGAATCCGAATCGGCTGCTCCCATATATTTATCACAAAAAGCACAGTGATGCTTTGACATGATTCTCAAATCTTGAATGATTTTTAAATTTATTTCTTGAGGCCAATTAAAACTAGCAACAGGATTTTTTTTATGTGTACTTTTCCATTTTTGATTCCATTTTTGATAATTATGTTTATTATTCTTATCTTTATACCACAAACATTCAGGGCAATTTCCTCTATCAAACCTCATCATAGTAAAAATTCTTGTTTTTGGGTAATTTTAAATAGTTGTTTACATTCAAATTCAACTAAATTGCTGACTTCTAAATCATCTATCGCTAATAGTTCTTTCTTTAGCTTTACAAACTCGCTTGTATCGGTAATTGTTCTTTTCAAAATATTATCTCTCAAACTATAAAACTTGTCAAGTTTTACATGAAGTGCCTCGCCAAACTCACTTTTCATACCAAACACTTTTTTCAAAGTATAAGAAATACTATCACTTGTTTTGGTCTCTCTTGTTGGTTTTATAATTGTGTTACCATTGTTATAATCTAACTCATACAAAAATGCACCATCTACTGAATTGACAATATATGGTGAATGTGTACTTACAAATATTTGAGCATTTGTAAATAATTTTTGCAAAACAGGCAATATTTTTCGTTGCCATGAAGGGTGTAAATGTACCTCAATTTCGTCAAGTAAAAGAATAAATGAACGTTCAAAAATAGGAACATTATCTTTCCAATTTAAATTATCCATTACCATCATTAAATCGCCAATCCAACTAATCAAAGACCTTAAACCGTCTGGCAAAACATCAAAATCTAGCTCTTGTTCATCAATTTCAAGATACAATCTTATTGGGTTTACACTTATAATAAAATCAATTTCTTTTTCTATAACTTCAGCAAGAAATCGCTTGAAATGTGATAGTGAACTTGCAAATTTTTCACTTTCTTTTATTTGTCCCATTTTATATAAAATGGCTTCATTTGAAAAATTGTTTAAAATCCATTGATTAAACGAAAAAGAAGTGTTTTCTGAGTATTTTTTTACAAATTCGAGTGATTGCTCTAAAGGATTTTCTGTAAACGTTTTTAGTGTTTCTACATTAGTAGATTTAATAAATCTATATCCTGAATAAGCAAAAGTAGCAAACTCAAACTCAAATTTTTCAGAAGCCTTGCTAATAATACAAGTACGATAAGTATTAATTTTGCTATTTTCTGTTGTAGAATGAATGCTCTTACAAATAGGACAGCCATATACACAAACTTCAGAAGATTTATCTCGAAATTGAGCAGTTACTTCACTTTTATATGTTTTATTTTTAGAGTTAGTCCCACTTTCTTTTTCAAAATATCTAAACCTTTTATAAAAAAAATTGCTTATGTGACTTTTATGGTCTTTCTCAAAAAAATCAAATATACTAGCTATTGCATACAAAATTGTTGATTTTCCACTACCATTAATGCCCGTAAAAATATGAATATCAGCAGTATTAGCTATTTTTGATGTTGGAAACTCAATGGTTTCATCTTCAAAAACGCCAATATTCTTTAAATTTATTTTTTTTACTTTCATTATTTATACTAATTAATTATGTAACATTCAAAGTTAATGTTTTTTTAGAGAAAACAAAAATATGTTTTAACTACTTAACCAAAAATTAGTTCAAAGTGAAATCATTTGGTCTAAACAATAATAATTTTTTTTGTACAAAATGTTATGTATGTTTTTGCTTTTCACTAAAATGTTATTGAAAATTAAGCCATTATAAGAACGCACCTTTGATATTTAAAATAACAATAAAGCATTTTAAGTAATCAAATTTAAATAACCGATGTTTTTTAGTTTGTTATTAATATTATGTGTAATTTCTGTAAAAATGACCAAATGAAATCATTTTGAACCCAAAAACTAAAACAGCATATTCTGCTGAGATTCATTTTTATCGCCCAAATAAGTATTGATAATTTTCGGAAAAGCATAGTTAGAAAAATCATTAATATTTGAAAGAATGGCGTTTTTGTCGGCTATTTCAATACTTTCTAATAATTCAATTTCAAAAAAACGAGCATGAATCGTGCGGTGAGTGAGTTGTTGTTTATAAATTTTAGAAACGCTTTTGAGCAAAAAAGCAGGTTTTTCTACAAAAAAAGTACCCCAAAAATCATGATTTTCTAGTTCTTTTTTACTCAAAAAAACGCTAGTTTCTATCATTGGCAATTCATACAAATTTTGCCAAATATCTTTTTCTACCCTTTTGCGGAGCGTAGTTTTATCCTTTTCTGTTTTTATAAACAAATAATTGAAAAAACGAGATTGCTTTTTCATTTTTTTGCTTTTTACAGGCAATTTTTTTATCAAATCGGCACGAAAAGCCACACATTCTGCTTGCATTGGACAAATCACACAATTCGGATTTTTTGGCACACATTGCGTTGCTCCAAAATCCATAATAGCTTGATTGTAAGCCGCAGCTTGTTTTTTTGTCAGCAATTTATCGGCAAGTGCTGCAAATTCTTTTTTACCTTTTGTGGTATCAATAGGCGTTTCTATGCCGAAAATCCTCGATAACACACGATAAACATTGCCATCTACTACTGCATGAGGCAAATCGTAGGCAAAAGATGCAATTGCAGCAGCCGTATAAGTGCCAACACCTTTGAGTAGCTTTATGTTTTCGTAAGTATCTGGAAAAACACCGTTGAGTTCTTCGGCGATATATTTTGCTGTAAAATGTAGATTTCTAGCTCGTGAATAGTAGCCCAAACCTTCCCATAAACGCATGATTTCGTCTTCTGGAGCATTTGCTAGCTCCTTAACATTTGGATAAGCCGCAATAAATTTATTGAAATATGGCCGCCCTTGCTGCACTCTTGTTTGTTGCAAAATAATTTCCGATAGCCAAATTGTATAAGCATCTTTTGTCGCTTTCCAAGGCAAATCACGCTCATTTTCCTGCGACCATTTTAATAATCTTTGTGTAAAAATTGAAGTTTCGATAAGTAATTTTTTTAAGCTAAGATAGTCAAAAAAATATATAGAACAATAGTTTGGACATTTTTTTCAACAGTTCTCGGTTTAATAAAAAAACATTTTTTGGCAAGGGAAGCATACTATTTTTCCACAAAAAAGGCCATAAAAATAGCAAATATTGGTCACCTCAGCCTAAAAAAAATAGTATGTTTAAACTTTTGATAGAAATAAAACTTCAAAAAAATCTTACTTTTGCTATTTTCAAACAACTTAGATTACGATATATTATGTCTGAAATACTTATTTATTTTTTAGTTATATTTGTCGGCATCTTGTCTGGCTTCATCAACACTTTGGCAGGAAATGGCTCGGCACTTACACTCACTTTATTGGCTTTTTTGGGTTTGCCTGCTACTATGGCAAACGGCACAAATCGTGTAGGTGTATTGTTTCAGAGCTGTATGGGATTTTATACTTTTCGTAAAAAAGGAAAAAACATTTCGTTAAAAAATGTAGAATGGCTTGTTGTTCCAGCCGTTTTAGGAGCTTTTTTGGGTGCTGCTGTTGCAGTAGAAATAGACGAAAAAATGATGAATTTGGCTTTAGGATTGCTTATGATTTTTTTGTTATTCATTGTTTTATTCAAGCCCAAACAATGGCTACAAGAACAAATCATGGAAGCCGAAAATGTCAAAAGCTTGCAAACCGTAAGTTTAATGTTTTTGGTAGGCGTTTATGGCGGTTTTTTGCAAGCTGGCGTAGGCATTTTGCTCTTATCGGTGTTGGCTTTGAGTGCAGGATATAGCCTCACGAATGCAAATGCTGTCAAACTACTGATTGTTTTGTGTTTTACTATTCCAGCATTATTGCTTTTTGTTTACAATGGCCAAGTCAATTGGTTTTATGGTTTGTGGTTGAGTATTGGCCAAGTTTTTGGGGCATGGCTGGCGGCTACTTTCGCTACACAATATAAACAGGCAAATGTTTGGGTACGATATTTATTGATTTTTGTTATTATTGGTGGAATTTTTAAATTTTTGGTTTTTAGCACCTAATAGACATTATTCACAAAAAAAACGTACATGAAAATAGAAACATGATTGGATAAATGCGAATGTTACATTTGCATAATTTTAGCAAATTTTGTCGTAAAACGAGGTGGTAGGCACTTCTAAAGTGCCTGCCACCTAGATTTGTCCTTTTTTTAAGTGTTATTAGATAAGAATGTTTGTGGTGGCAGGCATTTTCAAAATGCCTACCACCTTATTCTTCTATTATTTCTTATCTAAAATTTTGTGAATAAACTCTAATACACTGTAAAGTAAGTTTGTTATAATTTTGAAAATGTGAGAAATGACATCGTATGTTTGCCTTCGTATGTTTGCCTTGTCTTTGCTTT
>JBMZCV010000199.1:0-8819 GCA_049613665.1 Chitinophagales bacterium | reverse complement strand
ACTTTTTGGAGCGAAAAACAATATTCTTGTTATGCTTAAATTCGACAGCCCATCTCGAAGGTCTGTCATTTCTAAAATTCTACGCCCTTGTTGGTGATAACACCATAGCCGTCAGGTTAGTTAAAAAGTTAAATGTTATGATACTCAAAAGGGGTATTAGGCATTATTCACAAAAAAAATGTAAGCGACAATATGAATATCATTGGATTAAAGCGACTTTTTTCGTAAAACGAGGTGGTAGGCACTTTAGAAGTGCCTGCCACCTAAGATTTGCTTTTTATTTCAAAATGTTATTGTTTTGAAATATATGTGGTGGCAGGCATTTTCAAAATGCCTACCACCTTATTTTCCTATTATCGCTCATCTAAAATTTTGTGAATAAGGTTTATTGCCGAAAACAAAAAGCTCAACTTGCTATCCTGACGGCTATGGTGATAACACCAAACAACGGCTGAATGATGAAAATATCAACATTATTGCATACTAAAGTTTTCATAAAAAAATAATTCCTTAGATGATAACTAAAACAATGACAAAAAAACAAGCCATTCTAACAGAACTTTTTGATATAGATGCCATTCAGTTTGGCAAATTTGAATTGAGAAGCGGTATTATGTCGCCTTTTTATCTCGATTTTCGCAAAATCATTTCTTATCCGCAACTTCTAAAAGATGTTTGTGCCGAGCTTGCCAATCTTGTCGAACCTTTGCCTTTCGATTATTTGTGTGGTGTGCCTTACGCTGCTTTGTCTATCGCAACAGGCGTAGCAATGACGCATAATACACCATTGGTGGTGAAAAGAAAGCAAAGAAAAGCTTACGGAACAAAAAAGTTGATTGAAGGCGATTTTGAAGTTGGCCAATCTTGCATAGTTGTAGAAGACATTGTTACAAGCGGTGTAAGCATTGTTAGTACAATTAAAGACCTTGAAGAAGTAGGTTTGAAAGTGAAACACGCTATCGCATTGGTGGATAGAGAGCAAGGTGGCACAACTATTTTGGCGAAAATGGGCTACCAAGTACACTTTTTGTTTACGATGACAGAAGTATTAGACTTTTTGCTGGCAGAAGGAAAAATAGATGAAAAAACGCATCAAGATACTTTGACATTTATTAGCAAAAATGTGACAAAAGAATTAAATGTTACAACTTTGCCAACAAAACCGCTTCCTGTACCTTCTTATGAAGAGCGACAAGAAAAATGTTTACATCCAACTGCAAAACGCTTGCTAGATATTATGCAACGCAAGCAAACCAATTTGACACTTTCGGCTGATGTAGATACCTCTCAAGAGTTGTTAGATTTGGCTGATAAAGTAGGCGAACATATTTGTATGCTCAAGCTTCATGCCGATATTTATGGCGATTTTAATGCCGAAACGGTAGCGAAATTGCAAACTTTGGCACAAAAACACGACTTTTTGCTATTTGAAGATAGCAAATTTGCAGATATAGGCAATACTGTCAAAAAGCAATTTACGTCAAAGTTGATGAATATTGCAGCTTGGGCAGATGTTGTTACCGTTCATGTAGTGGCTGGCGAAGCTAGTGTTACATCGCTCAAAGATACAGGCTATTTGGATAAAACGGCTTTAATTTTGATAGCTCAAATGTCCACAAAAGACACGTTAACAGATAGCAGATATATGATGAAAGCAGTGCAAATTGCTGAGAAAAATGCTGATTGTGTGATGGGTATGGTGGCACAAAAGCGTTTGAGTAAAAATATGGGCTTGCTACAATTTACTCCGGGCGTTCACCTACATGCAAAAGGCGATAATAGCGGCCAGACTTACAACACACCGCAAATTGCTTTTAGCGAAAGAGGTGCTGATGTGATTATCGTTGGGCGTGGCATTTATAAGGCTGAAAATCCTGTGGAAGCGACTATCGCTTACAAAAATGCAGCTTGGAAAGCTTATTTAGATAGAAATGCTTAAGTAATCTGACAGATTTATTCTACAAATTGCGAAAACTAACACATTGAATATCAATACGTTAGCTCAAACCGTCCGTTTATTAAATAGTCCTTGGCACTTAGTAAACAATTTAGTCAGTTTTGACTAACGACTTATAACACTAAGTAAAGTAAAAAAAGGACTTGAAATAACAATTATTTCAAGTCCTTTTTTATTTTTGTAACTATTCGGCAATAACGATTGTGATTAAAAAAAATAGTTTTTCATCTCAAAAGTTTACGCTTAAACAGTTACCTTATTTTTTAATATAAATTAGGTCGAATATTTCTATTTATTGGCAAAAGCATTTTAAGCTTCTTCTCTTGCCATATCAGCATTAGTAAGCTCTAATTTTTCACTAAAGTCGATAATACAAGTATTTACTTGCTCGATTTTATCATAATTTAATGAATAATAAATAAACTTACCTTCTCGGCGTGTATTTACCAAATCAGCATTACGCAAGATACGCAAATGTTGAGAAGTAATAGATTGCTCTAAACGCAATGTATTGTAAATTTTGTTTACGTTGATTACACCTTTTTGGTCAATAAATTCAAGGATAGTAAGACGTAAAGGATGAGCAATAGCTCTAAGTAAACCTGTTGAGGTTTCTAATTCTGCTTGGTTGAATGTTGTCATAATTGACTTATTTTGACGTTAAAATAAAAAAAGGAGATTAGCACAAATATGTAAATAAATAATAAAGCTCAAGTTTAAAAGATGGTTAGCCTAGTTTTATCGAGCAAGATCTTCAATTAATTGTGAAATTTCAGCAATACGGTCATGATTCAAAGAATAGAAAATATATTTTCCTTCTCTATCTGTAACAACGACACCCGCACGACGCAAAATTGCTAAATGTTGAGAAGCCACAGACTGTTCTAAACGCAATTTCACATAAATTTCTGTTACAGTTAGGCGTTTGTGCTCTTCCAATAATTCAACAATTGATTGACGTAGCTTATGATTTACAGCTCGTAATACAAGTACTGCTCTACGAAGCAAATCATAATCTAGTTGTATCGGAGCATCGCTATCTTTGCGAATAATAACCGAATCAATTTTTGTATGTGTTCCCATTTGTTTAAAAAATTTAAGTTAGTTAAAAATAATTTAAGAAAGTGAATAAGTATTTTGTTTCACAGTATAGTTTTGTGTTTTAAGTGTTATTTAGATAGACCATAATCTAATAAATTATACATTTTGGCTCGATCTATCGCAGTAACTTATTGGTGAAATAACACTAACAAAGGTATTTTGTTTTTTCGATGACTAAAAAATAAAATAGTATTACCTAAATTTAAGTCTATTATGTAAGTTTTTTGTAAGCATGTAATTAACTTGTTTAACAAAAAAGAAATAACATGTTTTTTTAGATAGAAACATCAAATATAAAAAAATATGACCTATTTTTTTATAAAAATACCATTTCTAAACAGTCGGATAGGTTTATTCTACAAATTGCGGAAGTCCAACACACTGGTTTTAAAGGCATTTGCACACAGACTACTCTATTATTAAGTAGAGTTTGGTACTTATTTTGCAAATTATAATAATTTTAATTTACAGAATACTTAGCGAATTTTTATTTTGAGTGTGCTTTTTAATACTACTTGGCTTCAACTTATAATTGCAACTTTTTATTTTTTTTAGTTTTTGCTTGCCATGTTTTCAAATAGTTAGGCTCAAAATAAACAATATCATTAAACTGTTTTGCTTCAAACATATCAGTAGCTAAATCAATCAAATCTGTAGCTTGATGTTGAAAAGTAGTAAAAGTACAGTTGCTTGTTTCAAGTATTTTTTTACATTTATCGGCAGCATTACCAAAAAAATGAAGCGGTTTGGCTGCGTGTTTTTGGAATGAATCTGCTTCTAAGCTTATAAACTGTTCTAATATGATAGGTTGAAGTAAATCTGTAAAAATACTAAAATAAATATCGGAACGTCGAGCATCTATTACAGGAATATACCATGCGTTTTTTTGATAATGTTGTTTGATGAAAGCAGAACTCATAGCTTGTAAAGTAGGAATAGCAATAAAAGGAATGTTATGTGCATAGCACAAACCTTTGCAAACAGAAGAGCCTATTCGCAAGCCTGTATAAGAGCCAGGTCCTGAACTATAAGCTATTGCATCTACATCTTTTATAGATATTTTTTGCTCTTGCAAAACATCTGCTATAAACACTGTTAATACCTCAGCATGAGCATTCGGTTGTTCGCTCTTTTTTGTTGCTACTATTTGTTTTGAATTGCTCAAAACCACAGAACAAAAATTAGCTGAACTATCTATACATAATAATAGAGACATAATAATGTAGTGAAACTTTGCTTTTTATTAAAGTAAGTGTATTGGTTTTATCTTTGGCTTACATTTGTAGTAGAGAAAGAAAAAGAAAGGTTAGTGTTTTGTTGTAGGTTTTAATTAGTTTTGAAATATTAAATTTTATACTTTAAGTCTTATAATAATAATTAATCGCAAATATAGTTGTTTTTTATGGCTTTACAAATAATATATAAAGTTTTTTAAAACAAAAACAACAATATACTAGCACAAATAATTATATCACAAATATAAGAACTTTTTAAGAAAAAAAAATTATTTTTTATATTTTTTTAGCTTTCATAGCTTTTTTTTTCTTTCGAAGGCTATCTAGCAAATAATTTTAATTTGTATTATACTAAATTTTAAGCTTTTACACACACTAAAAAGCTAATATACTTTATTAAATCGTTGTCAAAGAACTATTAATAATTTATCATTTTTTGCAAAAAAGTTTTTTTTCGCACAATTTACAAAATAATAAATGCTTTTTTACTAGCAGCTTTCTATTTTTTATATAGCAAAAATAGTGCCTATAAGTTAAGAATTTAATATAATCAAAAAATAATTCTTTAATTTTTTTAGCCCAATTAAATCTTTTTTAACCCTTATTATCATTTATTAGAATGCTGCTTTCACCTTGATGTAATGGAAGATAGGTTGATTATAGTTGCTATCAAATCACTCAATCATATTTGAAAAGTAAATGTTTTTAAACAAAATACATTTTTATGTTTTTGAGCATAAGATATTGTTTAATACATAAGATGAAAATTGCAAGTAAGCTTTCTATAAGCTGTTGTATATTGGTTGGTTGTAGAGCTTCTCAAAACAAGTTTTTCTAGCTGACAATCGCTTGTTTTTTGTCGAGAAAACTGCATCAAACAGCGATTAGCAGCTTTTTCGGCTTTGGGATAAATCAATAATTTGGTTTCACAAAATAAATTGTAAAAAGCTGACATTTGCTCTAATTGTATGGCTTGTTGGCACGGTAATATAACACAAAACTTTCCATTTACAGAAAGCAATTGATTGACATATAACAATAAGTCGGAAAAAGGAAGGCTGTCTGTATGACGTGCTTGATTGCGGCCAACGCTCTTGGGCGAATGCAATGAGTTGATGAAAAAAGGAGGATTGCTAACAATTAAGTCGTATTTTTTCTTTGTATTTTTTTTTGCAAATGCTTCTAAAGATATTGGAAAAACAGTCAAACGATTTGTCCATGGACTTGCTTGCATATTTTCGTTGGCTTGCTCGGCAGCAGCAACATTAATATCAATAGCATCTATGGTAGCCAAAAGATTGCGTTGTGCCAGCATTAGTGCGATGAGTCCAGTGCCTGTACCAATGTCTAATATGGCGGTGGCTTGTTTGCAGTTTGCCCATGCTCCCAACAAAACACCATCTGTACCTACTTTCATAGCACAGCGATTTTGAGCGATAGCAAATTGTTTGAAGCGAAAAAGTGACATAAGTGTTAAGATTCAGGTAGGTTTAGTTTAGTAGCTGTTTATAAAAATTTTTTAGACCTATTACTTTTTCGAAAAAAAAGCAATAGGTCTAAAAAAATATTGATAACTAAATTAGATGCGTTAGTACAAACTAATTATTTATTAGCTATTCTTTAAATTTATGATACTAATATATTTTCTAAATTTTCTTGCACTTGCCGAATTACTTGCTGCAAATGTTCAGCATTATCGGCAAAATCAATATTATCTACATCAATAATGAGCAAATTGCCATTATTATAGTTTGTTATCCAATTTTCATAATATTTATTTAAGCGTCCTAAATAATCAATGCGGATATTTTCTTCATATTCTCGGCCTCGTTTCTGAATTTGAGATACCAAAGTTTCGATAGAGCCTCTCAAATAAATGAGTAGGTCTGGCGGCCGAAAAAAAGAATCTACCGTTTTGAAAAGGCTGATATAGTTCTGAAAATCTCGCTCCGACATCAAACCCATTTCATATAAATTAGGTGCAAAAATGTAGGCATCTTCATAGATGGTTCTATCTTGAATAATCGTAACATCGCCTTCTTGTATTTGCTTAACTTGATTGAAGCGACTATTCAAAAAATAAACTTGTAAATTGAAAGACCAACGAGGCATATTTTCATAAAAATCTTGTAAATATGGATTATGTTCTACGTCTTCATACATCACCTTCCAATCGAAATGTTGCCCTAATTTTTCGGCTAAAGTTGTTTTGCCTGCTCCAATATTTCCTGCAATAGCAACGTGCTTAATATTTTTGTTATACAATGTTTTTGCTCTTTTGATAGTGAATTTTGAGTAGATTTTGCTCTTTTTTTTAGAGATTAAAATGTTTGGCTTGTGACAGTTATTTTCTAAAAATATTTCATGCCCATTAGTTCTTTTGCTCCTCTTAGTGTTGCTTCGGCACTAATTTGTGCTTTTTCGCCACCTTCCATAACTACTTTTTTCATGTAGTCTTCGTTTTGTCTAATATCGATAATAGATGCACGAATTGGCGAAACGAAGCTTATCATATCTGCCGCCAATTGTTTTTTCAAATCGCCATAGCGTATCGTACATTTATTGTAATGGTCTTCAAAATGCGAAATGGTATCTTCAGTAGATACTAGCCGCATCAAATCAAATAAATTCTCGATAGCTTGTGGCTTCGTTTGATTCATTTGAGTAGGGCCAGAATCACTCGTGGCACGCATAATTTTTTTGCGAATCACCTTATCCGTATCTGTCAAAAAGATAGCACTATTAGGATTTTCGGCAGACTTCGACATTTTACCAGAATTGTCTAAACTAGGCACTTTCACCAATTTTTGCCCATAGTTGAAGCCATGAGGTGCTGGAAAATAACTGCTTTTTGTTTGGTGGTTGAAGCGATTTGCAAAATTTCGACATATTTCGAGGTGTGCTTCTTGGTCTTTGCCCACAGGCACTTTCAGAGCTTTGTGTATCAATATATCGACCGACATCAACACAGGATAAGTCAATAAACCTGCGTTAATACTTTTTCCTGTTCGCTCTTGACTACGAACTTTTTCTTTGAAAGTAGGCACTTTTTCGAGTTCGCCTTTGTATGCCAGCATATTAAACAACAAATACAACTCTGGTATTTGTGGCAAATGGCTTTGTATATAAATTGTGGCTTTGTTTGGGTCGAGGCCGCAAGCCAAATAAGTTGCCAACAAACTTTTGACATGTTCGTTTAGTTCTTTCGCTTCTGGGTGTGTTGTAAGCGAGTGATAGTCGGCTATAAAAAAGTAGCAATTATAATCGTTTTGCATGAGCGTAAAATTGCGTATTGCACCGAAATAATTGCCTAAATGTATCATATTTGTGGGACGTGCTCCACTAACTACTGTTTCCATATTGCAAAATTATAAAAAAGTATAGAGAAATCTAGCTATTTCTAAAAATAAATAATGATGTAAGGTATATATTAGAGATATTCTTTGTCATATCACATTTTTTAATGCTTTATTTTTTTGCTGCATATGAAAAAATATGTTTCATTTCTCTTTTGGCTTTATCATTTTTCAAAGCTTTATAGTCAAGTTTTTTATAGCTTTTTATCGAAAAGCATCATTTTTTTTAAAAAAAATGGTAACTTCATAAGCAAGTTTTTATATTTATACTTATATAAACATCAAACCTTATTTAGAGGCTGCTTAAATTTTATCCTTTAACTTAATAAAAAAGCATTTTTTAGCATATGTATTAAGTGCCTAAGCAAAAATAACATAACAGCTCATTGAACCCAATACCTTATAGATAGATTAACAACAAATCAACCATTTATTAAGTAGTCGTTCAGAAGTTTTTGGGCATTTCAAAACAAGTTAACACCTTGATTGTTAATGCGTTAGCAACTAAACGAATCCTTTATTAAATGGTGTTTGACACTTAGCTTCCTCTAATTTGTAGCATAAATTTGTCCAACTACTTACAACCTTAAACAATTTATTATAATGTCACCGAAAAAAAGCATCACCACCAGCATTAAAGAATATTTGAAAAATGAATTGCGTACCACAGAAGCTCGAAACTTCAAAGTGGAAATCTTGCGAGATGCCGATTTGCTAGAAAAAGTGTTTTTAGCAAAAATGGATAAAAGAGTAAATGCAACGCAAATAGACGATAATCTCATAGGGCCAACATTGCAAAAATAAAAAATATTGGCCACTATAAGAATAGGTATTACATTTGAGCCTATCCATAACAAATATATACTAGCATGAGTTTTTAACTCGTGCTAAAATAAAGCCTAACGATATGCAATAAATGGTATGAAAATTTTATGAGGAAAGTATTATCTGTCAAGCCTATACATTATTACTAATCAATAGGTAATTTGTGTTTACTAAGTGCCAAACACTATTTAATAAACGGCAGGCGTTTCCGCTTTGAAACTGCTATGACAAAACTTATTTAATAGTTAGTTTGTATGTTTTAAAAAGGATTGTATAGTCTTGTCCTTATGTCTTTCAGGCAGTCCGCTTTTCGGCTGTTGTTCATTTTTTTGCTTGACCAAAAAA
>JBMZCV010000198.1:0-9192 GCA_049613665.1 Chitinophagales bacterium | reverse complement strand
ACAACAGCCGAAAAGCGGACTGCCTGAAAGACATAAGAACAAGACTATATAATCCTTTTTAAAACATACAAAATAACTATTAAATAAATTTTGTCATAGTAGTTTCAAAGCGGAAACGGCTGTGTAATTTATTTTTGTCTGACTACTTATAGATAATAAAATTACTTTTAACTTGATTAATTTTTCCTGTTACAATTTGTTCCATGATTTTTTTTTCAGCAATGAATGGCAGACATTTCAAAAATATCTGCCATTCTGATTTTATGATTTCACCTTTCATTTAACAACAACCAAAACTAAGCCTCCACTTCCGCAAAAACCTTATCAAAAGCACAACACAAAATTG
The DNA here is from genome assembly GCA_049613665.1 of Chitinophagales bacterium. GTDB lineage: Bacteria > Bacteroidota > Bacteroidia > Chitinophagales > UBA2359 > JBMZCV01. Next base: position 8,846 of record JBMZCV010000198.1, on the reverse strand, counting down.
CTGTTACTTTCGCCAAATCTACTGCTGTGTGAGCCGAAGAAACAAAGCCTACTTCATAGCCAGAAGGGCCTAAATAAATGCCTTTTTCTAATAATTCGCCATGCAAACGTTTGAAAAACTCCATTTTGCTACCATCAATTTCGTGAGCAGCCTGCACCGTTTCATTTTTTGTGAAAGCCATCCAAAATATTGATTCAATGGAAATAAATTTCACAGGATATTGTTTTTCAGCTAAATATGTATTTAGATTTTCGATAAAATGAGATGCTTTTTTACCCAAATTTTTATAAAAATCAGCTTCCAAACAAGCTTTAATTTGTGCAATACCTGCTGCCATAGCTACTGGATTTGCCGAAAGCGTACCTGCTTGATATACAGGGCCATCTGGTGCGATATGCGACATAATTTCGTTGCTTGCTCCATAAGCACCAACAGGCATTCCGCCACCAATAATTTTGCCATATGTCACGATGTCTGGCGTGATGTCATAGTAGCCAGCCGCACCTTCAAAACCTACTCTAAAACCAGAAATTACTTCATCAAAAATGAGTAATGTATCGTTTTCGGAGCATATCTCACGAAGCAATTTTAAGTAGTTTTCGCTTTGCAACAACAAACCATTATTTGCTGGAATTGGTTCAATGATAATGGCCGCAATATCATCTTTGTGTTGTTCAAAAGCTAGCTTCAAAGCAGCCGTATCGTTGAGTGGCAAAACGATGGTTTCGGCAGCAAAAGCTTCTGGCACACCTGCCGAAGAAGACACCCCAAAAGTCGCTAAACCAGAGCCTGCTTTTACGAGCAAATGATCAACATGTCCATGATAACAGCCTTCAAATTTAATAATTTTATTTTTGTTTGTATAGCCTCTCGCCAAACGTACTGCCGACATTACGGCTTCTGTTCCAGAGTTTACAAATCTGATTTTTTCTATAAAACGGTTATTTTCGATAATCAAACTCGCCAATTCATTGCCATAAGGCGTTGGCGTGCCAAAAGAAGTACCATTTTCTACGGCTTCTATGATGGCTTTTTTCACATTTGCATTGTTGTGTCCCAAAATCAGCGGCCCCCAAGAGCAGCAAAAATCTATATATTCGTTGCCATCTACGTCCCAAATTCGGCAGCCTTCGCTACGCTGCATAAAAAGAGGCGTTCCATATACCGATTTGAAAGCACGCACAGGCGAGTTTACACCACCTGGAAAAAGGGCAAGGGCTTCATCATATAACTTTTTTGAGTTATTCTTATTCATTGCATTCTATTTATATAAAGAAATAAGAGATTTTATTATAGGGTAAACAAAAATCTCGCTGCAAAGTTAAGCTAGTATTTGTCGTAAAGTGCTATTATGATATTAAAATTAAGTCATAGAAGTTTGAAAAAAGAAAATTTGCCTTTTTTTAAATAAGTATTTAGACAAAAATATACTACAATTTGTGAAAGACAATATGTTGTTTTTTTTTAATTCGTTAGCAACAAATAGACTGTTTGTCAAATGGTGCTTGGCACTTAGTTTCTCATTTATAATCTACATTGTGCAATTTCTTGTATTTTTTTCAAATCATTAAGTTCAATTTCTCTTTTGTTAATACAAATTAAATTATCTTCTCTAAATTCTTTTAACAATCTACCTAAACTTTCTCTCGCCGTGCCTATAATGTTAGCCAAATCTTCTCTTGACAAATTAATAATAGATTTTTTTGTGCTTTTGTCATAGTATCTTTCGTGCAAAATGAGCAAATATAAGGCTAAACGTTCTCGCAAAGATTTTTGTGCCAAAATGGTAATCGTATTTACCAAAACACCAAACTCATGACTCATATTTTGTATAAGCAATAATTTCAAATTTCTTATTTCTTGTAGCAAGTGAGCAAAGTTGCGTTTATTGATAAACAATATTTCACAATTTTCTAATGCTTCGCAAGCATCTTCGTAACGCTCATTGCATAACAAAGCATGATAACCAAACAAGTCACCTTTTTTATAGATATAAAAAATTTGGTCTTTGCCATAAAAACCCGTTTTATAAATTTTGGCCTTCCCTTTTTTTACCAAAAATACTCCTGTTGGAATACCGTCTTCATAAAAAATAAGTTTACCCTTTTTAAATATCAATGGCTCGGCAAAGCTCAAGAAGTATTTACGTTCTTTTGTTGAAAGTGACGAAAGAATTTTGTCACTTTCAAAGTGTAGGTTTTGGAGTTTTAATGACATTTTCTGTGATTTTTCTTTTTTGCAAATATAACATTTATCACATTTTAAAGCAATTTATGTCCTTTTATTTCTGCTATCGCTTGCTTTACCTTTGCAAAAAATTTTTATCAAAAATAACACAATTAATGAAAAACTTAAATACAACTTTAAAGTATTTTAAAAGAGATGCTTTGGCAGGTGTTGTTACAGGGATTATGGCTATTCCATTAACAGTAGGTATTTGCTTAATGTCCGATTATCCAATTATGACAGGCTTATATACTATTATTTTTGCAGGCATCATTAGCTTTATTACTTATTTGTTTCGGCCAGGAAACTATACAGGAACACCTGGAGTAGCAGCAGGTTTAGCACCTGTATTGGCTTTAGGTGTTCATACCTTTGGCATGGAAAATATGCCTTTTGTTATTTTATTAACCGCAACTTTTCAGGCCATTGTTTGGCGTTTCGAATTGGAGCGGTTTATTCTACAAACGGTGCCACACTATTTAGTCGAAGGTTTGTTAGCAGGAGTTGGTTTGAAAATTGCCTTAAAATTTGTTCCTTTTTTATATGATATTGAACACGAAACAGATGTTTGGCTAAATTATGAAAGGGAAGTTGTTTTGTTGTTGAGTTTCATTTCATTTGTAGCTTTTATTTTTCTATATAAAGCCTATCAAAAAAGTATGCCTGCCTTGCCCTATGTCGTTATTACGGGAACAGCAGTTGTTATTGCTTTCTTTATGCCTTTGCCAAAAATATCTATTGACCCTGTTCCTTTTACGTTAAGTTTGCCTTTGCCAAATTTTGCAGGCATGACAATAGGGGCGATAACATTTTTGTTGTTTAAAATGACAGGCTATGCCATTATGTTGGGCGTTATTGATGTTATTGAGCAAGTGATGAGTAATGTAGCTATCGAAAAAATGGATCCGTTCAAAAGAAAAACAAACACTAACAATAGTTTGTTAGCTATATGGATTGCCAACATGGGTGCTACTTTTTTTGGCGGTATGACCAACTTAGACGGCTTGGCAAAAAGCACAACTAATACGGTAGCTGGTGCTGTAACCAAAACTTCTAACCTATTCACTTCTTTAGTTGTACTTATTTTTGTCTTTTATCCTTTCTTGTTATCTTATTTGCCCGAATATGCTTTAGGTATCATTATGGTGTATTCTGGTTGGAAAATGATTGCCAATATTGCCCATGTTAGAGCCGAAGGGCGTTATGCTTTAATAATGTCAGGTATTTGTGCTTTGTTAGTTTTTGAATTAGGTATTTTTGAAGGACTTTTGCTGGTATTATTTGGTCATGCAGTCATACAATTTATTTTTATGAAGCGTTTGGGCAAAAGCAACAAAGAGATTTATCAACAATTTATGAATTCCTTTAAAGAACAAGAAGCTCACTTGGCTATCGAACACGAAGACATTATGACAGAACCTAGCGTGCCTATTCTCGAAAAATTCCAAATGTCTATCAATGCACATAATATTGATTTGTTGATGAAACTGTATGCCGACGAAGCCGTTTTATTGCCTGCATTCTCAACTCGTATTAGAAAAGGACAAGAGCAAATTAGAAATTTTTATATAGATTTGTTTGAAAAAGATGATGTAAAAATTAACGTTTATCAAGTTTCTACACAAAAAATTAACAAACTAAAAGTAGATAGCGGAGTTTATGCCATGAAATGGACGCTAGATGGTTTTCCTAAAGAAAAACATCTGCGTTTTTCGTTGGTTATCAAAAACGGAAAAATTATTACAGACCATTCTAGCATTGAGCCACAGTTCAACGAATCAATTGACAGCCTACCCAAAGCTTATCAGAAAGATTATACTAATATTTAGTCATGTCTTGTAAAAAAAACAAAAGGAAGATATGCATGTCTTTCTTTTGTTTTTTTAATCAATTTTCTGCCAATACACTACAACTTTGCCAATAGACTTTCTAAATTCGAGCTGTTCAATAAAAAAAACACTACCGCCAGTAGGTGTTTCAATTCATCTTTTAGAAACGCTTCAAATTCTCTTGCGAAAATTGCCATTCAGGAGTATCAAAAGGCTCAGTCAATGATTGCAAACTGTACCACGGACTCATTGTCGCATCATTAGGATTTACCAAAATATGTATATCTTGAGCAGGCATATAACTTTGAGCTAATAAAAATATTTTATCGCCTGTCGCTTCATTTTTAGCTACATCTAGCACAATCACAGCATGGCCTGGAAATGCTCCTTTTATAAAAACATCGCCTATCTGCAAATCATTAATAGCTACTTTTTTTAGCTCTTTTTCGAGCGAAAATGTGCCTGCATACATAAATATTTTTTGCAAATAAGCTTTAAAATTGCTATAAGTATCTGACTTTTTAGCTTGTTGTTTCCAAATAACTTTATTGCCAGAAATAATAGGTCTTTCGCCATTTTGCCAACGCTCATAAGGAATATTATCGCCACTCGTAAAATTGAAATGTATGGCTTCGTATTGTTTTGTGCCATGCAAATATTCGGCACGCAAACGCATCACAGCATCGGCACATTGTTGCAAATCTCTTTTTCCTACATCAATATCCAAAACAGCATAATGTGCATTTTGATTTCCTTTTAGCTGTTTATCAAACAAATACACATCTGAGTTTTTCATCTTTAATGGTAAATGCCTGAGCCATTCAGCAAAAGTATTATTTTTTGCTTTCATGCGTTTATAGCCTTTAGGAACTACAATTCTATTGATAAGCATATCTTTGTCGGCATATTCTGCGAGCCAAGGAAAATTATATTTTTGCTTTTCCAAAGGTGTTTTTTGCGGCTTCGAAATATTTTTTTTCGTAGTTTCAACCTTTTCACTCGCTAAAACTTCTACTAATGTTGCAGCTTTTTCGCTTTTGTTTTTAGTTTCCAAACAGCTTATAGCAAAAAATAAATACACCAAAATGAAAATATTACAACATAAACAAATATGGTTGTGCATTATATATTTTTGTAACATTGAATAATTTTAAATGGTTTTAAAAAAAGATAAAATTTCATCAACAATATTTTTTATATTTTTATCTAAACAATGTATTGTAAAATCTGCTTGTTGATAAAATTTTTCTCGTTCTTTCAACTTTTTTTCGACAAAAAATGTAAGATTGCTGATATTTTCAAAATTATTGACGAGTGGCCGCTTTGCTTTTTCGTTCATCAATCTTTGTGCTAGAAATTCAGGTGAGTTTCGCAAATAAAAAGAAAGTCCTGAATGCTTGATATTTTCCATATTGTCGAAATAACAAGGTGTGCCGCCGCCTGTTGCAATGACATATCGCTCTAAATTTGCTGTTTTTTGTAAATAATACTGTTCTCTTTTTCGAAAAAAAGCTTCTCCTTTTTCCGAAAAAATAGACGAAATTGTTTGTTTTTCTTCTTTTTCTAACCAATCATCTAAATCAACAAATCGAAAAGTGAGAGCTTCGGCCAGCTTTTTTCCGATAGAAGATTTGCCTGCCGCCATAAATCCAATTAAGTATATGTTTTGTTCTAGCTTTTGATTTATCATGTTTTTTGCTTTGTAGTTTCTTATTAAAATGTGTATGTTGTGAACATATTTTAAACCTAAAACCAACTACACTCATTTTAACAAAAGAAATGCTTTTTTTATTATAAAATGAGTATCGCTGACCTAAAACAGTTTAAAGCATGAAAAAAAAATTATGTAAAATTCTGGTAGCAAGCATTTTATGTCTATTGTTTCATTCTAATTTGCTTATTGCTCAACAAATAAATTTCGACAAAATTGTTGTTCCAACAGCCCAAAAGCCACCCACTTATGAAGAAAAGTTGGTGCAGTTGGCTTGGCAAAACAATCCATACCATCGCAGTTTGGAAGCTGAAAAAAAAATTGCTGAACAAGAAAAAAAATTGCATCAAAAAGATTGGTTAGATGGTATTCATGCTTCTTTCAACCTAAATGAAGGCAATCTTAGTCCACAAGCACCAACAAATGTGTTTTTTCCACGATATAATGTTGGAGCAACGCTAAAGTTGGGAAATTTTATGAAGCAAAAGCACAAAAATAATATTTCGGAGCAAGAAATAATGATTGCAGAAAATCGTACAAATCAACAGAAGCTAAAAATTCGAGCTGAGGTATTGCGTCGATATAGTGCATATCAAAATGCTTTAGAATTGTTGAAAATAAATACGAATATTGCAAATGATGCAGAGACTTATTATACTTCCATAAAGCTCAATTTCCAAACAGGATTAGAGCCTTTCAAAGTTTATAATGAAGCATTGCAAGCTTATCAAAATGCTGAAATCGTTAGATTAAAAACGAAACAACAACTTGATAATGCTCGCATTACTTTAGAAGAAATTATTGGTGTAAATTTAGACAATATCAGATATTGAGTTGTTATCTACAAACAGATTTTATTTCATAATAAGCTTGTAAAACATTGAGTTGATAAGCTTTGTCGAAGTCGCCACAGCCTCTAAACAGTTGATTATTGTTTACATGAGCCAGCCCACGATAGTAATAAGCCATGCCATCCATTGGTTTCATTTCGATAACATAAGTAAAGTCGCTTATGGCTTCCTCGTAGCGATGCAACATACTTTTTGCTACACCACGGCCTTTGAAAGCTGGCACATAAAACGAGTTTTCGTCCAATGCACGATTATAATCATCAATGGCAGCTTGATAATTTCCTGTCATCGTTTTTGCCGAAGCACTGCCTTGCAAAGCCAATAAATAATCTGGTTTTAATTGCAATGCTTTGCCAAAAGCTTCGATAGCATCATTAAATTTGCCATTTTTTGTAAGTGTAATCCCTTGATTATAAAATAAAATAGGGTCTTTAGAGTCAATTTTTACGGCAAGTTGATAATCTTTCAAGGCTTTTTTCAATTTGCCTATTTCAGTATAAGAATTGGCTCTCATCTGAAGCAAATCTTTGTTGCGAGCATCAGTAGCAATACACTTATCGAGATATTCGATAGCTGTTTCAAAATCTTTTGCTCTCACTTTTAGCAAAGCCTGATTGTAGAAATACTTGTTATCTTCTTGCGTTTTAAAATCTAAATCTACCCTTTCTGGCTCATCTATAACTGCTGCACTAGGCTTTGCACTATATTCAAACAATTCGCCTAAGTCAAGCGAAATATCATCTGGCGAAGTCTCTTTGCTAACACTTTTTTTGCTGTTTTTAGTTTTTCTTGTCGTTTTTCTGTTTCTTGTTTGTGACACTTCTTTTCTTCCTTTTTCTTCTTCTTGCCAATCAATTTGAGTATTATTTTGCTCTTGGCCATATACTTCAAAACCACTTGAATTTTGCAAAACACCACCTTTTTTTTGTTGCCTTTTTTTGCGTTTTTGCTCTTTCCAAGTCTTTTCGTTAGTATTGTTATTTTTCTGTGCATACATCATATGTTCACCTGTCATACTCATAAAAATAAGCAGACAGAAAACCTTTAGTGCTTTTTGTTCTATTTTGTTCAATAGAAGTTTTTTTACTTTTAATGGAAAAAGATTTTTCATGTTGAGCTAAATATTTTGATTTTATAATGTTGTTTTGTTTGATTGTAGCTAACTATTTAGCAATAGACTTTTGAGATAAAAAATTAGTTTTTTTGTTTAGTAAAAAGTAGCAACCTATTGTTCTTTTAGAGAGTATGTCATTTCTTATATGCTTGAAAATTCACAAAAACTGTAAGATAAGTTTTTGCAAAAGCGTAACTTATTCCAACTAAGTAGTCAGACAAAAATAAATATACATCTCGTTGAAGCTAACACACTGAACATCAATGCGTTAGCAACGAATAGACCGTTTATTAAATGGTGCTTGGCATTTAATAAAACATAATATCATCAATGTGCTTACTGCCAACAAAATTGTTGACGATATGTTTGATTTTAGGTTTATGCAAAAACATTTCTTGCTTGAGAGCCGACGAACTGATGCGAACATACAAAACACCTTGTTTTATATACAAACCTGTTGTATGTTTAGCTATTGTTTTGCCCATCATTTTTTCCCAATTATCAATAATTTTAGCATTGTTGATGCGGCCGTTTAGTTTGTAAGTTTCAAACAAACGTTGAATAACTACTTTTATGGATTCTTCGTTTTTTTTTCGTCGCATTTCTTGAACATAATAAATAAGTGAGAAAATAGGTTTCATCAACAGCCAATTCGTTGCTCACGCATCGAAAAACAAGACATTAACTTCAAGAAGCTGTCACATTCAGTAGTTTCTGCTTTGACGTTTTACTGACAATTAATAAATTTTAATTTAATATTATTTTGCATCTGATATATATAAAATGTCGTCAGAAAATCAAAAAGATTGACCTTTTAAGTGCACTGTAATCTAAGTAATTCTACATTTTGAGACTATTAGAAATGACATATTTCTAAAACAATAAGTGTCCATTCTTTTTTATATTTGACTCTTTTGGCTAGAAAAATATGTCATTTCTTTCTTGTTATTGAAAGAAAAAATTTAAATGAGCTTAGACGTGACAGGTTTTAAAAACCTGTCACGTCTCAACAAGCGGCTAATATTTTTCAAAAACCTTAGAAGCTTTAAATTACAGTGTATTAAGTAGTCGTTCAGAAGTTTTTAGGCATTTCAGAACAAGATAACACCTTGATT
>JBMZCV010000197.1:0-9239 GCA_049613665.1 Chitinophagales bacterium | reverse complement strand
TATTTGGCACTTTTTGGAGCGAAAAACAATATTCTTGTTATGCTTAAATTCGACAGCCCACCTTACAGGCAAGTCTCTACGTTTTTTTAATGATATATTATTTAATCTTAAACTTCAAGCCCAACATAATCGTGCTTAGTTTTTGCTTAGTATCTAACAAAAAGCCACTACGCATCATCCAATCATAATACTGCGGTTCACGTCGCAATACATCTTCAACAGGACGGCCTTTGTGCTTACCAAAATTGAATTTTACCACACCTTTATCTACAATCATGCGGCGGCCTGAGTCATAAAAATTATTGTCGTTGGTGTATTCGTGCATTTCTGCTACATTTTTACCAATGCTATCGCCATATCTCGCTATTTGCCCTTTCAAAACCTCATAAGTAGCCAATACATCTGCTTCTGCATTGTGAGCATTTTTCAGCTCTTTGTCGCAATAAAATTTGTAGGCTGCTTCCAAATTTCGCTTTTCGTTTTTCTGAAAAATACGATAAGCATCAATAAAACGTCGTTTGCTGTCTTTGAAATTCATATTCAAACGCAAAAATTCTTCATTGAGCAAAGGCACATCAAATTGATTTGAATTGTAGCCAGCTACATCACAATCTTTCAAAAATTGAAATATCTCATTTGCAACCTCTTTGAAAGTTGGGCAACCTTTCACATCTTTATCATAAATGCCGTGAATTTCCGATACATGAGGTGGTATTGGAATGGTCGGATTTACACGAAAAGTACGTTTTACTTCCTCGCCATTTGGCTTCACTTTCAAGATGCAAATTTCTACAATTCTATCTTTTGCCAAATCTAAGCCAGTTGATTCTATATCAAAAACAGCTAAAGGTCGTTTTAATTCTAACATATAATAAATATAATTTTGTTTTTTTTATTAGACTCGAAAGTCTTTAAAATATTCAAGGTTTAGCAAATTTTACACACTTTTATTTCCTGTTGCAAAGTTAGCCATATTATTTAAATTCATACCTCCAAAATTGCCAGAACTCATCATTAAAAGATTAGTTTTTTCATAATTAAGTCCTTTTAGATGAGCAGTTAGTGTAGCATTGTCGGTAAAAACTAACAAATTTGAGTGCGAAAAGTATTTTGCAACTTCATTTTTTTCTAAAAGTGGCAACTTTTTAATCTCAAAAGTATGGCGATTGAAAAAAACAATAGCCTCATCAGCAGCTTCCAAACTACCTTTATATTGTGGCAAAAAATCTTTGTTCAAGCTGCTATAAGTATGTAGTTCAAGGCAAGCCAACAACTTTCTATCGCTAGAAATCAAACTCATAGCTTCGGTAGTCGCTTTCACTTTTGAGGGAGCGTGAGCAAAATCTTTATATACCGAACAGGTCTCATTTTCGCCTATCAATTCTAGTCGGCGAGCTGCACCTTTGAAATGCTGTATGGCTTCAAAAAACTGCTCTTCTGCAATGCCTAAAGCTTCACAAACGAGTTTTGCACCTGCCAAATTGAGCAAGTTGTGACGGCCGAAAATTTGCAAAGCTATTTGAGAATATTGAAAATCGAGATAAGTTGTGCCATTTTCTATAAAAAAGTTGGGCGTTTCATAAGCTTTTTTTAGCGAAATAGCTTTTTCAGCTACTTGTTTCACTAATTCATCTTCTTCATTATAAATCAAAATATCGTTTGTTTCCAAATTTTCTACAAAAGTATCAAATTGTGAAACATAATTTTTAAAAGTCGGAAAAACATTGATATGATCCCATGCAATGCCACTCAATAAAGCGATATTTGCTTTGTAATAATGAAATTTTGGCACACGATGAATCGGCGAAGACAAATATTCATCGCCTTCAATCACAACAATCGGTGCATCACTCGTAAGCCTCACAGACTGCTCAAAACCAGCTAACTTTGCTCCAACAAGATAATCAAAATCCATTCCAAAATGGCGTAAAGTGTGCATTATCATAGAAGTGATAGTCGTTTTGCCATGACTGCCTCCTATTACCACTCTTTTTTTGTCTTTTGTTTGCTCATAAATATAGGCAGGATATGAATATATTGGAATATTTAAACTTTGAGCTTTCAATAATTCTGGATTGTCTGGCTTGGCGTGCATTCCCAAAATAATCGCATCAATATCTGTCGTGATTCTATCGGCTTGCCAACCTATTTCGCTCGGCAACAACCCAACTGCTTCTAAATTGCTGCGTGCAGGGTCAAAAATAACATCGTCAGAGCCGCTTACTTGCATACCTTTTTGGTGCAAAGCTATTGCTAACTGGTGCATGACACTACCGCCTATGGCTATAAAATGAATTTTCATACCTATTGTTCTATATCTTTTTTGCAATGCTTTACAAAAATAGATGTGTTATTAATATCTAAAGCAAAAACTAATTATTTGGTTTGCAAGTTAGCGAAAAATGAGCAAAAATTATGAACTTCAAGCATTTTAAGTGCCAAGCTATATTTAATAAACGGTCGATTCGTTGCTAACGCATTGATAATCAGTGTGTTAACTTCAACGAGAAGTATCATTATTTCTGCCCAACTACTTAGCTATAAAATTTCAGCTATTCTTGCTTTGAAATAAAACGAATAATATAAAATATTATTTATTCATTTTCTTGTATCAGCGATTATTTTTTCCACTAATACAAATATTTCACATCTACTAAGTGTCTAGCTGCTTACTTAATTCTTTTTCAACAAATAGAAATTATAACTTTCTAAACCTTTAGTCATAAAAGAATGTTTACTTTTGAAACGCAAGTTTTGCAAAAAAAAGCGTAACTTTGCACAATACACTTTATTTTTACTTAAAAATTAAAATTACATAAAAATGTACCCTGAATATTTAACTGCACCGATGAAAGCGGACTTAGTAGGCTTTGGTTTTGAAGATTTGACATCAGCAGAGCAAGCAGAAGAAGTAATCACTAAAACGGAAGGAACTGTATTTGTCGTAATTAACTCGGTATGTGGCTGTGCGGCTGCCAATGCACGTCCAGCGGCAAAATTGGCGATGCAATATAGCGAGAAAAAACCAACAGTAGCAGCAACTGCTTTTGCTGGCGTTGATGCGGCAGCGACGAATCAAGTGCGTTCATTGACCTTACCTTATCCTCCATCTTCGCCATCAATGGCTTTGTTTAAAGATGGAAGTTTAGTACATTTCATCGAAAGACATAATATTGAAGGCCGCTCGGCACAAGATATTGCAAAAGAAATTTTAGTTGCTTTTGATACGCATTGCTAGTTTTGTAAAAACAATTGACAATAAAAAAAGACCATTCAAAATACATTGAATGGTCTTTTTTTGCTTAATAGTGGTGAGTTTTATATCCACCTTTTTTATGAATTTGACTTACGCTATTTTATCAGTTACAATAGCCAAAATTTCCTTTTCTTTCTTAATAGCTCGCTTCAAAATATTATCAGCTTTTTTCAAAGCAGCTTCTGCAAACTCAGCATCATCAAAACCGCCAAGATTGATTTTTACATTCAGATAAGCACCCAAAACAGCCGTTCTAGCACAAGCCGCACCAACACCTGCATCACTTGCCGAATTTGGATTGCCGATTTTCGCCATCGCTTCCATCACTACCATAGAATCTAAGGCAGTTCGCATCACTCGCAAAGGCACTTCTATCGCATATTTTGTCGCTTCTGTCATTGCTTTTGCTCTCGCTACCTGTTCGGTTTCTGTCTTTTTTGGCAAACGCACCGCATCAATAATTCTATTAAAAGCATTGGTGTCTTCATCTACCAAATAGAGCAAATCTGACTGAAAAGCTTGCCCTTTTTCTGCCCAATCCGAAAATACTTTCCAACGTTTATCCCAGCCTCTTTTGTGTGCCGACAAGTTGGCTACCATCGTGCCGAGTGCCACGCCCAACGCACCGATATAAGCTGCAATAGAACCGCCACCAGGAGCAGGAGATTCGGAAGCTGTTTCGGCTGCAAAAGCTTTCAAACTCATATTTACTAAAGGCCGTTTTGCGTTGTCGGCCAAAATGTATTCAATGATTTTTTTGCGTGGGTTGAACTCACTCAACTCATCTAATCCCATTGTTTTTATGGCGATTTTGATGATTTCGCTCTCCGCAATACCTGTCGAGCGTTTTTGTTTTTCTAAAAAACGTTTACCTGCATCTAGCATCACTTTCAAAGGCACTAAACCGACCAATTCCGAGCCAGTTACTCTCATGCCTCTGCTGTTGGCACTGTCGCAAACTGCTTCGAAAGCCGTATGAAATGGCGTAACTTTGATGTCTGTCAAATTCATAGACACTTGGCAAATGCCGTATTCTTCGATGTACCAACCAATGCCTTTTACCGCTTTTAGCTTGCCAGCTTTTCGCAAAGCCTCGCCTTTTTTATTTCTCAAAACTTTGCCTTTTCTGGTAGCTGCTCGGCCAGCTTCTCGCACATCAAAAGCCACAGCGTTGGCACGTCTGACAGAAGTTGTGTTTAAATTTACGTTGTAGGCAATCAAAAAATCTCTTGCACCAACTGCTGTTACACCGCTTTTTTGTACGCTTTCGTTAAATTCGGCAGGGCCAGCATCTGGTTTCCAATCTGGGTGTTTTAGTTTGGCTGCCAAGCCTTCATATTGGCCAGCTCTGATGGTGGCCAAATTTTTGCGTTCTGGACGACTTGCTGCCGATTCGTACAAATAAATAGGAATTTGCAGCTCCTCGCCTACTCTTTTAGCCAATTTTTGAGCATACTTCACGGTTTCTTCCATAGAAATGCCCGAAATAGGTACTAACGGACACACATCTGTCGCACCAAAACGAGGATGCTCGCCATGATGTTGTCGCATATCAATGAGTTCGGCAGCCTTTTTCATCGCCAAAAATGCGGCTTCTATAACAGGTTCTGGTTCGCCAACAAAAGTTACAACAGTTCTATTAGTCGCTTTTCCTGGGTCAATGTCTAGCAATTGCACACCTTCTACGCTTTCAATTTGCTGTGTGATTTGCTTGATAATGTCCATATTGCGGCCTTCCGAAAAATTTGGAACGCATTCTATCAATTTTTTTGTCATTGCCTTAGGTTTTTTATGCTGAAAAAATGAAATGGCAATATTACGGCAAAATGTTTAGATTTTTTATGAAAAAGATTTTTTTTTTTAATTTAATATGTCGACCACTTTTTGAATGTATGAATATGTGGTTTTCTTGGGTTTGATTATTTTTCGTTATTGAAAAGTTTATTAAAAAAAATCAGGATAATCTTCTTTTAAAAAAGGATTTATATCATTTTTCTTTCCTTCTTTTATGGCTATTTCTATAAATCTTTTGTGTTCTTTGATGAGCATAGACATAAAGCGAGAAAAATTATATAGCCACTCCGAATAATTAATATTATTTGTTTCAATTACTTTTTTCAAATAGTCATGTAAAACTATAATTTCATCAACAAAAACAAAATCTTTTATCAAATCCTTTTTTGATATTTCATTTATCCATATTTTATGGACAAATTCAAATCGGGTAAATTTCCAATATTTATGTTTGTAAGTAATATTTTTTAACCAAAAAATATTGTCTTTTTTGCTTTTTAAAACTGTTTTAGCTGGAATCTCTTTTTTTAAATTATCACGCTCTTTCTTTACATCTTTTGTATAATTTCTTTTTAAAATATCAATAATTCTTTCATGGTACTTTCTTAAATTGTCTAGATCTGTTTCTGTTAAATTGTACTTTGGGTTATATCTCATATCGTCATTTTCTGTTACATTAACATTTTTTAATGTAATTATTTTGTCAATAGCTATACTACCATTTTCTTCATAAGCAAAGTTTGGTATTTCAATTTTTTCTTCTTTAGTATCGTAAATTTTATTAGCAATTTTTACGAAATTTGTATCTGTTATTTCTTCTTTTATTTCTATATTTGTAAAAAATTTTATATGTATAGCATCTAAACTTTTAAGATTATCTTCTGGCAATAATGCTCCTAATATCCCCTTTTCCAATATTCCATATTGCATTTCTGGGAAATTAATTTTGTATGATTTTTCATTATCTTTTGTTGTTTCTCCAGCTAATAAAATTACACATTTAAAATATTGAGTACAATTGTTAGCCTTTACAATTTCTAATATAATTTTCTTTTTAACTACCTTTAGTTCATTAAAATTAGAGTTATCAAGACTCAATAATTGTATTGTTGTACCTCTTTCAATTTTACTTTTATTGGTATTTACTAGTGTAATAGTATGAAGCCAATCATTTCCTTTTTTGTTTCCTTGCAAATATTTATAATATATACTGTGTTTTTCATTAAAAGGGATAGTTCTTTTTTCTTTTATATCTTTTACATAATTATCAATATCCATGTATAAAGAAGCTTGCTTGTTCATTTTTATTGCTAAAGATGCTTCTAAATTAATACCTAACAAAGCTCTTTTTGTGAAATTGTGACTACCTAACCATACCTCTACTTTATTTTTTCCATAATCAAAAACTATCATTTTGGAGTGTAACAAATTTTCTTTATGTTGCTCATTTGGAACATTACCAACTAAAGTATAATGATGCAGATGTATATTGGCATTAGGATTTAGTACTTTAAATTTTTTCAGTTGATATATATTCGTTGGATTTTGCATATCAACACAAATAAAAGAATCTTTTTTACCAAGTAGCTCGATAAATTTATTATGTTTTTTTTCATGGTCATAAAAAAAATCTGGTGGCAATGTCCAATAAGCTACGACAATTCTTATAGATTCACATTTTTCAATGTTTTTTTTCATTCTTTTTCTTAAAGATTTTGCTGGAACAGATGCTAGTAGTTTTATTTTCATTAGTTTTGTTATGTTTTATTTTTGAAAACAAATGTATAATATTTTTTGTAAAAAACAAAACTCTCTATAAAAAAGAAGTGACATATCTTAAAGATATGTCACTTCTGAAAAAGCCTTAGATTTTTGCATGTAGCATTTTACAATCTTGCCAATTTATCCAACATATCTTTTGCAGCACCACTTTGATAAGTAAGCCTGTGCGAAGCAATATCGCTTACTTGCATATCTTCCATAGCCAACTGAATAGTGCCTTTTCCGCCCATTTTTATAGCTACTACTTTCACTTCCAAATTTGTAGGCAATTTGTCTGTGTAATATTCTTTGCGATTCACATTGTAGCGAACAGGCAAAATGCTATTCAATTCTTTGCAAACAAGATAAATCAAGGTGTTTCTATCTTGCTCATTGAAAACCATAATTTGCTTTTCGCCTTCGTACTCATAAAAACGGTCGCAATTTATCCAACCCAAATTCGTAATATCAAACACATAAGCATTTAATTCCCCTTTTGTTACACTACCATTTTCTATCTTAAAAGCACGCAACTGATTCAATACCATTTTGTTGGCATCATGTACGCTATATTGATGATACAAAGCAGTCAGTTTACTTTGTGTTCTTTCGCTCACAGCATAAGCATTACTTTCTTGCCCAATTCTTTTGGGTTGCTGTCGGTTTAGTGCTTCATTCAACATCTGTTTCAAATATGGTTTGTCTTTTACTAAATTTCCATTATAAACAGCATTTTCAATCACTTTGAAATCAAAAATACGATTTTCAAAGTTATTTATTGCTTTTTTTATGTTTACTTTTGCATTCAAAGCAGCGTTATAATCCATAAATTCGTTCATAAACGCATGAATGATTGCTACTCTGCTATCATATTCTTTTTGCCAAACCGATATATTTTCTTGATGATTTTCTTTGTCTGCATTGTATGTTGCAAGATTTTTTTCGTATTTCGCTTGCTTTTCTAGATATTTTTCGTACTTCGTTTCATAAACTGCCATTTTTTCCGAAAATTTAACTTCTTTTTCTTTCGCCAGTTTTTGCTTCGAGCTAATCATTTTTTTGAACCAACTTGTATTTACTCGTGTTTTTTCCAAAGTCGGTTTTGTCGGCTGTCGTGGAGTGATAGGCTTTCTAGCTTTTTTAGGATAATTTGCCATTGGCTCAAAATATGGTTTTGTCGGCCGCTGTGGCACATCAATATCAATGGCTTTAAAAGCACTCAAATCTAGCTGTAATTTGGACCAATCTATGGTATTTTCCTCAAATTCATTGGTATAAGCGATATTGGTTGCTTCCCAATTCATAACATCGTTATCCGTAGTTCTATCGCCATAAAACAATTCCATTCCTTCGGCCAATTCTGCTGTTTTATTAGGCAAAGCAACCGTTAATTTAGCATCTGGTTTTAGTTTCAATTCTTGGCCTTTAGAGCTGGCTTGCACATTTATCATACCACCTGTTTCAAGCAGTTGTCCGTTGCTTGTCGTTGTTAGATTTTGCAAAATAATATCAGCATTGTTGTAAGCTTCCGTCAAAGTAATTGTCAATAAGCCATTTGCAGGTTTTCCGTCTAAAAAGCTAAAACTGCCTGCTGGAATGCGAATTTTAGTACCTTGTTTTCCTTCTATGACTTCGTTTATAGCTGCATCTACTAAAAAATGTTGCTCTTTTTTCTTCCGAAAATCTTGCAACACATCGCTAATATGTTGATAATAACTGCAAGTCGCAACTATTTCAACCCTTCGGTTTTGCTGTTTATCAAAATCGGTTGAATTGTCATTAATAGGATTATTTTCGCCAAAAAAGTTATATGAAATATGTTGTTTAAATAAACCTTCTTGCAGCAAAAAATGCTCAACTGCCTCCGCTCGGTTTTTCGATAGCCGAATATTATACTCATTATCGCCATCGCTGTCGGTATAAGCATTTAAATTGAGTTGATAAATTGGATAAGTTTTTATGGTAGCTGCCAAAGTTTTCAAATCTGCTTGCATTTGCGGATTCAGCTCGTAGCTATCAGACGAAAAAAGCACTTGTTGTGTGACTTGTTCTTCTTGTAGAGAAGTGCTTGTTTTCTGTGCAAAAACATTCGCAACCAATAGCATAAAAACTAAAAGAAAGGCTGCATTTTTTTTAGTTCTAAAAAAGAAAAAAGAAGTTTGTTTCATGGTAGCGATATTTTTAAGTACCAAGTACTATTTATTAAAGCATTCGTTTAGTGGCTAACGCATTGAAAATCAAGGTGTTATCTTGTTCTGAAATGCCCAAAAACTTCTGAACGACTACTTAAAGTGAGAAATGAGTGAATTGTCGTTTCGCATTTTTTTTCAGAAAAAAGATATTGAAGTGCCAAACAATTACAGCTATTCTCGATTTGAAATAAAATAAATATTATAAAAAAACATTTGCTTGTTTTTCTGTGTCAGCA
>JBMZCV010000196.1:0-9294 GCA_049613665.1 Chitinophagales bacterium | reverse complement strand
GAAATATGTCATTTCTCACATCTTTAAAACTATAACAAACTTACTTTACAGTGTATTAAGTACATTGTAATTTAAGTAATCAGAGGTTTTAAATGTGTTCTTATTCAATGTTACTCATTTAATAAAAACGACAACTCTCGCCGTTGCTGTGTGTTATCACCAGCAACTTAAAACTACATAAGAAGTTTTAAACTCGTTTTTTATAACAACTTGTTGGTAATAATGCTGTAGTTGTCAGGACAAAAGATTGAGTTTTTTGTTTTTGCTAAATATCCCAACGGGATTATATAACATAGCATGGGGTTTTAACCCTATGACTCTAATAATTGCAGAAAACTAGCTCTGAAAGAGCGAAATAAAACGTATTTAGTTTGTTATTTATGCCACTCTTTCAGAGTTCATGTCATTGATAACATTTTTTTCATAGGGTTAAAACCCCATGCTATAATACATTACCCCTTTGGGGTATCATAACATTCAACTTTTCAGCTATCCTGACGGCTATGGTATTATCACCAACAAGGGCGTTTAAATTTAAATAAATTTACTTTACAATATATTAAATAGTGTTTGACACTTAAAGTGCGAAAGAAAAGACAATTGGATAATATTATGCTATGATAAGGCTTTTTTTTTATAGAATAAAATTTTTGATGTAAAAAAGTTGTTTATTGATTAGTTAAATGAGCATGAACTAAGTGTTAAACATAAGATTGCTTTGGTTAGCATTTAGAGTTTGTTTTAAATTTTTATGCACTAGCTTAAAGTAGGCGTTTTTGTACTGTTTCTACTCTTGCTAGTTGCTGGAGATAACACACAACAATGGCGGAATTTCTCGTTTTTTTACTATTACTAAATATCTATTTTCTGAAAGGCAGTTCTAAAATTAGCATAGCGAAATAAACCTTAGATTCAACTAAAAAAAGCTGCCTAAGATTTTTACTTAAACAGCTTTTTGCTTTATCAAATAGTTGCGAAATTATCTTCTCACTTCTACAAAGCCAGATTTTCTAACGTTTACTTTGCCATTGTTCAAATCAAGAACATAGAAATAAGTGCCTTCTGTTACACCTTCGTTGATATTTTGCCAACGACCATTCCATGCTTGTTGATTTGTGAAATTTGTAGCCATATACACAACATCGCCCCAACGGTTGAAAATGGTAAATGTCGGTTTAAATTCGGCATAGCAATCTATATTTTCTACTAGAAAAACATCATTGATGCCATCATCATTTGGCGAGAAACCACTTGCAAAAATGGGTTCTTCTTCGCAATCGCTCAAGCTTTCAATGATTAAATAGACGGTTGCAGTATCGCAAAGCTGCTCGCCATCAGTAATTGTAGCACAAACTTCGTAAATGAAACTGTCTTCGCCTACAAAATCTAAGCTTGGCGAATAAGTTACTTGTTGGTCAGCAGCAGCAGTTACTGTTCCATTGGCTGGCGATTGTATGAGTGTTATGATAGCATCTTCGCTTAAAACGTTGTCTGGCAAAATATCGTTTTGCAAAATAGCAATGTCAATATCCGTATTTATTGGTGTGGTGCTTTCATCGTCAAACGCTTCTAATGTATCAATGCTGACATTGATGAGGCTATCTACTGTAATGAAAACCCAAGCCGTATCGCTTGTCATTCCTGTAATATCGGTAATGGTATATGCCAGAGAATCTTCACCGACAAAATTGTTGGCTGGTATATAGGTTATTGTTAGCAAATCGACATCTATGCTAAATGTAGAGCCAACAACGCTAGATTCTATTATAATACTGATACTGTCTAGCTCATCGCCATCTGGGTCAAAATCATTGCTGGTTACTTCTATTTCTACTGCCGTATTGATAGTCGTAATGGCATTGTCATCAACAGCAACAGGCGGCTGCGGCAAATCTCCAACAATAGAGCAAAATGTCAGCAGTAAACATTCATTGTTGATGTCGCACACTTCTAATACAAAACTATCTTCTCCCTGAAAATTGGCACTAGGAATATAGCTAATACAGCCATTTATGACGATAAGACTTCCATCATTTGGCGATGAAAGAACACCAATAGTATCTATAACAAAGCTTTCATTTACTATATATTCATCTAAACAAAATTGTAGCGTAGTGTTTGGTTCTACTTCGATAAAGAATTTTAGGGTATCTTGCGATATATTTATGGTTACATAGGCAGTATCGCACATAGCTGGCAAGCCATCATCGCAAGCAATATAGGTGAAATAGTCTGTGCCAAGATAACCTTCTTCTGGCGTATAAATAACGATATTATCTACAATTTCTGCCTGTCCATGTGTTGGTTCGCTTATCGAAATAAGGCTTAAATTGTTTTCGTCTATATCATTTGCCAATACATCAATTTCAATAGCAACTTCTAGGTTTGTAGCAGCTATATCATCAATGGCTTGCGGAGCAATATTGGCTATGTTTTCGCCACCTACAAAAATAATAGCAATAGCCGTATCGCATAGTTCAGGTATTCCATTGTCGCAAATTTCGTAAGCAAAACTATCTATTCCTGCATAAGCTTCATTTGGCACATATTCGATTGTGCCATCATTATTTTCTGTAAGTGTTCCGTTTGTAGTACTTATCAAAATTTCAATGTCTAATGTTGTTCCTCCAAAAGGGTCATTATCGTTTGCCAAAATTTCAATATCAATAGTTTGGTTAATATTTGTTGAGTCAATATCATTTACTGCATTTGGTTGAACATTTGTTATCGTATCTGCTAAAACCTGAATAGTTACAATCGTAGTATCACATTGTTCTGTTATGTCATCGCAAATTTGATATAGGAAATAATCTGTTCCAAAAAATAAGGTATCTGGCGTGTAAGTAATAACATTGTTTTGAAAATTAATGCTTACTGTTCCGTTTTCTGGGTTGCTCACAATAGCTGTTACGTTGATGTCTGTTCCGTTATCATTGTTCAAAACAGGAATTTCGACTTCTTCTTGTATGCTTGTGGTGGCCATATCTGGTTCTGCATCAATATCTTGTCCTAAAACATTTATTGTAACAAAAGCAGTATCACACAATATAGGCATTCCATTGTCGCAAATAATATATACAAAATGGTCGATGCCAACATAGCCATTATTTGGAATATATACTATTTGATTGTCGAAAACATTTGCTTCGCCATTTGTAGGCATAGAACCTAGTATTACTGTTTCAATTTCGCCATCTACATCTGTATCATTTTCCAATACATCAATTTCTGCAATGTTGCCTTCTTGCACTTGTGTTTCGTCATTTATGGCCGTAGGTGGAAAGTTGAGGCAGCCCGCTACATTGCCAACGCTAATGACTACTTGTGCTGTTTCGCAAAGTGGTTCGGCTTGCAAATCACAAACAAGATAAGTGAGTGAGTCGCAACCTTCAAAGTCTTCATTTGGCACATAGCTGATATTTCCATTTGCATCAATATCTACCGTTCCATTTTGTGGCAAAACTGTAATGTCGTCAATTTCTAATGCGTCATTATTAGGGTCGCTGTCATTTTCTAGTGCAAAAATAACAATCGTTTCATTGGTTTCGGCCGTAGCTATATCATTGTTTGGCATTGGAGCAAGATTTTCTGTTTCTATCGGCAATACATTAATCGCTACAATAGTTGAAACACAATTGCCTACTTCATCGCAAATTTCATAAATAAAATGGTCAGTTCCGATATAATTATTATTGGGCAAATACTCAAACGTTCCTAAAATGGGGTCAGCGTTAACAATGCTGCCATGGTCTGGCAAATCTAATACCATATTTAAAATAATATCTTCGCCTACATCATTGTTTATCACATTAATGGTTACGGATTCGTTCATCACAGTAAACGCAATATCTGGTTGAGCGATAATTTCTGGCGTTACATAAATAATAACTGTTGCTTGATTACAAGCTCCCAAAGGGTCGCAAATTTCATATATAAAAGTGTCTGTTCCAATAAAACCATCATTTGGCGTGTATGAAAATTCATTTTGTCCATTCAAATAAAGAATGCCATTAATGGGTTCTTCGCCAATGACGAGTTCAATAGTTACATTTTCAATTCCATCGTCAAAATCGCTGTCATTTTCTAACACATCAATATCAATATAGTTATTTATGGTAGTAGAAACGACATCATCTACGGCATTTGGTGGAATATTGGTTTGTCCAACGCCAATAAGCACAAAAGCAGTGTCGCACAATACAGGCAAACCATTGTCGCAAACAATATATTGAAAATAGTCGAAGCCTTCGAAACCAGCCGTTGTGAGCGTATAAGTGACACTTGCATCTGAGTTTTCTACCAACTCGCCATAAACAGGGTCTGTCAATAAGGTAGTTGTGATTTCTTGGCCTTCGTCAGAGTCGCTATCATTTGCCAAAATATAAATTTGAACTTGTCCATTTTCGCCCAAACTCTCTTCATCATCTATTGCTAAAGGTGGATTATTGGCTGCTTCTGCTCCGATATTGATAACTACGGTAGCTTCCGTACATTCTCCTTGTGGGTCGCAAGCCGTATAAACGAAGCTATCTTGGCCTTCTGCCGTAGAGTTTGGCGTATAAATAATATTGTAATCTGCCGTGATTGATGCACTACCATTGAAAGGAGGTGTAAGAATATCGCCCACAATCAAATCTGCATTTTCTGGGTCGCTATCGTTTGCCAATACATTGATAGTATCTTGTTCGCCTATCCCAATAGTCAATACATCGTTATTAGTATTTGGTGGCAAGTTAGGCTGGCCTTCTGACAATACTTCAACACCTACCAAAGTAGTTTCGCATTCTCCTTCTTCATTGCAAGCTTGATAGAAAAAATAATCGAAACCGACAAAACCATCATTTGGCGTATAAGTAATTTGATTGGTTAATCCGATAGAAACTACACCATTAATTGGACTTGTTACATTGTTAATTGTAATATTTTCACCCAAATCATTTGCCAAAATATCAATAATGATAGGCATATTAAAAGGCGTTTGTACCAAATCTGGCTCAATATCAAAAATCGTTGTAGTTGTTCCATCAGGTAGCACTTGAACAGTAACGGTTGCTGGCGAACATACTGGCTCGCCTGGAGTCAATATATTTTCGCAATCATTACAAGCATTATACACAAAAGTATCAGTACCCACAAAATCGGCATCTGGCGTATAAACGAGCGTATTGTTGTTTATCGTAACAGAGCCATTGCTAGGAGATTCGAGCAAAGAGGGATATAATTCGCCTTCACATGGTACGACATCATTTAGCAATACATCTATCATTGTTGGTTCGTGGTTTTCCACTACTGCCAAATCGCTCAAAGCCGTAGGCTCGATACAACCTACATGAACCAAAACTTCTACATTTTCGGTTTGTCCATCTTCATTTTCGCCAATGATTGTCACAATATCTGTTCCTGCATATCCAGGAAGTGCAGTATATTGAATACAATTGTTTCCTAAAAGGCTGATGCTACAATTAAAAGTTGTTTCGGCATCAATAATAGTTGGATTTGTGCCTAATAAGCTACAAAATTGCACACACAGCTCAACAGGTTGCACAGGTTGCGTACAGTATTCTGTTTGAAACTCACAGTCTGTATTGTTTTGAATATTGACAAAAATGGTTGCAGTATCGCAAAGTCCGCCCAAATCGCAAACTTCATATAAAAAAGTATCTCCTTCTGGGCAAAAAGCCGTAGGAGTATATAGTATTTCACTTCCACCAACAATAGTTGCGTCACCACAGTTAGGCATTTCAACAATATTTGTGATAGTAAGTGCTTGCCCATCAAAATCAACGTCATTTTCTAAAGCATAAATAACGACATTTTCTCCCAAATTTACTAAAGCTGAATCATCTTGAGCAATAGGAGGATTATCTCCACAACTAGCACTAATAAAAATATCTGCAAAAGTTTGTGAACAATCTCCTGCATCATTACAAGCTGTGAAAGTGGCCTGTCCAACTGTTTCATTCAAATCAGCAGGTGGCACAAAATAAAAACATTGAGCATTTGAGCCATCTGTAATAACGCCTACATTAGTTTCAGCATTAATTCCGCTGATGTCTTCTGCATTTATATCGCAAAAAGAAGGGCAAATTTCGTAAGCCTGAAATGGCGGTAAACACAATTCCAAATCATAATTGCAACCATTATCTTCTTCTACTAAAATGGTAACAAGTGCCGTATCGCAAAGTGGAATGTCATTACAAACAACATATTCCAACATATCAGAGCCGACAAAACCAGCATCTGGCGTATATAAAATCTGTCCATTTTCTAAAACGGCCGTTCCATCATCTGGATTATCAACAATATTAATCACTTGCAAATCACTCTCGCAAGCATCATAATCATTGTCCAAAATCGTTAGGAAAGCACCATTATGAGCATCATCATTATTTGTTGTTATATCATTAATCGTCAAAGTCTCTGCACCAATTACTACATTGTCGTCTTGTGCTTCTGGGTGAATGACATCACCGATATGTACGATAATTTTGGAAGTCGAACATTTCGCTGGTATTTGGTCATCGCAAATAACAGCGAAAATAGTATCTGTACCCAAAAAGCCAGGCAAAGCCGTATATCTAATGCAAGTATCATTGAGATAAACAATGCTGCAATTGAAAGTTGTGTGCGTTTCTTCTTCGTCATACGAAACACTATGTCCATCTGGGTCGCTAAAAGGATAGCAAATTACTGTTGGTGTGATAGGTTGCGTACAAATCGTAAATGACTCTATATTTGGAGGGTTATTTGTCGTAGGGTCAGCAATATAAATCGTAACTGTGGCCGTAGAAGTAGTTCCGTCCGAGTCGGTGATAGTATAGGTAAACGAATCTGTGCCAAAAAAGCCGACATTTGGCGTATATAATAAAGTATTGTCACTATTGATGCCAGCCAAGCCATTTGTTGGCGTTTGCGGAATATCCGTAATAATCAATCCCTCGCCTGTATCATTGCTCAAAACATCGGCGACAACCAACTCATTTATAATAGAAAAATACTCATCATCATTGGCTTGCGTAACCACATTATTGCTCACGTCATCTAAAACATCAACCATAACCGTAGCTTCGCTTGTTGCACCTACATCGTCAGATACCTGATAAGTAAACGAATCCATACCTACATAATTGATATTTGGTATATAGCTAATCGTGCCGCCAGCATTCAACAAAGCCGTTCCGTTGCTAGGCGTATCGACAAAACTAACATTCAAATCAATACCCAAATCATTGTTTAAAACAATAATAACAACGGTTTGATTTTCAAGCGTTGTTATGTTATCGTCTTGTGCTAATGGATTTCCTGATGTTTGCGAAAAAGCCGAAACACTAGATAATAAAGCGATAGTAAAGGTAAATACATATATAAAAAAGGCAGTGTTTACTTTTTTCATGGTACAATTGTTTATTATTATTTGCATCAAAGAGTGCTAGGCACTATTTAGTTATAAAGTTGTTTGGTGTCAACGAATTTAAAATAAGCATATTATTTTCCACAAGTGATAAAAAATGTGTAGATGCTCAAAAGATGTTTTTTTATATTTTTTTGGCACTTACTTTTTTTTCGGACAAATTTTTTCTGCAAATGAAGGAAGCTGACACTTTAGTTTTCAAGGTGTGAACATCGAATTGTCCTATTGTTAAATAGTGTTTGGTTCTTAGCTTAAAATGTGGTAATAAGTAAAATTTAAAATAGTTAACTCAAAGCATTTGCACAAAAATCTTGCCACAAAACTTGCTTACTCAAAATTGGAGTGCATGCTTTATATCTTTAAAAATGGTTCAAATATAAATCCAAAATGATAATAAACTGCTCATTTTGAGTTGTTTATAATGAATAAAATATATTAATGCAAAAAAAACAATATATTACAGATATGATGTTTTTTTGACAAAAAAAAGACACTTGTATGCTGTCTAGTATCGTAGAATTGAAAGAACAAAATCTGCTTCAAGTAGAAAAAAACAATAGAAAAGATACCTAAAAATGCTTTTTTTAAGCAAAAGAATAATACTTAGCGAAACATTAGAAATAAGTTGCTTTTATGTGAAAATTAACACCTTGATTTTCAATACCTTAGCATAAAATAAAAAATATATTAAGCAGTTGTTCAAAAACAATCAAGTATTTGAAAAATGCGTCTATCCATAAAAAAACGACAACTCTAGCCTCTGTTTGCCAGCTAGATTTTTATCTTTTTTGGGAAATGCCCATCAATTTATTTCGCTATTATGGCTGATTTAAATTTTGTGAATAGAGTCTAATGTAAGTAGTCAGACAAAAATAAATATACACAGCCGTTTCGTTTAAACATACTATTTTTTTAGGCTAAGATGGCCAATATTTCCTATTTTTATAGCCTTTTGAACTGAAAAATAGTATCTTTCCCTTGCCAAAAGGTGTTTTTTTTATTAAGCTGACAATTGTTATAAAAAATTTCTAACCTTTTTTTTTCAACACAAACATACGAGTACTTGGTACTTAAACAACACTCTTTTTAAATTGAATCCTGCTATTGTGGAGCGAAAATTATGAAAAACAAAAAAATGATGACGAAATTTATTTATATTGCATTTTTTTTACTCAAATTGATACTTTTTGAAGGTAGAACTACGACTTAAAAAAACAAATAATTTGGACGAAAAAGATATTTTTTAAACCACAGCTATTCTCGGTTTAACAAAAGAAACCTTTTTTGATAGGGGAAACATACTATTTTTCAGTTCAAAAGGCTATAAAAATAGGAAATATTGGTCTTCTTAGCCTAAAAAAAATAGTATGTTTAAGCTTTTGATAAAAAAGGCCTTAAAAACTAATTGCTGACACAGAAGAACAAGTGGATATTTTTTTATAATATTTATTTTATTTCAAAGCGAGAATAGCTGTTTAAACCAAGTAGCCATATAAAAATAATATAATGTATTATCGAAAATGATATTTTGTTTAACAATGTGTTAGCAATGAATCAACGGTTTATTAAAGTGTGTTTGTCTCTCAAAAGAGAAAATTTAAACAACTTCTAAATTGAATGCAAAGGTTTTTGAAAGAAATAGGTCAAAATCTTTACAATTGAATATAAAAAAAACAGCAGCTATTAGTATATATCTAATAACTGCCGTCAAACAATGAAAAAACAACTACTTATCTTTTTGTTTTTCTGGGACTTCTATTTTTGGTACTAAAACAGCGACAGCTACCTTTCTCTAAATAACTGCCGCTAAACAATGAAAAAACAGCTATTTTTGTTTTTCTGGGACTTCTATTTTTGGTACTAAAACAGCGACAGCTACCTTT
>JBMZCV010000195.1:0-9297 GCA_049613665.1 Chitinophagales bacterium | reverse complement strand
GCGATAATAGCACGCCAACCGTCTGTTCCAAACTTAATTTTTGTCATAAATAATTTATATTATAATGTGTTTATTTTTGATGAAAGTTGGCTAAAAATAAAAAAAGAAACAAACATTTTCAAAATATTTGTTTCTTTTTCACTTGTTTTCAAACAGCTTTTACTATTTTAACCAATAGTTCGGACATTAATACATTTTTTTATCAAAGGCTTAAACATACTATTTTTTTTAGGCTAAGGCGGCCCCAATGCTTGCAAATTTAATGGCCTTTTGAACTGAAAAATAATATGTTTTCCTTGCCAAAAGATATTTTTTTATTAAACTGAAAAATGTTATAAAAAATGTCCGAATCATTGTTAATGAATTATAGAGTTTATTTCGCTACCGCAAAACTTTTCGCCATTTTGCCATCTACTTGCAAGAAATAAATGCCTGCTGCCCACTCGCTTACATTTAATTCAAACTTAGCTGCTGAAATGTTTGCTTTATAAATATTTTGACCATTTACATTCAAAATATTAATGTTTGTAAACTGCTCATTAGCAGGCAATTCGATAGTTAGAATGTCGCTGGCAGGATTTGGATAAGTAGCAATTTTTACTGCTTCAAAAGTAGGCGTATTGATATTGGTAGAGCCATCAAAATCAGTAAGGCTACGCACCAAAAACTGATAGCCTTCGCTTGGGTTGCCATCTGGACTATACTGCCCTATGATTCCCATAACGTTGAAAGTACCTGTTGGCATAGGTGTAGCTACTACATCAGTATTCCAATATACACGCAAAACGCCACTATTTGTGCCGTCTGTGATGTCGTAATTGCCAGAGCCATCAATGAAAGTATTGTTGTTGGCTGCTAATGTAACATCGGTAAATGAAATATTTTCAAGCATCACAAGCCTACCTTCATAAGTTTCGTTGAAGGCTTCGGTTATGCTTACTGCTGGAGCTTCTGGCGTTACATTTTCTGCCAAAACCTCAACGCTGCTTAAACTTTCTATCTCAAATAGTTCATTGTAGCTAGTTGTTGTGCCTGTAATGCGTACTTGCATTCCTACCATAAGGTCGTCGGCATAATTGGTATCATAAATACCGATGCCGCCTGTTGCGTCTTGCATATATCTGATGCCGCCTAACTCGCCGCCGTTTATGATAACGCCAGAAATGGTGATTTCCGAACCTTCGTTCAAGTCTCGTGCCTCTGCAATGCTAATTTCTTGTGCCGAAACTGTTAAGGCACTTAGAAATAAAACACAAATGAAAAATAAAGTGTTGATGTTTTTCATGTTTAAATTTTTAATAGGTTTTGAAAAAAGTTTTTGCAAAAATATAAAAGATAACGTAAAAATAATAAATTTATGTTGTTATTATTTGTTTTAATGAGTTTTTTTTATTTATTGTCGAGTCACAGGAGCTATACAATTCCTCAAAAGAAGCAAGATAAGCTTAAACTAACATTTCTGTTGTTATCTGAAACTTATATGCGATGCTTTTGATAAACTTAGCTTTTTTCCTATCTTTGCGTGCTAAAAAGAAATCAAAGCATTAACAATTATTTGAATGAAAAATAAGAAATGATTTTTAAAATTGTTTAAGAACTTGATTATCAACATTTTACACAATATTTTTTTTTTTTTGTGAAAATATGTATATGTATTTTGTAAAAAGCTATCACAATTTTTCTTTAAAAAAAAAAAAAATAAGAACTTCGCAATCATTTCTGTAATCAAAAACACACATACATCATAAAATGAAGCACAAAATAATACACTATTATTGAATTTAAATGCTTGATATTTATAATATAAGGCTTGCAAAAAGTCATTGTATGCAAACAATAAGCGATGTCTTTTTTACAGTAGCTTAATTTGTTTCAAGAAAAATCACATTTGTTTCGTAAAACTCCACAAGCTAGGTATATATGCTTAAAACGCTTGACACAATATGGGCTGAATGCCTTGTTAATATAAAAAAACATATTAATGAGCAAAGTTATCGAACTTGGTTCGAACCCATAAAACCCGTAAAGCTCGAAAATAAGGTAATCACCATACAGGTACCAAGTCAGTTTTTTTATGAATGGCTAGAAGAACATTATGTAGCTTTGCTGCAATCTTCCATTCAAAAAGAGCTGGGCGACTCTGCACGCCTAGAATATCAAATTGTGGTTGCAAAACCAACAAGTCATTCGCCAGCAGTCAATATTAAAGTTGACCCAAATCACCCAAACTATAGAAGAGAGTTTGAGCAATACAGAAAAGAGGAGGATGCGGAAGCTATCCGAAATCCATTTGTGATACCAGGCATCAAAAATATAAATATTGAGTCACAACTCAATTCTAGTCATACTTTTGAGACTTTTGTGGAAGGAGAGTGTAATCAACTTGCTCGCTCGGCAGGTGTTGCGGTTGCCAACAAGCCAGGAAAAACATCTTTCAATCCTTTGGTGTTGTATGGTGGTGTAGGTTTGGGCAAAACGCACTTGGCACAAGCTATTGGCAATTATGTAAAAAATGTATATCCACGCAAAACGGTGTTGTATGTGTCATCGGAGCGTTTTACCAATCAATTTATAGAAGCTGTCAAAAGCGGTGGCATCAATGAATTTACTGCATTTTATCAGATGATAGATGTGTTGATAGTAGATGATATTCAGTTTTTTGCAAATAAAGATAGAACGCAAGACATCTTTTTTCATACCTTCAATCATTTGCATCATTCTGGCAAGCAGTTGATTTTGACTTCAGACCGTCCGCCACGAGATTTGGAAGGCATGGAAGAGCGTTTGCTATCTCGTTTCAAATGGGGTTTGACAGCAGACTTGCAAGCACCAGATTTGGAAACAAGAATAGCGATTTTGGAAAAGAAATTGCAGGCCGATGGTATCGAAATTTCTCGTGAAGTAGTAGAGCTAATTGCGACGCAAGTAAAAACCAATATTAGAGAGCTAGAAGGTGCGTTGATTTCTATTTTAGGACAGTCTTCTTTGAAAGGAGAGGAGGTTTCTTTGGCTTTGGCACAGGAAACTATCAGAAGTTTGGTACGAAATATTCCTCAAAAATTGTCGCCCGATTTTGTGCAAAATATCGTTTGTGAGTATCTAAATATTGCACTCGAAGATTTGTTGGGCAAAGGACGCAAGCGAAATATTGCACAAGCACGCCAAATGGCTATGTATCTTATTAAGGAAAGTTCCGAAATATCGCTCACAAGCATTGGAAGACATTTTGGAGGAAGAGACCATAGCACAGTTTCTCATGCTATCAAGAGAGTAGAAAAATCAATGGAAAAGAATGAAGAATATCATAACAAAATAATTGATTTGCAAAATATCATTAAAGTGCGTAGCTTTGATTAGATAAAATATTAGATTTTTGAGTTCTCATTTTGAACTATAAAAAAAGGCATCATACAAGATTTAAATCTTGTATGATGCCTTTTTTTGTTATGGTATTAGGTTCTTTTAAGCATTATTTTAATAAAGCATTCATTATAGTTGCCAACACATTGAGAATCGGCTTATTAGCTTTTACTTAAATATCCAAAAATTGCTGGATAATTACTTAAAATTGAATAATCATGCTATTGCTCCAAGTTGGAATGCTAATAAATCCAATTTGGGTTAATGTTGTTTTGATAATGAAAAAATATTTTCGGCCAAAATTATCAAAACAACATTAATTTAGAGTCAAGCACCATTTAAATTCTACAATTTGTAGCATAAACTTGCCCAACTATTTACATATTTACGAGATATTGCTTGTTAAGTACCAAGTATTATTTAATAAAGCATTCGTTTAGTGTCTAACGCATTGACATTCAAGGTGTTATCTTGTACTGAAATGCCTAAAAGCTTCTGAACGACTACTTAAATAAGTAAACAATATGATGTTTAAGTGCCAAGTATTATTTGATAATAGGGTGATTTGTAGGGTAAATCTGTCTGAATACTTATTCACTTTTGTAAAAGAAATTTTTTCATAAATAAGAGTTTAAGTGCCAAGCACTATTTAATAAAGTATTTGATTCGTTATTAGTGCCTTGAAAAAAAATCAGCATGTTGTTTCGCTCTTGCATACCAAAAGACATCTGAACAACTACTTAAAAGAATATTGAAATTATCGTCTATGACGACTTGTCTTTAGCCATTCTGGACTATGATGAGGCAAAATTTTCCATACCAATTTGCTCAAATCTTTGTCTTGATTATTGAAACGAAACTCCAATTCTTTCAAATACAAATAAGTATATTCTTCTTTTACGCCATAAAACTTAGTCAGTTTTTCTTTAGCATAAATAAAAAACTTGGAAGCCGTATCTAGCTTTCTCGTATGCCGATGATAATACGGAGAGGTTTCATAAAGCGGCTTTGCCACAACGTTTTCGATGGCTTCCTCTTCATTTTTTTCGCTATTACCATTGATATTATTATTCAGAATCTCCGACGAATCTATTGCTTCAATAAACACTCTTTCATTGTGAACTTTGAGCGAAAAGGCTGGAAAACCTTCTTCCATAGTATGTATCAATCCTTTGTTTTTATGCCAACTGAAATAGTGCAGTTGTGTTGTATTATTGAAGGTTTGTATCTCTACTTGCACTTGTTGGTAGTGTGTTACTGCTCCTCGAATTATACGGTAATACTTATTAACTGTATTTCTATTGATTTTCAATTTGCGTGAAGTTTCCGTTGCGGTCATTTCAGCCGAAAAAGAGTTAATTATTTTTTTGATGTAATATTTGCTTAATCCATTCATTTTTAAAACATAATATAGTTAAAAAATCATTAATAAATAGTCAAGTTGCTTTTTTTATTTAGACAAAAATAGTTTTTTTTTGACATTTTTTTTACATTTGAGAAGATTTTTTTTTATCTTTTTAAAAATCTTTTTTCTCTAAATGTAAAAAAAAATATTTATTCTTGCTTGTTTATCAACACTAAACCATCTATTACTTGCTTATATTCATTAGCTTACCAATAAACGTGCCAAAAAATAAAGATAAGAAATAAGTATTATATAATGATTTGGATAATACCTGCATGTGAAACAATATTTTATAAACGTCATTATAGCTAAACAAAAAATTGTGCCACAATTACAGGATTCGCCAATTTTTTTGTTTTTTCTTAAAAAAAAAGCAAAAAAAATATTTTTTTAATACTGAAATTCAATATATTATGTATGATATAAAATACTATATCTAAAATGATGCTATGCAAACACAAGTATGTTTTTCAATTGTTAAGATTGAGAATGTCTTGAAGTGCAGTACTTTGCTTACCTAACGACAAGCCAACAAATTATTATAGAAAATGTTACCACCTATTTTTTTTTATGAAAACCTTTACTTAATTCAAAAAGAAATGTTATGAACACAGTAGTTTACAGTTTAGAAAATAACAAACTAAAGCGTACAGAACAAAAAAACGACGAGTTGGCCGTCACTATTTCTTTTTCAAAAATGATGAATACTTCATGCTTGAAAAAGAACATATGTTATGGCCTTTTATTTATTTGCAATTTATTGAATACTTCTCTTTTGGCTCAAACAGATTGCCTTGATGTGAGTGCAAATGCTATTGCTACTTGCGATGCTTCGCAACAATGTTGGGCAGAAGCTTATGAGGGAGAAAATAACCATGCTTTTTATTTGCCAGCTCTTTATTTTGAGGGCTTAAATAATGGCGATACTTATATTTTTGGAGAAAACGAAAAAGGCATTTTTACGGAATATGCCGATGGAACAGCTCATTTAACAGGTACTATCGCAAACACAAATGAGCCTAACAAAAAAATGATATTAGATGTTTGGTTTGAGGATAAACAAACTTGGAATGAATGGTATCCAGGATTTCCTGCCGAACCTACGGACTATTATAAAGGATTACCTGAAAATGTTCAAAATCACTATCTTGATTGGTCTTATTACACAATTGATGTCGGAATAAATGGACAAAAAAGCAAGTTAATAGGTACTGGAGACCTTTCTGGCGAATTGTATTTGGAGCAAAACTTTGGCGGAGAACATTTTTGGAGTGTGCAAGTCGGACAGGCTGCTAATGATAAAAATGCGAACTATGGCATATCGGCTTGGTTCTTTTTTTCAGGAACAATGGTTGATAACACAACAGGAACAGTATATGATGTTGAAGATATTACAGGCGATATCAATGCTGATTTAGATTGTTCGCAAGGTGCTTGCAATGGCATTATTGACCTTAGCGTAAATAGCGGTACGCCACCTTATAGCTATGCTTGGAGCGATGGAACAGAGACCATGCAAGACCGTTTGGGTTTGTGTTGTGGAGAATATAGTGTTACGATAACAGATAATGAAAATTGCGAAATTGTGGAAACTTTTGCGGTTGAAAACTGCGAAAATGAACCAACAATTACTAATATTACACCCAATTGTTTGACAACTTGTATTACTGAATTTGCAGGTTCAAACTATCATGCTTTTTGGCTAGATTCTCTTGAAGGAACAGAAATTCCGCTCGATAAACAATATACTTTTGAAAATGAAGAAGCTTCTTTTGAGCGTTTTCCTGATGGAACGGCTCATTTGACAGGTACTATCATTAGCCGAACAGATGATAACAGACGTTTTGAGGCAAGTGTTTGGTTCAAAGACAAGAGAAATTGGACAGAATGGCAAGCGTTTGCAGCAGATGCAACTTGGAAAGGAGATATTGATATTGTGCAAGCAAATTATTTGATTTGGTCTTATTATCTTATAGATGATGGCGAAGATGGCATGAAAAGCACTTTGACAGGTATAGCAGGCACTTTTTTTGAAGGCACAACTTTGTATATGCGTCACAATTATGATACTGATGGCACGATTGGCTTTCAAGTGGGAAAAGGAGCAAATGATAATAATGGAAATTATGGTGCTTCTGGTTGGATGCTATTTAATGGTGTTGATACCGATGGCAATGTTTTGTTTGAAACTGACCAATTGGCAGATATCAATGTTGATTTTTGTGAAAGCTGTACAGGTACTGCTGAAATAACATTGGCAACAAATGCAAGTGCTTATGATATTTCTATTGAGCCATATGTTTATTTTAGCCAAAGCGGAAATACGATTAATATTAATTATGCGTGTGAAGGCGACTACGAATTGATATTAATCGATGATAGTGGTTGTGCCAATACCACAACAGTTAGCATTCCTTTATTGGAATGTTGTGATGTTTCGCCACCTACTGTTACAATTGATGGCGATAGTTTTGAAATTTGTGAAAATGATGCTATTCCTACCTTGCAAGCAAGCTCAGATAATACACCTAATGCAATAATAAATTGGTATGACGAAACAAATACTTTAATTCATACAGGTAGTTCATTTGTTCCCAACGATTTACAAATAGGAGAAAATAATTATATTGTAGAAGCAGTAGGAAATTGTACGAGTTATCCTACTAACTTTACAATAATTTTGGCAAGTAGCCCAACAGTTGTAGAATTACAAGATGCTGAAGCATGTGCCGAAGATTTGCCTTATATGATTGATGCTGGAAATGGTTTTGATAGCTATTTGTGGTCAAATAATGAAACGACACAAATTATTGAAGTGACAGATGCTGATTTTTATAGTGTAACAGTAACAGATAACAATTGTACGGCAGAAGCAAGCATGACTTTGACTATTAATGTTTGTACAGAATGTCCAGCAATTACGAGTGTTTCAG
The DNA here is from genome assembly GCA_049613665.1 of Chitinophagales bacterium. Classification (GTDB taxonomy): domain Bacteria; phylum Bacteroidota; class Bacteroidia; order Chitinophagales; family UBA2359; genus JBMZCV01. The sequence continues at coordinate 1,599 of JBMZCV010000195.1, read as the reverse complement.
CAAGTGTCGATGCGATATGTTCAGATGGTGTTATCAGTTTGACAGCCGAATTGAGCAATGGCGATGAGGGTATTTTAACTTGGTACAATAGCAACGATGAAGAAATATCAGACCCAAATGCAGTAGTTTTGACGACAGAAAATTGTGGTGGCGAAACGATGAGTTTTTATGCGACTTATGAGCCTACAAATGAATTGTGTACAGTTATTCAAAGCGATAATGTCGAGATTTCGGTATTTCCAGTCTTGTCAGCAAATACAGTTTCGCAGAGCAATGACTGTTTTGCAGAACTGACACCATCTTGCGATAGTTTTACAGCAACTTGGGAAGATACACAAGGAAATACAGGAACAGGCTTTTCATTTACAGCCGAAACAGGCACGAGTGGAAACGTTGTTTTCACGCTTTCCAATCCAAACTTTCCAAATGATTTTACATGTTTAGATGTTGATGGAAATGGAGCAAACGAAATTTCATTGCCTTACAACTGTTCAGAATGTCCAGCGATTACGAGTGTTTCAGCAAGCGTCGATGCGATATGTTCAGATGGCGTTATCAGTTTGACAGCCGAATTGAGCAATGGCGATGAGGGTATTTTAACTTGGTACAATAGCAACGATGAAGAAATATCAGACCCAAATGCAGTAGTTTTGACGACAGAAAATTGTGGTGGCGAAACGATGAGTTTTTATGCGACTTATGAGCCTACAAATGAATTGTGTACAGTTATTCAAAGCGATAATGTCGAGATTTCGGTATTTCCAGTCTTGTCAGCAAATACAGTTTCGCAGAGCAATGACTGTTTTGCAGAACTGACACCATCTTGCGATAGTTTTACAGCAACTTGGGAAGATACACAAGGTAATACAGGAACAGGCTTTTCATTTACAGCGGAAACAGGCACGAGCGGAAATGTCGTTTTCACACTTTCCAATCCAAACTTTCCAAACGATTTTACATGTTTAGATGACGATGGCAATGCCTTGAATGAAATTTCATTGCCTTACAACTGTTCAGAATGCCCAGCGATTACGAGTGTTTCAGCAAGCGTCGATGCGATATGTTCAGATGGCGTTATCAGTTTGACAGCCGAATTGAGCAATGGCGATGAGGGTATTTTAACTTGGTACAATAGCAACGATGAAGAAATATCAGACCCAAATGCAGTAGTTTTGACGACAGAAAATTGTGGTGGCGAAACGATGAGTTTTTATGCGACTTATGAGCCTACAAATGAATTGTGTACAGTTATTCAAAGCGATAATGTCGAGATTTCGGTATTTCCAGTCTTGTCAGCAAATACAGTTTCGCAGAGCAATGACTGTTTTGCAGAACTGACACCATCTTGCGATAGTTTTACAGCAACTTGGGAAGATACACAAGGTAATACAGGAACAGGCTTTTCATTTACAGCGGAAACAGGCACGAGCGGAAATGTCGTTTTCACACTTTCCAATCCAAACTTTCCAAACGATTTTACATGTTTAGATGACGATGGCAATGCCTTGAATGAAATTTCATTGCCTTACAACTGTTCAGAATGCCCAGCGATTACGAGTGTTTCAGCAAGCGTCGATGCGATATGTTCAGATGGCGTTA
>JBMZCV010000194.1:0-9322 GCA_049613665.1 Chitinophagales bacterium | reverse complement strand
CACGAGTTAAAAACTCATGCTGGTACACTTTTTTTGCTGATATTTTTTTTAATATTAAGACTTATTTTTTTGTCATTTCTTACAAAAAAATAGGGCGAACGTTTATAAAAAAACACTACGAAATTCGACACCCCATCTGTCAGATTTTCAATATAGAGAAGGTTTTAACTATTGCATAAAACCAAAAGCAATAGCGATAGCACCTATTAGAAAACAATAGGCAGAAAAATAAATGATTTTTCCTTTTTTAACGATATTGAGCATCCAAGTGCAAGCCAAAACGCCAGAAATGAAAGCCGCAATAAAGCCAGCGAAATAAGGCAAAAAAGTAGTGTCTTGCGTAGCTTCGCCCAAATCTTTTAGTTTTAAAATAGATGCTCCTGCAATCAATCCTAAAACCATCAGAAACGAAAAACGAGTAGCTTTTTCTTTCTCAATTCCTAAGGCCAAAGCGGTAGAAATCGTGCTGCCAGAGCGTGAAATTCCAGGCAAAATAGCGATTGCTTGAGCCAAACCAATGATGATAGCGTCTTTGAAATTGACACTTCGTCTGTGCTTTCGTTCTAGCTGTGTGAGAAAAAGAATAAAACCTGTTGCTATCAAACAACAACCCACCAAAATGATTTCGCCATCGAAAAGTGCATTGAGTTGGTCTTCGAAAAACAAACCGACAAAAGCAGCAGGCAACATAGAAATAGCGATTTTGGCGATATATTGTGTATTTTCATTCCATTGAAACGAAAAAATGCTAAAAAACAATTCTTTAATATCTTTCCAAAAAACAACTAAGATACTCAAAGCGGTAGCTGCATGAACCAAGAGCGTAAAAGTAATATCGTCGGCACTTTCGACACCCAAAACGACTTTTCCAAGCTCGATGTGTCCGCTGCTGCTGATAGGCAAAAATTCTGTTAAGCCTTGCACGATACCCAAAATAATGGCTTCAATAATAGACATATTCTAATTATGAATTAATGCCCTTGTTGATGATATCACCAACAAGTTTTTAATGAAAAAATAAGACAAAGACGACAAACTTGTATTTTAGTTGCAGATGATAATACACAGCAACAGCGAATGTTGTCGTTTTTGAAAAAAACAAATTATATTAAATTTCCGTCGCCTCGTCTGTTTTGGTAGGCAAGAAGATAGCGACAATTTGCACGAGCAAACCTGCTAACACAAGCATAGGAGCGAGGACAGTTGTACGAAAGCCGTATAAGGTTTCTTCGTCATAAATCATTTTGTCTTCTGGTGGAAAGTAAACCATAGCACAAAAGCCTACAACCATGAGTGCCAAACCGATGAGTACAACGCTAAAGTTTTTTTTGTTGAATAAAAATTGGTGTTCGTATTTTTCCATTTTATTTTGGTTTATTTTAGAAATTGAATAATCAAAAAAATGTATAAAAAGTAAATGAAATGAATTTTAGCTTTACTTTAAATAGGGTGTTTTAATAAGCTGATTTTCAGTTAGTTAGACTGTTTAATATAACTCATCTAAGTGCATTTGCAAATATTTGGTAACAGAAGATTTTGTACTCCACCACGAAATAATAATACCTGTGATAATAAGACAAATGCAAAGAATTAGGAACGTAAAAATGTCGAACAAAGTAGCTAATTCTGGTATGTTGTGTTGTGCAAAAAGCAAAAGCATCACTAGGAAAACAGAAGCTAATAAGCCGCTAATAATACCATTGTAAACAGCTTGCTGCGTAAATGGCTTTGTGATAAATGAGCGTGTCGCACCGACAAGCTGCATACTTTTTATGAGAAAACGATTGGAATACATCGCCAGCTTTATGGTATTGTCGATGAGTGTGAAGGCGACAACGAAAAATATAAGGCTCAAAATGCCTAAAATGAGACCAATTTTATTACTGTTTTCGTTAATCACATCAATTAAAGAGGCTTGATAAAAAGTTTCTGTAATAAATTTGTTGTTATCCAACTCGCTTGTTATAAAATCTAAGCTATCGGCATTTGCATAAGTTGCATGTAGTCGTAAAGTGAAAGACGAAAACAAAGGATTGTAACCTAAAATGTCTTCAAAATTTTCATTATTTTTTTTCTGAAAGGCTTCCGCAGCTTCTTCTTTCGACACAAAATCAATGCTTTTGACATAAGTTTCGCTTCCTATTTCTGCCATCATTTTATCAATATCTGATTGCACAGCTTTGTCGGAAACAATAAGCGTAATTTCAATGTTTTCTTTAAAATGAGCAGATAACAAGCGTATTTGTATCAGCGTAATTCCCAAAAGTCCAATGATAAAAAGGACTAAAGTGATGCTAACAATAGAATAAAAGTAAGATGGTTTGCTTATATTTGAGCTGTTTCCTGCCATTTAATATAAAAAATTACGAAATGTGTATTGAATTTGTTTTTGAATAGGCAAAAATAACATTTTCTAGCTAACTTTTCGCAAAACTTGACATTTTATCGTTTCAGAAAAAAAGTTTGCGTGTTTCGTTTTACTTAGAAAATACATTTTTTAGTACATCTGATAGCTTCAAAGGTTCATTTTTTTTGACTGAAAATAGAAATGCAGTATTATTTGTAATGCAAAGTTGATGTGTGTTTTGCAATTTTAGATTTTTAGTGTGCTTCCTATCAAATATATTTTGCTATTATTCCTTCAAAACCCCTTCCAACAACTCAAAATGACTACCATCAACCCTCAAAAAAGCCGCAGGCTGCCCAAGCGGAGCATTCACAGTCGTCCATTTGCCACCATCAAACACCTCATTTGTCCAAATATGTTTCCATTTGCCTGCTGGAAAATAGCCTTTCACACTTTCCGCACCTTTCTCCAAAACAGGAAATACCAACAAATCGCTACCTACCAAAAACTGATACATCAAATCATAAGTCACCGCATCATCTGGATAATGCAGATACAAAGCACGCAACACAGGATAGCCTTTTTCGGCCGCTTCCTTAGCCAAAATCTTGAAATAAGGCTTCAAAGCAAAATGCAAGCGTCCCATTTTGGCGAAAGCATCAACAGCTTCTTCGTCGCTATACACTTGAGCATTTTTTTCGGGCATCAAACCCTCATGTGTGCGGAAAATAGGCGTAAAAGCATTGAGTTCAGACCAACGACAGAGCAATTCTCGGCTTCTTTTTACCTTTACCATCGGTAGCGAAACCGTTGTGAAACCGCCAATGTCGCTATGATTCAAGCTAATACCGCTCATGCCACTCGACAATAAAGCTGGCACAGTGGAAGGTAAACCGTCATTTTTTCCCCAGTTTACCATCTGGTCGCCGAGCCAAAATAAAGTGGAATAACGATTGGAATAGCTATGTCCTGTACGCATAAAAAACACAATTTCGCCCAACTTTTCGGCTTCTTCTACCGCTTCTCTATTGAGGCGAGCAAATTCCACAGGATAGGCATTGTGATATGCCCATGCCGATTCGCCAGAAAAAGGCTTGCAATCTAAAGGCAGCCAATCGGCATAATCAGCCATCCAACCGCTCAAACCCATGTTTATCATATCGTTTATAATCACTTTTTTTAGCCATTCAAAAGCGGCAGGATTGCTCAAATCTACCAAATAAGCTGGAAAACCTGGTGTTACGATGTCGTAATTTTCGCCTTTTTCGTTTTTTATCAAATAATTATTGGCTTTTGCTTGCTCTACCAACTCCCTTTCATTTGCCAAAAAAGAATTGACATAGCCTAAAACTTTTACATCTTCTTCATTGAGTTTTTCGCAAAATTGCTTAAAATTTGGATAACTTTCTTCATCAGCTTTCCAATTCCACCAAAGCTGCGAGCCAAAACGAGTTTTTCGCTTCCCTACCCAATCTTGAATCCAAAGCACGCTAACAGGATTGTCGGCTGCCTTTGCTTCTGCTATTTTTTCCAACACATCTTTGCTGCCACCTTGCAAACCGAGCCACGTTCCATACGCCCAATCTGGCAATTCTGGCAAGCGGCCTGTATGTGCCGTATATTTTTCTATCAAATCTAAAGGACTTTCGGCAGCCCACCATTTTGTCGTCAAAGTGTGATGCCAAACGCTGCAACTCGCATCATTTTTTTCGGTAAAATCATAAGCGACAAACTGCCTATTTTCGACAAACATAGCTCGTTGTGGAATGCTTTTTTGCTCGCTTCCTGTGCTAATATAAAAAGGAATGGCTTTGTGTGTCGCAAAATCGTGGCCAGTAGAACCTGCCAAACCAGACCAAAAACTAATCGGTTTGTCGCCACGCCCAATGCCTTGTTCTTCGCTAAAAATCGTTGGCTTTTTTCCTTTCATATCGAAATGTGCGTATTGCTCACCAAAGCCGAAAAAATGCTCATCTTCGGCTGTCAAGTATTGTAAAGCGACATAATTGTAAGTGGTATCGCTAAGACTTAAAGTCAAATCTAAGCTTTCATCTTCTCGATATTCCAAATCGATTTGATACGCACAATCGCAATCTTTAAATTTTCCTGTTATTGAAATGCTGTTTTCTGTATTCGTTGCATTTGTGATAACCTGTTGCTCACATTTAACCAAAGTTTTATGCTTAAAATGATACGAAGCCATTCTATCTTTTACCTTATTTTTTCTTTTTTCGGCCAAAATAAAAGATTTATCAAGCGAAAATTCTACTAGCTTTTGATTTGGAAAGGCATTGATGCCTAAAATAGAATCTGTAAAAGAGATACTAAACTTTTCATTTAGACTGCTAATACTGTTAGGCAGATTAGGAGTTATTTCAATAGAAAAATTGGTGCTTTTTGCTTCAAAAGTAAATAAAAATGAAATAAAATAAAAAAATAATATTTTAAAACAAATAAGCTGATTTGAATATATCATAAATAAATAGTTATATACTTTGCGTAAAATAGCATACAAATAAAGTTCATTTTATTTATATGTTTTAAGAGTCTTAACTATTAAAATCATATTAAAGTAAAAAATACATTTATGTGATTTTAATAATTATTAAAAAAAGTTAATTTTTTTGTCACTTTTTAACTACCTTAATGTCGTAAAAATGTTATTAAAAAATTGGCTTTTTCAAAGATTTTTTTAAGGAAACTAAAAAAAAGTTTACATGAAGAATATTAGTACCTTTATTTTTGGATTGTTATTGGTTATCATATTAGGAAGCATATATTTATGGTTTGTCCAACCACCATGCTGTACAGGTTTGTTTGGCGACAAGGGAAATAATGCTACCACAATTGCAAGTACAGGAGCATTAGCAAGTCCATTGCTCATCAAAGACGGCAATAATTTTATGGCTCAATCACCAGAAGGGTTTACCTTTTCTCAATCCGATTTTAAGCCTACAATTCCGTCTGCTACGCAAGCAGCATTTCAGAAGTTGGGTAGTTATTTGAAACAAAACCCTAATAAGAAAATGACGCTTACAGGCCGTTATGCAGGCAATGAAAAATATAGCGGAAAGTTCGAAAACTTAGGGGTAGAACGTGCCAATGCTATTAAACAAAAGTTGGTTGCTTTGGGTGCAAATCCTGCTCAAATAAATTTGCGAGGCATAAAAGACGACAATATTAAGTTTACAAATGGTATGATGCCAGCCAATATGGGTTTTCAGTTTAACGGAAGTAGTGCTGGAAATAATAGTTTTATGCTTAGTCCGTTTACGGTTACAGGAAAAAATAACTTTAAGCTCAACTTTAATCCAGCAGGCTTGTCATTTGACAAATCTAAAGGAAAAGGAAATATTGACGGAACAGCTAAAGCAGGTTTGCAAAAAATGGCGGCTTACTTAAAAGCTAATCCTTCCGAAAAAATGACTTTAAAAGGTTACTATTCAGGTAGCGAAAAATATAATGGAAAATTTGATAATTTAGGCGTAGAACGTGCCAATTCAATTAAAGAACAACTTGTTGCTTTAGGTGCAAATGCTAATCAATTTGTGTTGGAGGGAATTAAAAATGACAATATTGTTTTTGATGCCAACAATAAAATGCGTGGAGGTGTTAATTTCAGTTTAGGCGGAAATAATAGTTTTATGCTTAGTCCGTTTACGGTTACAGGAAAAAATAACTTTAAGCTCAACTTTAATCCAGCAGGCTTGTCATTTGACAAATCTAAAGGAAAAGGAAATATTGACGGAACAGCTAAAGCAGGTTTGCAAAAAATGGCGGCTTACTTAAAAGCTAATCCTTCCGAAAAAATGACTTTAAAAGGTTACTATTCAGGTAGCGAAAAATATAATGGAAAATTTGATAATTTAGGCGTAGAACGTGCCAATTCAATTAAAGAACAACTTGTTGCTTTAGGTGCAAATGCTAATCAATTTGTGTTGGAGGGAATTAAAAATGACAATATTGTTTTTGATGCCAACAATAAAATGCGTGGAGGTGTTAATTTCAGTTTATTGCCAAATTCGGAAAATGCGGTGCGAAATTTAGTGATTACGGACACAACAGGCGATACTTTCAAAGCCGATGTTGATGATGATTTAGTATTTAAAGAATCGAATTTTGAAGCCAATCAACCATTATCACCAAAAGTGAAACGAGCGTATCAACAAGCTATTGCTCATTTGAAAAAACATCCAAATAAAGAGCTAACTATTACAGGCTGGTATGGCGAGAGTGAGAAAAATAATAGCTTATCGAAAAACTTAGGTTTGGGACGTGCCAATAATGTGAAACAATTATTGGTGAGTTTGGGTGCAAATAGTGAGCAAATAAAAGTAGCTTCTCGCATGAGAAAAGATTTGCCTGTGGTAAATGGCCAGATTGTGAGAGGTGTCGATTATACTTTTGAAAATAAAAAGGTGGCAGAAAAAGAGGCGGAAAAGAAAGAAGATGATGCTAGATTGAAGAAAATTGAGGCAGATATTAAAGCAAAACCACGAACAATTTATTTTGAAACCAATAAGTCTAAAATGATTATTGATGCCGAGTTACGACAATATTTCACAGACTTGCTCTATTATTTAGATAAAAAACCAAATGTGAAAGTGCGTGTAACAGGACATACAGACAGCCAAGGCGATGCTGCCAAAAATATGATTTTGGGTAAAAAACGTGCTGATTTTGCTAAGGATTATTTAGTGAAAAATGGTATTCGTGCTTCGCAACTGATGAGCGACTCTAAAGGCGAAACAAAACCTATTGCTGATAATAACACAGCAGCAGGGCGGTCGAAAAATCGTCGTACAACAATAGAACTCGTTTATTAAGTGCCAAGCACTAAATTAATATAGGCCGTTTGGCTTGCTAACGCATTGAAATTTTTGGTGTTAGCTTCCACAAATGAGCAATTTATTTTTCTTGTTTGACTAAGAAAAAAAAGTTCAAGTCTGACAGATTTTTGAGGTATTAGAAATGACATATTTCTAAAAAACGATAGCTTATAACTTTTTATATTCGACCGTTTTGGCTAAAAAATATGTCATTTCTTCCTTAGATTTCATCAAAAGTATTAAAAAAAATTATCAAACTAATAAAATAACTGTAATATGTCTTTATGGTCATGGTTTTTATGCCTACTACCTCTATTATTAGCTTTCCTTTTGGGTTGGCTTTTGCGAAGATGGTTATGTAGAAATTACACAGAAGAATTGAATGATAAAATCGTTTCTTTGGAAGAAAAATTCGGCGAAAGAGATAAAGAATATACTAGCTTAAAATCTCAACACGATACCCATATTTTGCAATATGGCGACCTTAAAAACGAACATAATAGTTTGAAAGAAAAAGAAAGTCAGCTAAACATTTCTTTTGGCGACTTGCGTAGAACATTTGGCTCTCTCAAAAGTGACCATTTGCAACTGACATCTGAAAACACAAATGTAAATAATGCGTTTTCATCTTTCAAAAAACAATCTGCTAGCGAAATGGATACGCTAAAAAGAGAGTATGACAAGTTGCAAGCAGAATTGAATGCTAAGAAAGCTACTATTAAAAAATTGGAAGCCGATAAAGCTGCTTGTGCTAAGAGTTTGCAAAATGAAAAAACAAAATATGCTAGTTTATCATCTAGGTTTGATGTTTCTGCGGCAAAAGCAAAAAAGCTAGAAACAGATAAAAATGATTTGAATAATGATTTGGCAACTTTGCGAGATGACTTTACAAGTTTACAAATTTCATTTAAAGATTCAACAAGTGCAAAAGCGAATTTACAAACAGAATATAATGGTCTTTTAGGCAATTTTGATTCTGCAAAAGGAAATATTAGCGATTTGGAAGCTCAAAAAAGAAATTTAAAAGAGCAAATTGGTGAATTGAAAATTCAGATGGGTGGCGTGCAAAGCAACTACGATGATACTTTGAATCTTTTGAGCGAAGCAAATGATACTATTGCCGACTTGAAAGATGAGAAAATGGATTTGAAATTGGGAATAAATGATTTGCAAAATCGTTTAGATGGTTTGAATGAACAATTAGCTGCTACACAAGCTTTGGCAGCCGAAGATAAACGAGCTTTTGAAGTAGAGTATGGTGGTATGAAAACGGAATATTTGGCAATTTTAGGTTTACTAAATTTGGCCAAAAAAGACCTTTCTACTACAAACGAAAAATTAGGTTTGACACAATCATTATCTATCGAAGATAAACGAGCTTACGACATTGAATTGGCAGATATTCAAACTCAACTTGCTGAAATTTTGGCGAAATATGATGCAGAAAAAATGAAAAGCATCACTTTGCAAGAAGATTTGGATATTACAAACTCACTTGTGGAGGAAGACAAACGAGCCTTTGAAATAGAGTTCGCTGATTTGAAAGACCAATATTTGGCACTTTTATCGAAGCATCAAGGCACAAGCGAAAAATTAGGTTTAACACAATCTTTAGCAGCCGAAGACAAACGAGCTTTTGAAATAGAGTTCGCTGATTTGAAAGACCAATATTTGGCACTTTTATCTAAGCATCAAGGCACAAGCGAAAAGTTAGGTTTAACACAATCTTTAGCAGCCGAAGACAAACGAGCTTTTGAAATAGAGTATGGTGGTATGAAAACGGAATATTTGGCAATTTTAGGGTTACTAAATTTGGCCAAAAAAGACCTTTCTACTACAAACGAAAAGTTGGGCTTGGCACAATCACTATCTATCGAAGATAAACGAGCTTATGACATTGAATTAGCAGATATTCAAGCTCAACTTGCTGCAATTTTGGTAAAATATGATGCAGAAAAAATGAAAAGCATCACTTTACAAGAAGATTTGGATATTACAAACTCACTTGTGGAGGAAGACAAACGAGCTTTTGAAATAGAGTTTACTGATTTGAAAGACCAATATTTGGCACTTTTATCGAAGCATCAAGGCACAAGCGAAAAGTTAGGCTTAACACAATCTTTAGCAGATGAAGACAAACGAGCTT
>JBMZCV010000193.1:0-9337 GCA_049613665.1 Chitinophagales bacterium | reverse complement strand
AGGCGTTAAGATTTTTAAACAGTCTTGACTTTTTTTGGTTCGTTTTTTTGGTCAAAAAAATGAACAACAGCCGAAAAGCGGACTGCCTGAAAGACATAAGAACAAGACTATATAATCCATAGTAGTTTCAAAGCGGAAACGGCTGCTGTTTATTAAATAGTAATTGGCATTTAAATTATTTGTTATTATAGCTCATATGCCACAGCAAATTAGCAACGGTCGAAAGATTGCCAAGCATTTGTTTTCCTGTCGTCATGTTTTTCACTTTCATCGTCTTATTTTTCAACTCCTCTTCGCCAATGAATATGACAAAAGGAATATTTTTTGCATGGGCATATTTCATTTGCTTTTTCATTTTTGCACTTTCAGGATAAATTTCGGCTGCAATGCCTTCTTTTCTGAAATGTTGCAAAGTTTTGAAAGCTGCCATTTCAAGTTCGTCGCCAAAATTGATAAATAAAACCTTTGTATTATTCATTTCGATTTTCTTAAACAAATCCAATTCGTTCAACACATCGTAGATTCTATCTAAACCAAATGAAATGCCAACGCCAGACATATTTTTTAAGCCAAATGTTCCTGTTAAGTCATCGTAACGGCCGCCACCACCCAAACTGCCCATTTTGACAGCCTTAGTTTTCACTTCCAAAATTGTTCCTGTATAATAATTTAAGCCACGAGCCAAAGTTATATCCAATTCAATTTTATTGTGTAATTTGATGAAAGACAAATAGTTAAATAAAATTTTTAACTCTTCAACACCTTTCATACCAATGCTCGAATCTTTTAGATAATTTGCTAAAAAATCTATTTTTTCGCTATTGCTGCCTGTCGTTTCCAACACTTTTTTGAGCAATTCAATAGCCTCAGTTTCTACTCCTCTATTGACGAGTTCGGTTTCAACGCCAGCGATACCTACTTTGTCGAGCTTGTCGATAGCTATGGTTAGCATCGTCAATTTGTCGCTCATACCGATGGTTTCGGCAATGCCTGCCAAAATTTTTCGATTGTTGAGCTTGATGCTCACTTCAAAGCCAAATTGTTTGAAAGCAATATCATAAATCTGAATTAATTCTACTTCACTAAGCAAAGAAGTCGTACCAATAACATCAACATCACATTGGCAAAATTCTCTGTATCGTCCTTTTTGTGGACGGTCGCCACGCCAAACAGGTTGTATTTGGTAGCGTTTGAAAGGAAATGTTAGCGTGCCTCGATTCATCACAACATAGCGTGCAAATGGAATGGTAAGGTCGTATCGCAAGCCTTTTTCGGCAATAGATGCTGCAAATTTTGGCAAATTTCCTTCTTCTAAAGCAGCTTTGTTAGCTTTTTTTAGTTTTTGGCCTTGATTCAAGACACGATATAACAACTGTTCGCCTTCATCGCCATACTTGCCTGTCAAGGTGTTTAGATTTTCCATAACAGGCGTTTCTATCGGTTGAAAGCCAAAATTTTCAAAGGCTTCTCGAATAATATTGGTGATATACTGTCTTCTTTTCACTTCAATTGGCCCAAAATCTCTGGTGCCTTTCGGAATGCTAGGTTTCATTTAAGTTATTTTTTTTTAGTGTTTGGATTTAAGTCATAAATGCAACTCAACAAAACTACAAAATTATTTGTCGTTTATTTTTTATAAGATATTTCAACAGGATAGAGACTTGTAAATTTGTCTTTGCAAAAAGTACCTATCTGAAAGTTTTATCCTGAAAATGAAAGATACACAATTTCTATGATGTTAGCAAACAGATATGTACAAAAAGAAATGAGGTGCAAAAAGTGTTAATTATTTGTAAGCAAGCGTTTGTTTGTTTTGAAATGAATGCTGTTTTAAAAAAATGTTTCAACATATGAAATGCTTGCATAAGATGCGAAAAATCGAAATGTCGTTGGTTGAACAAACATGACATATTCTTTTTTTTTGTAAAAAATGTTTGTTTGTTGTAAAAAAAACAAGATAAGTTTCAAAAAATAGAATACAAATTTTGGATTTTTGAAAACAAAAATGAACATTTAAAAATATAAAGCCTTGATTATCAATGAGTTATGTTTTTAAAGTAAAATTTATGAGTACGACAAATGCTTAAATTTGTTTTTTTTTATGTGGAAAAAAAACTAGATATTCGTATTCAAATAAACAACAAATGCGCATCAAGTTTTCATAAGTCGCAAAAATTGAACTGTCTGCTATGAAACAAATCTTTAAAAAATATTATTACTGCTTTCTATTTGGCATTTTGCTAAATAGCTCAATAGTAGTGCAAGGTCAAACTTGGGAAAAGCAGTTTCCTTTTTTTGATGCAAAAGATATTGTCGAAACAAACGATGGTTTTTTTGTGATGGCTGGCAATACTCACGAAGATGATACAGGTAAAACAGATGTGTTTTTATCTAAAATAAATCAGCAAGGCGAGCTACTTTGGACAAAAGAATATGACCTCGAAAATGCTAATGCTACCTTTACAATCAATACAGTTTCGGCTATGATTGTAACCAAAGATGGCGGTTTTGCGATAGCTGGCTCTACCAATGGACATGTTTTTTTGCTAAAAACAAATGCAAGCGGCAATCTCGAATGGCAAAAGGTTTTTGAAAGTGCCGACAATTTTGAAACTTGGTCTTTGACCGAAACAGAAGATGATGGCTTTGTTGTAGCAGGATATTATGATAATGTTATAGGTAGCCGCTTTTTTCTCCTCAAAACCAATGATTTGGGCGAAAAAGCATGGCTAAAAAGTCATAGCAATGGGCAATGTGTTACACATACAGCCTATCGGGTGTTGCAAACGAATGACAATGGTTATTTTATAGTAGGCAATGCAAACAAACAAATGTATTGCATCAAAACAGATGCTAATGGTGAGTTTTTGTGGACATATACCGATACTACGATGCAACGTATTGCTTATGAAGCTTGCGAAGCTTCCAATGGCGATTTGATTATTAGCGGTTATATTCAAGAAGAACAAAAAAAGCCTTTTATAGAAAGAATAACGGCAAATGGAGCACAACAAATTTGGCTTTCGAGCTATTATGAACTCATTGGAGAAGCTTTTGATGTATATGAAATTTTTGAAACTAGAGAAGGCGGCTTTGCAATGCTCAGTAACGATTTTTTAAATACAAATCTTGAAAATAATGAGCAAATCAATCTGACAAAAATAAATGCAGAAGGAGTATATCAATGGAACAAAAAATTTGGCTATGGACTAATCAGCAATGTTTATGGTGGCTTACAGACTTCTACTGGCGATTATATTTTAGTAGGCGATGCTCTTTCTTTTTTGTCAGAAGATTTTTATGCTTTTGCACTTAGAGTAAATCAAAGTGGCGAAAATGACAATTTGATAGAAGGATTTGTTTTTTTGGATAATGATGAAGATTGCGTAAAAAATGCAGGCGATTTGGCTTTGCAAAATTGGATTGTGCAAGCTAGTAGCGAAATGAATACTTATTTTGCCAACACAAATGAAGATGGTTCATATAGCTTGGCAGTAGATAGTGGCATTTATCAAATTACTATTTTTCCTCCAAATGATTTGTTTGCATTCAACTGTGGCAACCAACAAGACATTATTGTTAATCAAGAAAGCAATATTGTTCTCATAGATTTTCCTGCTCATACTGCTATTAGCTGTCAGCATTTGCAAGTAGATATTTCGACACCTGTTTTAGAACATTGCAATGATGCCGTTTATTTTATTGACTATTGCAATACAGGCACTCAAATAGCCGAAAATGCTTATGTAGAAATAGAGCTTGATTCATATTTTAGTTTCGAAAATGCTACTTTAGAAGCCGAAAATGTTAGCAGCAATATATATGCTTTTCAACTCGGAAATATTGATATTGGCGATTGTGGCTCTTTCAAAATAACTACACACCTTAGCTGCGATGCTCTGCCCGAAATGACGCATTGTATGACTGCACATATCTATCCTGATTTACCTTGCATATTGCCAAATCCAGATTGGACAGGTTCTGTTATTGAAGTATCTGGAGCGTGCATGAATGAAAACCTCATAGATTTTACGATAAAAAACCATACTTTTGATGAACCAACAAGTATTGTATCTGTTATCGAAATATATGAAGACAATGTGATGCGCATGGCTTTCGATACTATCGTAAACACCGATGAAGATATACATGTCGAAATGCCTGCTAATGGTTCGACATGGCGAATAGAAGCCACCCAAACAGAAGCCTATCCAACCGAAAGTTATCCTCGTTTTCATGTAGAAGCTTGCGGCGAAAACAGCGACGAAACAGTAACACTAGGCATCGTAAATACTGTATTTGAAGATGACTTGAGCAATGCGATTTCTATTGATTGTCAGCAAAGCCAAATAGTAACACAAGCAAGTAGCAATGGTATTAATGTGAGTCCGACAGGCGTACATGAAGAAAATTATATCAATGCAACCGATGAGCTAGAATACCAAATACATTTTCAAAATTTGAGTTATGATACTTCTTATTATATAATTGTTACGGATACATTGTCGCCACATATCGACATCACAAGCCTACAAATAGGCACAGCAAGTCACCCTTATAGTTTCAATATCAGAAATGAAAGAGTGTTGGAATGGACTTTCGAAAATATAGAAATGCCAAGCAGTGCTATTAATCTAGCAGAAAGTCGTGGTTTTGTGAAATATAAGGTAGCACAAAAAGCAAACAACGAAATAGGAACACTCATCAACAATGCAGCAACTATATATCTCAACAATGAGATTATGAACACCAATACAACTAGCCAAATAGTTGGAGAAAACTATTTTGAAGTAAAGCTGCTAGGAACAGGCATTACTTATAATCCAAATATTAAAGTAGCAGTTGCTCCAAATCCTTCGGCCGAAATAGCTCATATTAGTATCGAAGGCTTAAACAATCCCGATTTGTATTGCAGAATTTATACCATCATGGGCCAAAAAGTGTATGACAAACATATTTCAGGACAAACGACATTTTCTTTGCCTGTTTTAGAGTGGAAAAAAGGCATATACATTTACGAAATCAGCAATCATCAACAGCTCTTGGCAACAGGTAAAATGCTCATAAAATAAAAACGTAGCACTAAGCGACCATTTAAATTTTATCGTAGAGCTTAAAAAACAAAATACAAACAACCTCTTAAAAAAATATCAACAACTATTCAGCGATAGGCTTTTTAGCCTCAAACACATTATTTTCTTAACAATGGTATTTCATAAAAACAATACTATTAAAATGCAAACATTATGATAAACATAGCAACCGAAAACAACCATGGAAACAGTCTTTTTCTAAAAGATTTTTTTGTTCCAAAAACAGAAGCAAGCCCACAAAAATTATGGGAAAAATACATCAAAATAGAAGAATACAGCAAGGGAGATTATGTGTATTCGCCAAACAAAAAAGCAGAGTATGTATATTTTGTGCGAAAAGGACGTATCAAAATTAGCTTGTTGTCTGAAGATGGCAAAACCATTATCAAATCTGTTTTGCAAGAAGGCGAAGTATTTGGCGAGCTGGCACTTATTGGTGAGCAAAGCCGAACAGAGTTTGCTCAAGCTATGGAAAACAGCGAAATTCAAGCTATTCCGTTATATATCACTCAAAATTTGATGCAGCAAAACCAACAATTTGGTCAGCTTGTTATCCAACTTATCGGCAATAGACTTTTGCAAACTCAACGTCGTCTCGAAGCATTGGTTTTTTGCGATGCACGCTCTCGAATCATTCAGTTTTTGAGCAATCTTGCTACCGAAAAAGGACGTAGAGTAGGCTATGAAATGCTTGTGCCTAAGTTTTTTACACATCAAGAAATCGCTAACTTAACAGATACTTCTCGACAAACCGTAACCACGATTTTGAATGAATTGCGTGCTGCAAACCTCATTTATTTTGATAGAAAACGCTTATTGGTTCGTGATGTAAAAAAACTGCAAACTATGTTGCGATAGTAGCTTTCTGAAATAGTATTTTTTAAGAAAATAATGACAAGGCTTTTCATTTCTTTTATAAGATGTGAAAAGTCTTTTTTTTATGCTTCAAAAAAAATGCTAAAAGCCAATATTTTTCTTAGCTTTGCTTTAACTGCCTTTTCGCAGTTTTCATTGGTATTTAGCTGAAAAATGGCTAAAAGATACTTATTGATAAATTTCAAACAAATGAAAGTCGCAAACAAATTAGTCAAAAAAAGCAAGCAAATTTTATTTTTACTTTTTGTTTTAATATATTCAAACCCTTTTTTTGCTCAAAATCTAATTGTTATCGGTATTGATGGCTTAAATGTAGCAGATTTGCAAAAAACAGAAACGCCACATATCGACAAACTCATGCAAAATGGAAGCTATACTTTGGCTGCTCAAGCTGTTTTGCCTACTAAAAGCAGTCCGAATTGGGCTTCAATGATAATGGCTACTACGCCCAAAGAACATGAAATAAAATCTAATGGCTGGCAACGAAAAGATGTGAAAGAGAAAAGCTATTGCGAAGGTAAAAAAGGCGAAACTGTACCTACGATTTTCAAGATTTTTCGACAGCAAAACGAAAAAGTAAATACGGCTTGCTTTCATCAATGGAAAGACTTTGGAAGATTAGTTGAACCAAATGTTTGCTCCGAAATAAAACACACCAACACAAAAAACAAAACGCTAAAAGCTGCTACGAGCTATATTGAAACCCAAAATTTCGATTTATTATTCTTACACTTCGACCACGTTGATCATGCAGGACATTTCAGAGGCCATGGTTCGAAAGCCTATCGAAGAGCCGTTGCGAAAGCTGATAAAATAGTTGGAAAAATAGTGAAAGCAGTCGAAAAAAAAGGCACATTATCTCAAACAACTTTTTTGCTCATATCTGACCACGGTGGAAAAGGACACGGCCACGGCGGCGACTCGCCCGAAGAGGTTAACATTCCTTGGATTTGGGCAGGAGCAGGCATCAATTCTGCTCATCAAATCGAACAAACAGTAAATATTTATGATACTGCTGCTAGTATTGCTCATTTTTTCGATTTGCACACGCCCAATTGTTGGTCTGGCAAAATAATAAACGAAATTTTTGTAGAAACAAAGTAAGTGTCCAGCACTATTTGCAGCATAAATTTGTCGAACTACTTAATTTTAGTTATCTTTCATGTCCCTTTTTTACTCAAACATTTTTATAAGCTAAATTTTTTATGAAAATAAACATTTTCGTACCTTGTTTTATTGACCAACTTTTTCCGCAAACAGCCATTAATATGGTAAAAGTTTTGCGACAACTCAAATATGAAGTTCATTACAATCCTTCTCAAACTTGCTGCGGACAAGCAGCCTACAACGCAGGTTTTGGCAAAGAAGCAAAAAAGGTAGCTCAGAAATTTTTGCAAGATTTTGATGATACCACTTATATTGTAGCACCTTCGGCATCTTGTGTCGCTTTTGTTAAAAATTATTATCAAAGCGTATTAGATAAAGACAGCGAAGCACAAAAAAAAGCGAAAAAGATAAGTAAAAAAATATATGAATTTTCAGACTTTTTAGTTAATATAGCTAAAGTTTCTCATATCCAATCACAATTTCAAGCAACAGCAACTTATCATGATTCTTGTTCGGCTTTGCGAGAGTGTGGCATAAAAACAGCACCTAGATATTTGTTGGAGCAAGTAAAAGGTTTGAGTTTGCAAGAATCGCCCAATTGCGAAGTTTGCTGCGGTTTTGGCGGTACATTTTCAGTACAATATCCACCAATTTCGGCAGCTATGGCCCAAGAAAAAATAGAGCAAATTCAAAAGCATACAACAGCCGAATATATTATTTCGACAGATTGGTCTTGTTTGATGCACCTAGATGCCTATATTCAAAAAAATAAATTGCCGCTCAAAACTATTCATTTAATTGATGTGTTGGCTATGGAAAAATAAAATTTAAGCAGTTTTTCAAAAAAAATATTTCATAACAGCAACAACTATTAGCAATTATGGTACACAATTTAAGTGAAAATAATCCCTTAGTTGGACAGTTTTTATCTGAAATAAGACATACCGAAATACAGCAAGACCGTTTGCGTTTTAGAAAAAATCTAGAGCGTTTAGGCAATATTTTGGCTTATGAAATTAGCAAAACTTTTCCTACAAAAAAACTCGAAGTAAGCACCGAATTAGGTATAGCCGACTGCAATGTGTTGGCCCAACAACCTATTTTAGCGACTATTTTGCGTGCTGGTTTGCCTTTGCACAATGGCATGTTACAGTATTTCGATAAAGCAGATAATGCCTTTATTTCGGCATATAGAAAACATCACAAAAGTGGCAAGTTTACGATAAAACTCGAAGCTTTGTCTTGCCCAGATTTAGACAATCGCACGCTTATTTTATGCGACCCAATGCTAGCAACAGGAGCTTCTATGATGGTCGCATTGGAGCAATTGCTCGAGCAAGGTACGCCCAAGATGATACATATTGCAACCGTTATTGCGTGTAGCGTAGGCATTGGAAAAATCAAAGCACAGTTTCCAAATGTGCATATCTGGACAGCAGCCATTGATGAAGAATTGACGGCAAAAGGCTATATTGTGCCAGGCCTTGGCGATGCTGGCGATTTGGCTTTTGGCGAAAAAATACAAGATTAGTAAAAAATATATTTCTAAACCTTATTTTAGTATATGAAAATTCCTTCTAAACTCATAGAAGATACCGTAAACGAATTTAGCAAACTTCCAGGTATTGGCAAAAAAACAGCCTTGCGTTTGGCTTTATATTTGTTGAAACAAGATACCGAAGTTGCCGAAAATTTTGGAAATACAGTCATAAAAATGCGTCAAGATATATGTTTTTGCGAATCTTGCCACAATATTTCCGATAATGAGCAGTGCGATATTTGCCTCAATCCTGCTAGAAATCACGAATTAATTTGCGTAGTAGAAGGCATTAGAGATGTAATTGCGATAGAAAACACGCATCAATATAATGGTATTTATCATGTGTTGGGAGGTGTTATTTCGCCCATTGATGGCGTAGGGCCTGACAATTTGAATATTGAAAGCCTTTTGTTTAAAGTGAAGCAAGGAACTGTAAAAGAATTAATTATGGCCCTGAATCCGACAATGGAAGGTGATACAACTATTTTTTATCTCTCGAAAATGCTGCAAAAATTTGATGTAAAAATTACGTCTATTGCAAGAGGTGTAGCTTTTGGTGGCGAACTCGAATATGTCGATGAGCTGACTTTGGCTCGCTCAATTGCTAGTAGAATGCCTTATGAAAATTACTTGCTAAATCAATAATATTTAATTTTTTTGTTGTTGAGTACACTGTAAAGCAAATTAAGTAAGATTTATTATATTTGCATTTAAAAAAATA
>JBMZCV010000192.1:0-9350 GCA_049613665.1 Chitinophagales bacterium | reverse complement strand
CAACTTTTGGCTAATCCTTAATTGACTATTATTTGAACCCTGAATGACAACTTGACACCCTTTTTTGATTTGTATTGAAGGCTGACTTTTTTTTAAACCTAAACAACTTTTGGCTAATCCTTAATTGACTATTATTTGAACCCTGAATGACAACTTGATACCCTTTTTGATTTGTATTGAAGGCTGACTTTTACTTAAACCTAAACGACTTTTGGCTAATCCTTTTTGTATATTTGTATTGAACCCTCAACCAATTATTTAGTATTGAAAGTGTATAAAAAATGTCATTCGATGTTTTTGTCATTACACTTTCATCTAAATAATATCTAATGTTTAAAATTCTTTCCTTTTTAAAAAATCAAATTTTGACTTAAAAAAAATTATCATCTAATTGTTTAGCTGGTTTTTTACATAATTTGTCGTAACTTTGTAGCTATGCAAAAAAAAGAGCCTAAAAAACAAAAAATCATTTATGGCCGAAAGCCAGTTAAAGAAGCTTTAGAACAAGGTATTGCTTTTGAAAAAATATGGTTGCAACGAGGTATAAGTAGTCGATTTGAGAGCGAAATTAAACAACTCGCTCAAAAACGCCATGTTGCGGTGCAGCAAGTGCCGAGCATAAAGCTTGAAAAACTAACAAGGCAAAAAACACATCAAGGTATTGCTGCTTTGAGTGCATTGATTCCATATTATGAAGTTGCTGATATTTTGTCGAATGCTTATGATAAAGGTGAAATTCCTTTATTTTTGATTTGCGATGGCATTACTGATGTCCGAAACTTTGGAGCGATAGCACGAACTGCGGCTTGCACAGGTGTTCATGCTATTGTTATTACACAAAAAGGCTCAGTAAGTATCAATGGCGAAGCAATGAAAACTTCGGCAGGAGCATTGCACCGTTTGCCTATTTGTAAGGTGCGTTTTTTAGATGAAACTGTGCGGTATTTACAGCAAAATGGTTTGCAAATTGTAGCCGCAGATATTCGCACAGAAAAGTATATGTCGGAATTAGATTGGAGCATTCCAACAGCTCTGGTTATGGGAGCAGAAGGAAATGGTATTAGTCCTAAATTGTTGCAAACCGTTGATACCGTTGCAAAAATTCCTATACTTTCGGATTTTGATTCTTATAATGTGTCGGTTGCCACAGGCATGATTTTGTATGAAAGCATGCAGCAGAGAATAAAAAGTGGTTTAAGTAGCTAAAATTAGATATTAGAAATGGCTTTATATAACAAAATTGATAAAAAAATCTTAAAAGAACGTTTGCACGCCGAAACATTTGAGCGTACAACACTTTCGTTTTATCGCTACGCAAAAATACCAAATCCCGCAGATTTTCGGAATGACTTGTATAAGCAGTGGAACGAATGGCAGGTTTTTGGGCGAGTTTATATCGCAACAGAAGGCATTAATGCTCAAATTAGTGTACCAAATCATTATTTTGAGGCTTTCAAAACGCATTTGTATAATATTGATTTTTTAGACAACACACGACTAAATATTGCGATAGAAGATGATGGCAAGTCTTTTTATAAGCTAAAAATAAAAGTGCGGCCAAAAATTGTAGCCGATGGCTTGAATGATGATACTTTTGATGTAACAAATGGCGGACAGCATTTGACAGCCGAACAATTTAATGCGTTATCTGACGAAAAAGATACGATTATCGTAGATATGCGAAATCATTATGAAAGCGAAGTTGGCCATTTTGAGCGAGCGATTTGTCCAGATGTCGATACTTTTCGAGATTCGCTGCCTATTATTGAAGACATGTTGAAAGGCAATGAAGATAAAAATATTGTGATGTATTGCACAGGTGGCATTCGTTGCGAAAAGGCGAGTGCATACTACAAACACAAAGGTTTCAAAAATGTGTTTCAGCTAGATGGTGGCATTATCGAATATGCTCGACAAGTAGAAAATAAAGGTTTGCCAAATAAATTTAAAGGCAAAAATTTTGTGTTCGATGAGCGTTTAGGAGAGCGAATAAGCAAAGAAATTATTAGCAAATGCCATCAATGTGGCGAATTATCTGATAGACATATTAATTGTTTTAATGATGCTTGCCATTTGTTGTTTATACAATGCGAAACATGTGCTGCAACACATCAAAATTGTTGTTCTGCTGAATGTCAAGATGTCTTACGATTAGATTCGGAAACTCAAAAAGAATTGAGAAAAGGTATCGATAAAGGCCGACAAGTATATAAAAAAGGACGTTTAAGACCTAAATTAAGTTCGAAGCAAAAAAATTAGCTTTTTCAGCATCAAAAACAAAATTTAAACAGCCTCTTAACAAACAAAAAGAGATATGCACATTAGGCATATCTCTTTTTATTTTTTATTGATTTTATTATTCGTCTTGGTCGTTTTGTGTTTTGGATAACCAATTTTATTTAAACTTCTTGTTTTGCCAAACAATTCTTTTGACTTTTGATTGTAGGCTTGTGCTGCTTCTTCGGGCGTATCGAAAAAACCTAAATCGTATTTTTTCTTACCATCATAAATTACTGCTCTATATTTGTTGCGTTCTTTACATACGCCTCGATAACCTGTTTTATTGAGTATTTTTTTAGTGTTACGAACCGCAACTGAGCGATTTACCCATTCCAAATTATCTGTTCGACAGTCCAATTTATTTCCATTGATAATGCTAACATATAGTTTGCGTTCAGAAGCTGGTTTTTCTACAAAGCGTTCTGCAATATAACGATGCAAATAGATGGTTTCATTTCGATAGCTGCCATCTTTTAGGCGATGATTTTTTTGAAAAAAAACATAACCATTGGAATGTAAACGCAAGTTATCGAAAAACTTTATTAACTTTAAATATGAATTATTTAAAATATAATCATAAGCATCTGTTGAAACAAGTGCATAAGATGTGGAGTTTTTTAGCCTGATTTTATAAGTCATCAGCGTATGAATTTGTAAGATAACAGGAAAAATCGTGAGGAGATAGCAAAGTTCTTGAGATAATAAACAATCTTTGAGGCGAAAAAAAATAAGCTTCTAGACAAAATAATGTGATATTTTGTTGAGGCTAACACCTCAATTTTAAAGACATTAAATAGTCAGACAGATTTATTCTACAAATTGTGGAAACTACCACACTAAATAACTTTTATTAAATAGTGCTTGACACTTATACTCATCTTCAAAGCCTTTGTTTCTACAATTGGGCAGCTTTTGCTAAAATTTCACTAAATACGTTTGTGAAGTTAATAAAATTTTATGAAAATTACGAATGTTTTAAGCTTTGAGTTATTGCTATTATTATTGAAATGGTATTTTTTGCTACTTTTCAAAAATTAGTTATTATATCTGTATATATAACATTTTTTTTTAGAAAGGTTTATTAGTTTTTATATTTAATATACATGTTAATTATGAGATGTTTTTTTGTTGAAAAAAAAATTTAAAAATATATAAAAATCGTTATAAAGTCTATTGAAAACCAGCTATTCTCGCTTTGAAATAAAATAAATAATGCAAAATTGTATTTATTCACCTACTTGCTGTCAGTCATTATTTTTTATCAAAAGTTTAAACATACTATTTTTTTTAGGCTAAAACGATCAAATATTTGCAAATTTAATGGCCTTTTGAACTGAAAAATAGTATGCTTCCCCTACCAAAAAAGTTTCTTTTGTTAAACCGAGAATAGCTGATTGAAAAGTAGTATTTTAGCTTCAACTAAATGTATCATTATCTTTGCCCAACAATTCATTACTTAGATATTATTCGTTTCTAAAGCTTAGTTTTTCAGCTTCGACATCAACATGAATCGTTCTTTGATTTGAAATGTGTCTTTTCAAAACTTGCATACTCAACTCATTGATAAGTGTTTTTTGTAATAAGCGTTTGATTGGTCTAGCTCCATATTGTGGGTCATAACTTTTTTTAGCCAAAAAGTCGATTGCTGCATCGGTAATATTCATTTCTATACCATTTTTAATCGCTTGTTTTTTTAGTAGTTCAACTTGCAAAAACACAATATCACGAATTTGCGAGAGCAACAACGGCCGAAACATCACAATATCATCTATACGATTCAGAAACTCTGGGCGAACTGTTCGTTTTAGGCGTGTCATTACTTTTTTTTCCGCTTCCGCCATGATTTGGGCTATATTTTCGGTCGTTATGTTTTCAAAGCTTTGCTGAATAATATCTGAACCTATATTAGAAGTCATAATGATAACGACATTCTTAAAATTTACAGTTCTTCCTTTGTTATCGGTTAGTCGCCCATCATCTAATACTTGCAACAAAATATTAAAAACATCTGGATGTGCCTTTTCAATTTCATCGAGCAATATGACAGAATAAGGCTTGCGTCTGACTGCTTCGGTCAGTTGTCCGCCTTCGTCATAGCCTACATAGCCAGGAGGCGAGCCAATAAGCCGAGAAACAGAATGACGTTCCTGAAATTCCGACATATCAATGCGTGTCATCATGCTTTCATCATCAAACATAAATTCGGCCAAGGCTTTTGCCAATTCTGTTTTGCCAACACCCGTTGTACCCAAAAATAAGAAAGAACCAATTGGGCGATTTTGGTCTTGAAATCCTGCTCTACTGCGTCTGATGGCTTCTGCTACGGCTTGTATGCCTTCTGTTTGGCCAATCACTCGTTTTCCCAACTCTTGCTCTAGCTGAATGAGTTTTTCACGCTCGCCTTGCATCATTTTTGTTACAGGAATGCCTGTCCATTTTGCTACGACTTCTGCAATAGCTTCCTTATTGACATCCTCTTTCAAAATGCGTTGGTCGCCCAATTCGTTTAAGCGATTTTCTAGCTGTTTGATAGCCATTTCAGTCGCTTGAATTTTGCCATATCTTATTTCAGCCACTTTAGCATAATTGCCTTGTCTTTCAAATTGTGCTGCTTCAATTTTGTAGTTTTCAATATCTTGTTTTCTTTTCTGAATATTGTCAATAATTGTTTTTTCTTGCTGCCATTTTGCTTTTAGACGATGGCGTTTTTCGCTCAAGTTTGCAATTTCTTCATTGAGTATTTCGAGCTTTTCCATATCATTTTCTAGCTTAATAGCTGCTCTTGCAATTTCCTTATGCGTCAATTCTCGTTCAATTTTGTCTAGCTCTTCGGGCAATGAATCTAGGTCAATACGCAAACGTGCTGCTGCTTCATCTATCAAATCAATGGCTTTGTCGGGCAGTTGTCGGTCGCTGATATAGCGGTCAGACAGCGTTACGGCAGCAATAATTGCATCATCTTTTATTTTCACTTTATGATGTGTTTCATAGCGTTCTTTCAAGCCTCTCAAAATGGCGATAGTTGCTTCCAAAGATGGTTCTGTAACCATTACTTCCTGAAAACGACGAACTAATGCTTTGTCTTTTTCAAAATATTTTTGGTATTCATCTAAAGTAGTTGCACCTACTGCTCGAAGTTCGCCACGAGCCAAAGCTGGTTTCAAGATATTGGCAGCATCCATTGCACCATCGGTAGCACCTGCTCCCACAAGAGTATGAATTTCATCAATAAACAAAATAATGCGACCATTCGACTCCGTTACTTCCTTGATAACAGCTTTTAGACGTTCTTCAAAATCGCCACGATATTTTGCACCAGCCATTAAAGCTCCCATATCGAGTGCAAAAACGATTTTATCTATTAGAGTATTTGGTACATCATTATTCACAATTCGATAGGCAATACCTTCAACAATGGCGGTTTTGCCGACACCTGCTTGGCCTATCAAAATGGGATTGTTTTTGCTACGACGAGCCAAAATTTGCATTACTCTTCTAATTTCATCGCCACGTCCAATAACAGGGTCTAGCTTACCATTTTTTGCCAAATCATTTAGATTTTTAGCATATTTTTCTAAAGCATTATAGTGTGATTCGGCGTGCTGGTCAGTTACTTTTGCTCCTTTTCGTAGCTCTCGAATAGCAGCACGAAAATTGCTAGCATTTAAGCCTATCTTTTTTAATATTTTTGCGGTTTGGTCTTTGTTTTCGATAAGCCCTAAAAACAAATGTTCGAGAGAAATATAGCTATCGCCAAACTTCGAAAGCATTTTATTGGCTGCCATAAATACACGATTCAATTGCGAACTAAACTTGAGTTCTTGTGTTGTTTCTACTCGTGGAAAAGTCGCTAATTGCTCTTCTACTTTTCCTAGCAAAATATTTTTATTAATTTGCAAATTGTTGAGTAAAAAAGGAATCACATCTTTATCTACTTCTAAAATGGCTTTTAATAAATGTATAGTATCTATTTCTGGGTGATTTTGATTAAATGTTATCTGTTGAGCCATGTTGATAGCTTCGATAGATTTAACCGTAAAGTTATCTTGTTGCATAATTATTTATATTACAGTGTATTAAGTGTCAATGGTTCGGACATTTTTTATAACAATTATCAGCTTGATAAAAAGCCTCCTTTTGGCAAGGAAAACCTACTATTTTTCAGTTCAAAAGACTATAAAATTTGCAAATATTGGCCACTTTAGCCTAAAAAAAATAGTAGGTTTAAACTTTTGATAAAAAAAGCCTTAAAAAAATAATCGTTGCTGATTCGATGCTCAAATGTTGAAATTTAAGGTGGTAATTTTCGCAAATGAGCAATTTATTTCTAATCTTTCACTTAAAAGATAAAACTTGAATAATCGCTAAGTAAGCTTGTTATAGCTACTTACTATCGGTTTATTAATAATCAATTCTTGTACCAATTCAATTTTTCAGTAATTTTGGCAGTTAATTTTGTTTTTTAGTGACAAAATGTCATGTGTGTTGTGTTGTTGTTAAATGTATTTAATTGTTTTTTTTGAAAAAATATTTAAAATTGTCATCTTGTAACTAACAATGATTCTGACATTTTTTATAATAATCTTCAGTTAAATAAAAAAACGCCTTTTGGTAAGTGAAACATACTATTTTTCAGTTCAAAAGGCTATAAAATTTGCAAATATTGGCCACCTTAGCCTAAAAAAAATAGTATGTTTAAGCCTTTGATAAAAAAATGTATAAATGTCCAAACTATTGAACTAATAAAAGTAAATTTATTTGGTTATGTGATGACATTGCTTTAATTTGCAAGATTAATAACAAATAAAGTGACATTTATGATATATCCTAAAGTAAGGGTTGAACCAAAAGTTTTGGCAAAACACGAACATGAACGAATAGATAACTATTATTGGTTGAAAGATAAAGAAAATCCAGAAGTTGTGGCTTATCTCACAGCCGAAAATAACTATATGGAGCATGAAATGAAAAACTCCGAAGGTTTGCAAAAAAAACTATATGAAGAAATAAAAGGACGTATTCAGGAAACAGATATGAGCGTTCCTCATCAAAAAGACGATTATTTTTACTATACAAGAAGAGAAGAAGGCGAAGCTTATCCTATTTATTGTCGAAAAAAAGAGCATTTAGAAAATCCAGAGGAAATATTAATCAATATAAATGAACTAGCAAAAGGTCATAGTTATTATAATATCGGAGGTATAGGGGTAAATAATTCACAAAATATATTAGCATATAGCGTTGATTTGAAAGGCAATCGCATTTGTAAGATGTACTTCAAAGACCTAGCTACAAACGAACATTTGACTGATACTTTGGAAAATATTTGTCAATTTGTGTGGTCAAATGATGCTAAAATACTATTTTACTCGACTTATGATGATACTTTGCGTTGTTACAAGATTTTTCGACACAAACTAGGAACAGCACAAAGCGAAGATGTGGAGGTGTTTCATGAAAAAGACGAAAAATTTAGCGTTTATGTAGGCAGAACTTCTTCTCGAAAATATATAAAAATATATGTTCACAGCAGCACTTCTACTGAAGTATGGCTGACAGATGCAGACAACCCGACAAAGCCGATACAACTAGTGCAAGAAAGACAAGAAAAGCTGGAATATGATGTGGAACATGCAGGCGATTATTTATATATTACAAACAATGACAATGCAATTAATTTTAAGCTAGTCAGAACGCCTGTTGCACAAACCACAAAAGAACACTGGGAAGAAGTAATAGCACATAGAACAGATGTTTTAATAGAAGGAATAGATTTATTTAAAGATTATTATGTAGTGTCTGAGCGAAAAAATGGTTTGTTGAATATTCGCATTAAAGATTGGCAAAATACGGTAGATTATTATTTGCCTTTCAATGACCCTACTTATGTAGTAAATACTACTCAAAACTATACTTTTGATACTACCTTGCTGAGATATGTTTATAATTCGCTCACAACACCTAGAACGGTTTATGAGTTTGATATGCAAACACATCATCAAAAATTATTGAAACAATATGAAGTTTTAGGTGGTTTTTCGCCAGACCAATATCAATCTGAAAGAATATATGCTATCGCAACAGATGGCACAAAAGTTCCTATTTCGCTAGTATATAAAAAAGGTTTGAAGCGAGATGGAGCAAGCCCACTTTGGTTATATTCATATGGTTCTTATGGCATTAGCATGAATCCATATTTCTCATCTTTTCGTTTGAGTTTGCTCGATAGAGGTTTTGTGTTTGCTTTGGCACATATTAGAGGAGGCGAAGATTTAGGCCGACAATGGTATGAAGATGGCAAATTTTTGAAGAAAAAAAATACTTTCACCGATTTCATTGCTTGTGCGGAGCATTTGATAGCCGAAAAATATACAAATAAAGATAAATTGGTTATTCAAGGTGGTAGTGCAGGAGGTTTGCTGATGGGAGCTGTTATCAATATGCGTCCAGATTTGTTTAAAGTAGTGTTGGCTCATGTTCCTTTTGTCGATGTAATTACGACTATGCTAGACCCAAGTATTCCGCTTACGACAGGTGAGTATGAAGAATGGGGAAATCCGAATGATAAAGAATATTATGACTATATTTTGTCTTATTCGCCATATGACAATGTAATAGCCCAAGACTATCCACACCTTTTAGTTACCACAGGCATCAATGACTCGCAGGTGCATTACTGGGAGCCAGCCAAATGGGTGGCAAAATTGCGAACTACAAAAACTGATACCAACAAACTTTTACTTAAAACAAATATGGATGCAGGACATCAAGGAGCTTCCGACCGATATAAATTTTATAAAGAAGTGGCATTTGAATTTGCTTTTGCATTAGATATATTAGGTTTTAAATAACAAAAAACGCACTTTGCTTTTTTCTAACAAAGAATAAGCTGTTTAAGTTTTGTTTTTGATGCTGAAAAGTTAGGCTTTTGTTCAGATTGATGTGTTTTCAAGCCATAGTTTACTACTATGACACTCAAAAAAAATATCAATTTGAGTAGAAATATACTTTTTCAGGTTCTAAATGATTTCATTTGGTCTAAAGAACAATGGCGTTTTTTTGCGTGCAAA
>JBMZCV010000191.1:0-9379 GCA_049613665.1 Chitinophagales bacterium | reverse complement strand
AGGGTTAAAACCCTATGCTATAATATATTACCCCTTTGGGGTATCATAACATTTAGCTTTTTAACTAACCTGACGGCTATGGTGATAACACCAACAAGGGTGTGTCGTTCTTTTTTAGTATTTAGGTGGAAGGCACTTTAAAAGTGCCTTCCACCTCGATTATTATAACATTTTTGTGAAACAAACCTTAAAAACTTATATTACAGTATAGTATTATTTAATAAAGCATTCGTTTAGTTGCTAACACATTGACAATCAAGGTGTTATCTTGTACTGAAATGCCCAAAAACTTCTGAACGACTACTTAAAACAAGCATTACAACATTTTATTTAAGTTTAAAAAATAATAACTTTTTGCAAAAAAATGTAAACAACTCCCACTATTTTTTCAAAAACATAAAATTTAAACACTTTCAAAGCCTTTTTCTCATTTTCGTAGCTCGTCAAAATGTGCATTTCCATTTTTTGAGGCTCTGAAAAATCTTGCAAAACGGTCTGCAAAGTTTTTTCAATCAAAATATTTTCGCCATATTTTTGAAAAATATAATTGTTGGCAGATTCTAAAAAAGTATTTTTCTTGCTTGAAATATTTATAGTTTTCATCACTTTTTTTTCGCTAGAATAAGATAGCAAACTATTGATATTTACACTCACCGACATTTTATACATACTCATATTTTCGCTCACATACGCACGATACGCATTGATATTTTGAGCCTGACTTTTGGCATACGTCCAGGCTATTTCGTGTTTCACACAATAGTTGCGAACCGAGCGAATAAGGTCTATAAAGTAGGCAGCCTTGCGATATTTGGGTAAAATCCCTGCTATGACAGGTTCCCATTCTTTGTTATTGATGCGTTGAATGGCCATAAAACCGATATATTCGCCTTTGTGTTTGGCCAGCCAAGTGATTTTGCCATTATCTTTTTCGGGAAAAAAACTCGCTGTCCAACGCCCAAAAAGTTGTAATTTTTTTTCTCTCGAAACGATTTTGTCAAAAATAGAATGCGTAAAATATGCACCATAATTCTCTGAAAAAGTCTGCATAGCTATTTTTTGCAACAAATCAAACTGTTCTTTTCTATACATTTCAAAAACAATATCTTTATTCACATAAGGCACAAAACCCATTTTTTGGAAAGGTGCTTTGTAATGAAAAACTGTGTCGGAAATCGAAAAAGGCAAGCTTATTTCATCAAGTCGCTGCATCATATTTGAGTCCGTTGATGGCACACGAATTTTGATAACATCATATTCTTGCTCTAAAATTTCTTGCTGCAAATCTGCGATATTTAGCTTTTCCTGCTCCAAACGACCAATTTTTATACCCAAATATTGGCTTTCTTCTTTAGCAAATTTAATGTTCATATTGTTTGTCTTCAATGATAACATAATGTTGGTAATGATGCTGTTTTTGATATGTTTTGGCCAAATAAACACCTATAATACTAATAGATAACAAGATTAAAAAATAAGAACTCAGCGATAAAAAGTAAAATATTTTTTCGGAAACAAAAGGCGAGCAAAATAATAGTAAAGGACTGCTTAAAAGCAAAAAAATAGCCATATACAAATTGATTTTCAAAGGCGAAGAAACATAACGCATCGTTAGGTTGAAAAATAAAGCTACCTTAGCAAAAAAACTATATCCAGAGGAGCTATTTTTTCGTTTTTTATGCTCAACTATCTGAAAACCAATGTGTTGTGGTGAAAGATGCAAGTTGCAATAAGCATCAATATCTATGTGCAGAAGTTGTTGTTGATACTTGTTTTTCGGCAAAATTTTTCGGCTGAAAATCCGCAAACTCGACAAGACTTCTATTTCTCTTTTTTGCCTCAACAAAATTTTGAAAAGGTAAAATAAAGCTATTTTTGTAAATAAATTATTTATTTTACTGTGTTTTCGTATATTTGGAATACCATATATAAAATAAAATGGGCTTTTTTCAAAAAAATCAATAAACTCTGGCAAGTCGGCTGTTTTAAATTGCAAGTCATCGTCCATTGTTATCAAAACATTACCTTTTGCTATATTGATACCGCAAGTGGTGGCCATAAATTGCCCCCAATTTTTGGATAGTCGAATGATACGCAAAAAAGCAAAATCTACTTTTTTAGTATAGCTTTCTAGCACTTGCCAACTATCATCTTTGCTGCCATCATCTATCATAATCACTTCCATATCATGCAAATACGATTTTAGATTTTCTTTTATTTGTTCTAAAAGAATCGGCAAAATTTTCGCACTATTATATACAGGAATGATGAGAGAATACTGCGGCTTCGAGGTGTTTGATAGCATAATTGTTTGAACTTTTGGCTTTAAAGGTAGTACCAAATTTTGTTTTTTTGAACTTTTATAGGCTAATTTTTAGTTTTTGGTTTTAAATTTTTAGTTTTAAATAAAAAAATAAATAGTTACACTTTTTTAGCTATTTTTGCTTTATTTCATAAAATTGTAAATATTTATCAAAAAAATATGATACATAAAAATATAAAATTTACAAGCATACTATTTTTGCTAGTTTTAATTTTTAGCTTTTCTTCTTGCAAATGGACAGAAAGCGAGGAAGGCACTACAAACACAACAAATGTAAAAAAGCCAGTCGTAAATGTGCCTAAATTTGATGCAGCTTCGGCTTATGGTTTTATCAAAAAACAGGTAGATTTTGGTGCAAGAACGCCTGGCACACCCGAACATAAAGCTTGTGCCGAGTGGCTAGAGCAAACTTTGGGTGGTTTTGCCGACGAAATCATGGTACAGAAAGCAGAAGTGACGGTTTATACGGGCGAAAAAATGCCGATGTATAATATTATAGGCAGCTTCAATCCTACAAACAAAGAGCGTATTTTGTTGGCAGCTCACTGGGACACTCGCCCATTTGCCGACCAAGATGATGAACGCACCGATGAACCTATTTTGGGTGCTAATGATGGCGGTAGCGGTGTTGGCGTTTTGCTAGAGATAGCTCGAATTTTGAAGCAACAAAAAGTAGATATTGGTGTCGATATTATCTTTTTTGATGTGGAAGATTATGGCAATCCCGAAACCGATGGCACTTATTGTTTAGGTTCGCAATATTGGGGAAATAATTTGCACAAGCCAAACTATACGGCCAAATATGGCATTTTGTTAGATATGGTTGGTGCGGCAGACGCTATTTTTCTGAAAGAGCAAATTTCGATGCACTACGCTTCTGATGTGGTCGAAAAAGTATGGAAAACGGCTGCTGAGTTGGGTTATGGAAGTTATTTTAACAATGAAACTACACCTACACCTATCACAGACGACCACAGATATGTGAACGAGTTGGCGAAAATTCCGATGATAGACATTATTCACTACACTTCGCAAGGTGGTTTTGGCGATTTTTGGCACACACACGACGACAACATGAAAATCATTGATAAGGGTGCTTTGAAAGCAGTTGGACATACCGTTTTGACAGTTATTTATAGAGAAGACACTAAGATTTAAGCAGTTTTCCTTTTCACAAAAAAAATAAAAATGGCAAACCTATATTTTGCACATGCAAATGGTTTCTCGGCTAAGACTTATGCTTATTTGTTTGAACTGTTAGAACCGCATAAGGTGACTTATATCGAAAATATTGGGCATGGCGATTATGAAATAAATCAGAATTGGACAAACTTAGCCAATGAATTGATAGCCGATATTGAAAGCAAACATCAGCAAGCAGTAGTTGGTGTTGGGCATTCGCTTGGAGCAGTCATCACTTTATTTGCGGCCTTGAAACGTCCCGATTTATTTAGCCAAATTATCATACTCGACCCTCCGATATTGCGGCCAATTGTGCGCTTAGGAATTTATGTTGGAGGCTTGTTAAATTTGACTGACCGCTATTTTGTGCCAGCCAAAAAAGCAAAACATCGCAAACAGCATTTTGAAAATAGAGAAGAAGCCTATCAATATTTCAAGTCTAAGGCACTATTTTTGCCTTTTGAAGAACGGTCTTTGCGAGATTATGTGAAATATGGCTTGAAAAAGTGCGAAAATTCCGAAAAACTGACTTTGACTTTTGAAGCCGAAAAAGAATATCAAGTTTTTTGCACTACGCCATATCGCTTGCCAAAAGGAGATTTGAAAATTCCTGCAACCTTAGTTTATTCGCCTAAAAAAGAAGTTTTGCAGCCGAAAGATGTCGCTTTTTTGAGCAAAAAATTTAAGTGGCAAAACATCATTGCTTTTGATGGTGTGCATCTTTTTCCAATGCAAAAACCGCAAGAAACGGCAGATTTGATTAAAAAAATAGTAACTGTTTAGGTTTGGGCTTTTGAGATAAAAAATCAGGTTATTTTTTAGCCAAAATTGCCACAACGTAAATAGTTACAAAAAAATAATTGAAATAATATGATAAAAAGTCCATTGCGTTATCCAGGAGGAAAATCTAGGGCGATGAAATTTTTGCAAACCTATATTCCGCCTTTTGACGAACTGCGAGAGCCTTTTTTTGGCGGTGGCTCATTTTCGTTTCATTGCGTACAAGCATTTCCGAAAGCAAAATTTTATGCTTCCGACCTAAATTACGATGTTTTTTGCTTGTGGCAACAACTCAAAACAAACGATAAAATTGTTTTAGAAGCTATTGGCGATATTAAAAACACTTATGAAGATGGCCGTTTGTTGTATAAAGAGATTTTGGCGAGACGAAACGATACATTAAGTGATTTTCAGCGTGCTGTCGATTTTTTTATACTCAATCGAATCACTTTTTCTGGCGTTGCTGATGCTGGCGGTTATTCAAATTTGGCTTTTCAAAAACGTTTTACAGACTCTTCGGTAGAACGCTTGCGGAAGGCAGCACAAATTGTGAAAAAGATAGATTTTTCGGCTACCGACTATACTTTTTTGCTCGAAAAAGCAGGCGAAAATGTATTTATTTTTTTAGACCCACCCTATTATTCAGCTACAAAGTCTCGTTTGTATGGCAAAAATGGTGTGCTGCATACAGGTTTTGACCATGAGCGTTTTTATGAAAGCCTGAAAGTTTGCAATCATAAATGGCTAGTTACTTATGACAATAGCGAATATATCAAGGAGCGATACAAGGATTTTTATATTTTGGACTGGGAATTGCAGTATGGTATGAACAACTATAAGAGCAAAACGGCTAAAAAAGGCAAAGAAGTTTTAATCGGCAATTTTGATTTTGTGAAAATGGCCAAAGCAAAAGAAAAGAAAAATGGTTTGATGGATATTTTTTAAGTATTTGGCACTTAGTTTCTGCAATTTGTAGAATAAATTTGTTTGAATATTTATAAAACTTCATTTTTTTATGTACCTTTGCCCCAAGTTTCCTTCTTTATATTGAAAAAAAAATTATATACAACCAATAAAATTATAAATTTATGCTAATTATTGATGCACGAGAATCAGATACTATTGATAAAGCACTAAAAAAATACAAAAAAAAGTACTTAAAAACAGGTATTTTGCACGAATTACGCAAGCGTAAAGCTTTTATTAAACCTTCTGTGGCACGCAGAGCAATTATTGCAAAGGCTGTTTATCGTCAAGAAATGAAAAATTCGGAAGAATAGTATCATTCTTTGAAAAAAAGAAAAACACAACAAAAGCAAATACACTATTTTTAGTGTATTTGCTTTTTTTTATTCCCTAAAACCTACTTTTTCATTTTTTTTGCAAAATGAGAAAAAGCTATTATCTTTACAATGGTTTCAATTATCAATATAAAAACGATTGTCAAATGAAAGGTCTCATACAACTCGTCACCATTCTTTTATTCTTTGCAATTCAAGAAAGTCAAGCTATAACCAATAAATATCGCTTGATGTGGCGAGATAATCCTGCTACAACGATGACGATTGGCTGGAATCAAGTTTCTGGAAATGAAGCAACGGTTTATTATGGCACTAACGATTTTGGGACAGACTGGACGCAATACCCTTTGCAAAAAAATGTTGATAGAACGCTTGCCTATCGAGGTATGCAAAATAAATTTGCTCATTTGAGTGATTTGCAAGCCAATACAGCTTATTATTTTGTGATAAAAGATAGCGAAGGTACGAGCCAACGTTTTTGGTTTAAAACTGCTCCTGATTCGCAAGAAGAACGCTTGTCGATTATTGCAGGTGGCGATTCGAGAAATAATAGAGTAGCTCGACAAAATGCCAACTTATTGGTCAGCAAATTGCGGCCGCATGTAGTTGCTTTTGGTGGCGATTATACGTCGAGCGATACTGATAGTCAATGGTCAGAGTGGTTTGACGATTGGCAACTGACCATAGCGAGCGATGGCAAAATGACTCCTATCATTGCGACACGAGGCAATCACGAAAGCAATAATGCAGTTATTGTCAATCTGTTTGATGTGCCACACCCAGAAGCCTATTATGGTTTGACTTTTGCAGATGGCTTGCTCCGAACTTATACGCTCAATTCCGAAATTGTAGTGAGTGGTTCGCAAGAAGATTGGCTAGTGAGTGATATGGCTGCTCATGGGCATGTTGTTTGGAAAATGGCTCAATATCACCGCCCTATTCGGCCGCATACTTTTGGCAAAGCAAATCAAAATGACCAATATTTGGCGTGGGCTTTGCCTTTTTATGAATATGGTATGAATTTGATTGTAGAGTGCGATGCTCATACCGTAAAAACAACTTGGCCCGTAAAGCCTGTTATAGAAGCCGATGCCACCGAAAATTTTGAATTGGACGAGTGTAGAGGCAATGTCTATGTAGGCGAGGGTTGTTGGGGAGCTCCGCTTCGTGCCAATAATGATGACAAGGCATGGACAAGAGCAAGCGGTTCTTTCAATCAATTTAATTGGATTTTTGTTGATGCTGATAAAATGGAAATTCGCACCGTTAAGGTTGATAATGCAGCAGATGTCGAAAGTGTCAGCGATACCGATATTTTCACAGCACCTGCAAATTTGGATATTTGGAATCCAGCAACAGGAAGCGTCATTACGATTGATAGATACCGAGAAGAACGACCAACTGCAACGCTTACTTGGCCATTAAACAACATGATTTACACCAATACGAATGCAATATTATTGCAAGCAACTGCTACTGATTCTGATGGCGAAATTGCGAAAGTTCATTTTTTTGTTGATGGCGATCTAGTATCGACAGATTTTTTGCCTCCTTACAGATATTTAATGAATTTCAGCAATGGACAACATAGCGTTTCAGTAGAAGCGATAGACAATGATGGACATTGCACAGTTTCAACACCTATTCAAACTTCGGTTCATTATACCAACAACTTTGTTAGCGTCAATGAAGCAGGCGATGATGCGGAAGAAACCGATGGCGAGGTTTATTTTATTGATGATGACTTGGATTTGGGCGATGACTTGGTGGGTTTACGTTTTCCAAATGTCAATATTCCAAAAGGCGTTCATATTCGAAATGCTTATCTCACATTCACATCAGAAGAAGTGAGTATAGCTATTGGTAGTGTAAAAATAAAAGGCGAAAAAGGAAATGCTTTACCTTTTGAAGAAAAAACCAATAATTTGAGTGCAAGAGCTAAAACATCGGCTTCGGTAAGTTGGAGTCCAACTTGGTTGCTTGGTGGTTTGGCTAAACAAACAGAAAACTTGAGCAGTATTGTACAAGAAATAGTCAATCAAAGCAATTGGAACAAAAGTAATGCCATGGCCTTTTTTATAGAAAATGGAGGAAACTTTGGTAGCCGAGACGCTTTGCCTTTTGAGCGAGGCGGCATAACAAACCTTTTTATTGAATATGATTATAGCCCTTTTTCTGTTCCTGCTTCTGGCAATACCTTCACGGTTTGCGAAAATGGCTATATAGCACTTGATGCAGGCAGCGGCTACACCGAATATATTTGGAACAATAATACAGCTTTGAATCAGCAAACATTAAATGCTTATCAAGCAGGAAATTATTCCTTAGAAGTAGCTTTAAACAACGATAAATTAGTGCGTGCAGTAGCAAATAGTACGGTAGATTTTGTGATAAATGCAGATATTGAAAGTGAAATATGGGCAAATATTCCTAATAATACTTGGGTAAAACACGATATTGCGATAAATGAAGGTGCAGCTCCTTATACTTTTCAATGGAATACGCAAGGTAATGTACTTAGTTTGACAGATTCAGAAAATGGAACAGCTAATTTGATAGCTGCCAAAACTGCCAATATTTCAGTAATAGTAACAGATGCTGAAAATTGTATGCGAATGTTTAATTCCGATTTTTTCAAAAAAATTACAACAAATGCTACGCCTAATGTTCCTATTTCAGAAAATGAAGTGCCAATAGACATAGGTGTATTAGATGGCCGACCCAATAGAACAAATGTAATAAATTGGTTTGAAAATGGCAGTAATCGTGGTAGCAAAAATAATGAAGCTATTGGCAGTTTTATAGCTATTTTCCCCAATCCTGCTCGCCAAAAAACAAGTATTGCTTATTTTGGTGGCGAAAACAATGCACAAAAACTAGCATTAAATGTGTTTGATGTAAGCGGAAAAACGATAGCCGTTTATGACAATTTAAATAATCTTGGAAAACAAGAATTAAATGTTGTTAGCTGGCCAGAAGGTTTATATATCGTTGTTTTGAAAAATGGCGATAAAGTTTTACATAAAGAAAAAATCATCGTTGTAAAATAAAAATACGCCAAACTTTGAACTATTGGTACTTAAATTTTTTTACAAAAAATCCTGAATTTTACATTTTATGAAACTCTCACGAAAAATATTTTTCTTCATGTCGTTGGCTACTATTGTCGGTTTTTCGGCTCTAGCGGCACTCGTCATTCATTTTTTTCAAGATAGAACCACCGCACAAGTTTTTCAATCAGATTATGTTTTGTGGATTCAAATTTCGGTAGGCATTGTCTATGGCATTATTTCGGCCATTACGGTTAGCTCTTTGCTCGAACTGAAATTTTGCGAACCTGTCAAAAATTATTTTGAGCAACTTTTCATCAATATAAAAGTGAAATGGCCAGATATTTTGCTGGCTTCTTTTGCGGCAGGCGTTGGCGAAGAGTTATTTTTTCGGGCAGGCATTCAGCCATTTTTAGGCATTTGGCTCACCTCGCTTTTGTTTATCGCCATACATTCCTATATCAAAATGACGAAAGCGTGGTTGTTTTTCGGCATCACGATGATTGTGATGAGTGCAGGCTTGGGATATTTATATGAATATGTCGGTTTAGTTTCGGCAATGGCAGCTCATGCAGCTTTTGATGTGATGGGTTTTCGGTCTTTGTTGCAGCGAAATGGGTAGTTTTTCCTTTTTTTCTAAAAAAAATGCACTTTCAATGCAACGCTTTTGCATATTTCAGCAACTAAGTAATAGAGCCTCGAAAGTAGGCAAGTTTTTTTATTTAGAATAGTTTGTTTTTTCT